>NZ_JBSGBG010000080.1:0-22826 GCF_053601135.1 Actinosynnema sp. NPDC004786 | reverse complement strand
TCCAGCCTAAGGCACCCGAACCCATGTCAAATCGAGCCTCGGTGGGGTGGCTGCGGGTCCGTTGGGGGTGGGTTGGTGGGGTTGTTGTGGGTGGGTGGCCGGCGGGGGTGGTTGTGGTGGGGTGACTGGGGTTAGTTGTGGCGGTCGTCGATGGAGACGACCCAGGTGCCCCTGGCGACGAAGTCGAATGCGCCGGCGGTTCCGGCTTCGATGCGGGCGCCGTATTGCTGGACCTCGACGCTCTCCAGTTGGTCGTCGGGGTTCGGCAGCACGAGGGTGTAGGCGTGGCGCGGGTCGCGTTCCGTGAAGAGCTTGCTCCGCAGTGGCTCCTGGGGTTCGCCCTTGGCGTTGCGGTAGGTGAACTTGACCGACCACGCGCTCTCGGCCAGGTCGCCCGGCACGGAGATCTGCACCGGCTTGCCCGGGCGCACGCGCAGCACGCCGACCGCGTCCGCGTCCACCTCGCAGTTCTCCGACTGCAGGTCGCAGTACTGGGACGGCCGGACGGTGATCGTCCTGCCGTCGGCGTAGAACGTGACCTCGGGGTCGGTCGGGGCCGCGCAACCGGCCAGGACCAGCAGTGCGAGGGGGATGAGGACTCGGCGCACGGCAGTCGAGCCTACGTGCCCGCCCTCGGCACGACGGGCGCGGCCCGGAGGGGGCGGTCGCCGCCCAGGCCCGGGATCAGGGTCGTGCCGCGCCTGGTCTGGACGGTCTGCGCCAGGCCGATCGCGAGCAGCGCGGCCAGCACGGTGAAGCCGATCCAGTACTCCGTCGGCAGCAGCACGCCCAGCGCGCCGCCGAACACCCAGCCCAGCTGGAGGATCGTCTCCGACCGGCCGAACGCGGACGCGCGCGACTCGTCCGGCACGTCGTTCTGGATCACCGCGTCCAGCGACACCTTGGCCAGCGAACTCGCGGTCGCGCCGACCAGGCCCACGATCGCGGCCGTGGCCAGGCCCGGGAGGACGGCGGCCACGACGACGGTCGCCAGCGCCGCCGCCAGGCAGCCGATGACCACTTGGTCGGGTGAGCCGAACTGCATGCGCGCGCCCACGGCGTTGCCGAGGAAGCTGCCGATGCCGGCCGCCGCCGCGATGACGCCGAGCAGCAGCAACTGCAGGAACGCCTCGCCCTCGGTCTGGGCGCGCACCACGAACGCGGCGAACAGCATCAGGAACCCGGTCAGCATGCGGATGGAGCCGTTGCCCCACAGCGCGACCACGACGGTCCGGCCGAGGGCCTGGCGCTTCGGCTTCTGCGGCCGGGCGCGCAGCGACGCGGGCACCTCGCCCTCGGTCACCTCGACCCACGACGGGATGCGCAGGCAGTAGTAGGCGTTGGCCAGGCACAGCACGGCGGTGAACCACAGCGCGCCCGGTGAGCCGAAGAGGTTGGCGAAACCGGCCGCGACCGCGCCGAACACACCGCCGGCCGCCAGGCCGAACACGGTCATCCGGGCGTTGGTCTTGGACAGCGTGATCTCGCGCGGCAGCACGCGGGGTGTGATGGCGGCCTTGAGCACCATGAACGACTTGGACAGCACCATGCTGCCCAGCGCCGCCGGGTACAGGCCCCAGTTGTCGAAGTTCAGCGCCATCACGACCGACAGCAGCACCCGGACGACGCAGGACGCCGCCAGGGTCGCCCGCCTGCCGTGCTGGATCCGGTCCAGGGCCGGGCCGATGACGGGCGCGACCAGCGCGAACGGCGCGACCGTGATCAGCAGGTAGAGCGCCACCTTGCCGCGGCTCTCGCCGGCGGCGGCGGAGAAGAACAGGGTGTTGGCCAGGGCGACGGCCATCGCCGCGTCGGCCGCGTAGTTCAGCATCACCGCGTAGGTCAGCGACGACAGCCCGGACTGCTTGGCCCCGTCGGCGTGCGCGGCCTTGCGGAACGCGGCCAGCGCCTGGCCGCTGAGCTGCCGGGTGCGGAACCACGCGACGCGGGTGACGGTCAGCTTCTTCGGCGGTGCCGGCGCGGTCGGCTGGTCGTCGGGCGGCGGCGCGAAGCCGGCGGACGCCCGGGGCGGCGGCGGGGGTCCCGGTGTCGGGTACGGCCGGGTGCGCGGCTTGTACTCGTCGTCCTCCCACGGGTACCGCCGCGACTGGTCTTCCGGCCGAGGGGGTGTCACGCCTCCAATCCTGCCTCACCCGGTGCGGGCTGTCTCACACATTGCCCCCGGTGAGCACGGTGGCGATGGTCTCGCCCGGCACGTCGGCCGCGGCGATCGCGGCCAGGCCGATCGCGCCCGCCGGTTCGAGCACGAGCCCGAGCGCGGTCCGGGCCAGCGACATCGCGTCCCGGATGGCGTCGTCGGGCACCAGGACCATGTCGTCCACGAGCGCCCGCAGCCGGGGGATCGCGGCGGGCACCGGCACCCGGACGGCGATCCCGTCGGCGATCGTGTCCACGGGCGTGTCGGCGACCGGACGGCCGGCCCAGGCGCGGGCCACGGCGGGCGCGCCCTCGGCGCACACCCCGACCACGCGGGTGTCGGGCGAGTGCTCCTTCAGCCACCGGGCCATGCCGGTGATCAACGCGCCGTCGCCGACCGGCACCACGGCCGTGTCGATCCGCACGCCGGCGCGCAGCAGTTCGACCGCGATGCTCCCCGCCCCCTCCGCGACGGCGACGTCCCGGCCGTCCTCCACGAACACCGCGCCGACGCGCTGGGCGTGCTCGCGGGCGGCGTCCTTGGCGGCGGTGAAGTCGCCCGGCACCTCCACCACGGACGCGCCGAGGGCCTTCATCCGGCGCACCTTGTCGCGCACGGCGGACCGCGAGACGAACACCTCGACCGGGAAGCCGCGGCGGCGGCCCACGTAGGCGACGGCCTGGCCGAAGTTGCCCGCCGACGCGCACACCACCGGGCGTCCGGGCGGCAGGCTCGCGCCCAGGAAGTCCGCGCCGCGGCCCTTGAAGCTGCGCAGCGGGTTGACGGTCTCGACCTTGACCAGCACCCGGCGGCCCAGCTCGGCGCACAGCTGCTCGTCCACGTACTGCGGGGTGCCGCGG
This sequence comes from Actinosynnema sp. NPDC004786, assembly GCF_053601135.1. Taxonomy (NCBI): domain Bacteria; kingdom Bacillati; phylum Actinomycetota; class Actinomycetes; order Pseudonocardiales; family Pseudonocardiaceae; genus Actinosynnema; species Actinosynnema sp. NPDC004786. The sequence continues at coordinate 19,808 of NZ_JBSGBG010000080.1, read as the reverse complement.
AAGACGGGGTCGACGGTCTCGGCGGCGCGGGCGATGTTGGCGAGGTCGATGTCCACGTGCCCGACCGTAGGTCACCCGGTCGTGAAGCGGACCCGGAAGATCGTCGGCCAGTTCTTGCCGGTGACGAGGAACTCGTCGGTGCCCGGCACGGCCGCGATGCCGTTGAGCACGTCGGTGGCGGGCACGTCGGCGGGCCGCAGGCCGCTCAGGTCCACGGTGGCGGTGACCCGGCCCGTCGCCGGGTCGATGCGCACCACCTCGTCGGTCTGCCACACGTTCGCCCAGACCTGCCCGGCCACGCACTCCAGCTCGTTCAGGCGCTCGACGGGCTCGCCGTCGCGGCGGACGGCGACCCGCCCGGTCTCGGCGAACGAGCCGGGGTCGCGGAACGCCAGCTCGTCGCTGCCGTCGCTCATCACCAGCCGGTCGCCGTCGTGGCACAGGCCCCAGCCCTCGCCCCGGTAGGTGACCCGCCTCACTTCCGCCAGCGTGTCGCGGTCCCGCTCGATGGCCACGCCGTCACGCCAGGTGAGCTGCCAGATCCGGTCGCCGACCACGGTGATGCCCTCGCCGAAGAGGGGCGCGGGCAGGTCGACGCGCTGCCGCACCTCGCCGGTCGCCGGGTCCACCCGGCGCAGCGACGACTGCCCCGCCAGGCCCGTGCCCTCGTAGAGCACGCCGTCCACCAGCTCCAAACCCTGCGTGAACGCGCCCGGGTCGTGCGGCGTCGTGCCCAGCACCTCCACGCCCGTCGGCGTGCCCGTTGACCCGCTCGGAGGGGTCGAGCACGCCGCCGACAGGACGAGCACCACCGCCACCGAGAGCCACCGCACGTCCGAAAGGGTGGCACGTGTGCACGGGGCTGCGAAGACGTGCGGCACAATTCACCCGTGACCGCCACGCCGACCCAGCAGCCCGATCCAGCGCTCGCCGACCCCGCGGCAGTCCGGCTCGCCCGAGCCGCCGCGCAAGAGGAGGCGGGCGCGGAACGCGTCGGCGACCACGTGGGCACCATCGCCGAGGACGAGGTGTCGGCCACTCACCTGTTCGAGGCCGAGCACGCGGGCTACCGCGGCTGGAACTGGGCCGTCACGGTCGCGTTCGCGGGCCCCGGCACGCCGCTGTCGGTGAGCGAGGTCGTGCTGCTGCCCGGCGACGACGCCTTGGTCGCGCCCGAGTGGGTGCCGTGGCACGAGCGGGTGCGGGCGGGCGACCTGGGCGTCGGCGACCTGCTGCCCGCGCCGGAGGACGACCCGCGCCTCGCGCCTGGGTACGTCGCCTCCGACGACCCGGCGGTCGAGGAGGTCGCCCGGGAGGTGGGCCTGGGCCGGGTGCGGGTGCTGTCCCGCGAGGGCGTGCTGGACGCCGCCCAGCGCTGGCACGGCGGTGACTTCGGGCCGCGCAGCGAGATGGCCCGCAGCGCCCCCGCCACCTGCGGGACCTGCGGTTTCTACACCCGGATCGCCGGGTCGCTCGGCGCCGCCTTCGGGGTGTGCGCGAACGAGCTGACGCCGGCCGACGGGCACGTGGTGCACGTGGAGTACGGCTGCGGCGCGCACTCGGAGGTCGAGGTCGAGGGCGGCCCGCTGGTGCCGGTCGCCGAGGTCGTCTACGACGACGCGGTGCTCGACGTGGAGGCCAACGCCGCGCCGGCCGACGAGAGCGGGAAGTGACCGCGGACCCGTTCGGCACCGAGGCGCTGCGCGAGTCGGTGCTGGCCGCGTGGCGCGGCTCGCCCACCCGGTTCCGGGAGGACGCCAACGCCGAGGAGGACCTGCGGCTCGGCGGGTACCGCGACCGGCTGCTGGTGGAGCTGGCGCAGAACGCGTCCGACGCGGCGGGCGACGAGCCCGGCGTGCTGCGGCTGTCCCTGGTGGGCGACGAGCTGCGGGCCGCGAACACCGGCGCGCCGCTGGACGCGGCCGGGGTGGCGGCGCTGGCGTCGTTGCGCGCGTCGTCGAAGGCCGCCGACACGGTGGGGCAGTTCGGCGTGGGGTTCGCGGCCGTGCTGGCGGTGACCGACGAGCCGCGCGTGGTGTCGAGGTCGGGGGCGGTGGCGTTCTCCGCCGCCCGCACCCGGGAGGCGGTGCCGTCGCTGGCGTCCGCCCGGGGTGGTGACGTGCCGGTGCTGCGGCTGGTGTGGCCGTCCGACGAGGCGGACCTGCCGGACGGCTTCGACACCGAGGTGCGGCTGCCGTTGAAGGCGCCCGCGGACGGCCTGCTGGCCGAGTTCGCGGCCCAGGTGCCGGACCTGCTGCTCGCCCTGCCGGGGCTGCGCCGGGTCGAGGTCGGCGACGACGCGTGGGAGCGGTCCGAGGCCGACGGGGTCGTGGTGCTGACCGGGCCGTCCGGCGAGCAGCGGTGGCTGGTGCACCGGGTCGGCGGCGAGCTGCCCGCCGAGCTGGTCGCCGGGGTCGAGTCGCGGCCGCAGTGGTCGGTGTGCTGGGCGTGGCCGATGGACGAGCCGCTGTCCGGCGACGTGCTGCACGCGCCCACGCCGACCGACGAGAAGCTGTCGCTGCCCGCGCGGCTGATCGCGACGCTGCCGGTGGAGCCGTCGCGGCGGCGGGTGCTGGCGGGCGCGGCGGCGTCGTTCGTGCTGGAGCGGGCGGCCGAGGCGTACCCGGACCTGGTGGTGAAGCTGCCCGCGGTGGAGCGGACGTCGCTGGTGCCGTTGCCCGGCTTCCCGCTGTCCGAAGTGGACGACCGGCTGCGGGCCGGGATCCTGGCCGCGCTGCGCACCGCGCCGTGGCTGCCGCTGGCCGACGGCGAGTGGGCCGCGCCGGCGACCGCGAAGGTGCTCGACCTGGCGTCGTTCGAGCTGGTCGAGCTGCTGGAGGACGTGGTCCCCGGCCTGCTGGACTACGAGCTGACGCTGCCGCCGCACGCGAAGGCGTTGGCGGCGCTGGACGTGCCGCGGCTCGGCGTGTCCGAAGTGGTCGCCGCGCTGGCCGGGGTCGGCGGCGACCCGGCGTGGTGGCGCCAGGTGTACGACGCGCTGACCCCGGTCGCGGACGTCGACTCGACCGCGCGCGAGGAGCTGGGCAGCCTGCCGGTGCCGCTGGTGGACGGCCGGCTCGTGAGCAGCCCGCGCGGCGTGTTGGTCGGCACCGACGCGGACCTGTTCTCGGTGCCGGGCCTGCGGATCGCGCACCCGGAGGCGGCGCACCCGCTGCTGCTGCGACTGGGCGCGACCGAGGCCGGCCCGGCCGAGCTGCTGGACTCCGACGCGGTGCGCGAGGCCGTGCACCGCAGCCTGGACGACCCCGCGCCGGACGGCCTCGAGCTGGTGCGCACCGTGCTGCGGCTCGTGTCGCGGGCCGGCGGGCGGCCGTGGCTCGCGGAGCTGGCCCTGCCCTCGGCGGACGGCGAGTGGCGGCGCGCCGACGAGCTGGTGCTGCCGGACTCGCGGCTGCTGGAGGTGCTGGAGGACGACGCGCCGTTCGGCGTGCTCGACGCGTCCGTGGCCGCCGAGTGGCCCCGGTCGGTGCTGACCGACGTCGGCGTGATCGACGGGTTCACCGTGGTCGAGGACGACTCGCCCACCGAACCCGACCACGACCTGGCCGACGAGGGCTACTGGTGGGACGCGTTCGACGTGCCGCCCGCGCGCGTGCTCGGCATCCGCGACCTGGACCTGGTGGCCCGCGACCGGTGGCCGCGGGCGTTGGCGATGATGGCCGCCGACCCGGCCGCGTGGCGCGCGGTGACCGAGCCGGACGGCTACACGGGCTGGTGGCTGGCCCGGTACGCGACGATCGACGGCGTGCCGCTCGGGTCGTGGCGGCTGCCCGACGCCGACGCGCTGGAAGGGCTGTACGACGTGGTGCCGGCGGTCGACGTGCCGCCGCACGTGCTGGCCGCCGCCGGGGTGCGCACGTCGTTGTCGGTGGAGGACTCCGACGACGTGGCCGACCTGATCGCGCGGCTCGGCGACCCGGCCCGCAAGCTGTCCGACGCGCTGGTGCTGCGGGTGCACGCGCTGCTGGCCGAGGTGGCCGACTCGGTGAGCGTCGAGCCGCCGGACCGGGTGCGGGTGCTGACCGGCGCCGCGGAGCCCGCCGACGACGTGCTGGTGCTCGACCTGCCGTGGCTGCTGGGCGTGCTGCCGCCGGCCCAGGTGCTGGCCTCCTCGGGGGCCGCGGCCGAGCTGGCCGAGCTGCTCGCCCTGCCGCTCGCCTCGGAGGAGGTCTCCGGGCACGTGGTCGGCGAGGGCGACGAGGTGGTGTGGTCGGAGCTGGGCGCGGTGCGGCTGGCGTGCGACCTGCTCGGCGTCGAGCTGCCGGGCGGGGCGCTGGTCGTGCACGACGACCTGGTCGTGGCGGCCGAGGGCGCGGAGCACTCGGTGTCGTGGTGGGTGCAGGACGGCGTCCCGCACGCCGCCGACACCCCCGAGGGCCTGGCGCGCGCCCTGGCCTGGACCACGGGTCGCTGGGACGACCGGCACACGTTCGCGGCCCTGATCGCCGACCCGACGCCCGCGGTCCTGCTGGGCTGAAGCTACTCCAGGCCCTGGCCGTGCTGGGCGGTCCGGCTGCCCCGGCGCGCGGCGGAGCGTTGCCAGGCGAAGATGCCGTAGCCGATGATCCCCAGGACACCGCCGGCCACGCACGTCCACGCCACCAGCGGCGCGTCCCCGAACAACGCCACGCCGACCGCGGCGAGGAACCACAGCGCCGTGCCGACCACGACCACGGGCACCGGGTCGGTCAGCCTCGGCGGCAGCGGGGGCGGGGGCGGGAGGGGTGTCGCGTCCTGTTCGGCCACGTCGGGCAGGCTACCTGGCCGAAACACAGGTGGGGCACGCTCTGCCTGCTCCGCACCACCGATCGAGGAGACGAGATGGCGACCGCCGACACACCCGCCGCGCCGACACCCCCGGCCCGCTCCAGGCTGGACGGGTTCTTCAAGATCTCCGAACGCGGCTCGACGGTCGGCCGGGAGGTGCGCGGCGGGCTGGTCACGTTCGTGACCATGGCCTACATCGTCGTGCTGAACCCGCTGATCCTGGGCAGCTTCGCCGCCGACGACCCCGGCGCGAAGGTGGACGTCCTCGGCAACATCCTCACCATCCCGCAGGTGGCGGCGGTCACGGCGCTGGTCGCGGGCGTCATGACGATCCTGTTCGGACTCGTCGCGAACTACCCGTTCGCGCTGGCCACCGGCCTCGGCATCAACTCGTTCGTGGCCGTCACGATCGTGCCGCAGATGTCGTGGCCCGAGGCCATGGGCCTGGTCGTGGTCAACGGCCTGGTGGTGCTCCTGCTCGTGGTCACGGGCGTGCGCACGGCGGTGTTCAACGCGGTGCCGGCCGAGCTGAAGGCGGCCATCGCGGTCGGCATCGGCCTGTTCATCTGCTTCATCGGCCTGGTGGACGCCGGGTTCGTGCGCCGGGTGCCGGACGCGGCGGGCACCACCGTGCCGGTCGGGCTGGGCATCAACGGGTCCATCGCGTCGTGGCCGACGTTCGTGTTCGTGGTCGGCCTGGTCGTCACCGGCATCCTCGTGGCGCGCAAGGTCAAGGGCGCGATCCTGATCGGCGTGCTGGCGGCCACCGTGCTGTCCATCGTGCTGGAGGCGATCGTGCAGGCGGGCCCCTCGCAGGGCACCAACCCGGCCGGCTGGAACCTCGGCTACCCGGCGCTGCCCGAGCAGGTGTTCGGCCTGCCGGACCTGTCGCTGCTGGGCGACGTGTCGTTCGGCGCGTGGACCCGGGTGCCCGCGCTGACCGCCGCGCTGCTGGTGTTCACGCTCGTGCTCACCGACTTCTTCGACACCGTCGGCACCATGACCGGCCTGGGCAAGGAGGGCGGGCTCATCGGCAAGGACGGCCAGCTGCCGGGCGTGTCGAAGGCGCTGTTCGTGGACGGCCTCGGCGCGGTCGCGGGCGGCGCGGCGTCCTCGTCGTCCAACACTGTCTTCGTCGAGTCGGCGTCCGGCATCGCCGAGGGCGCGCGGACCGGCCTGGCGAACATCGTCACCGGCCTGCTGTTCCTCGCCGCCATGTTCCTCACCCCGCTGTACTCGGTGGTGCCGATCGAGGCGGCGGCGCCCGCGCTGGTCATCGTCGGCGCGCTGATGATCATGCAGGTGAAGGAGATCGACTTCGCCGACTTCTCCGTCGGCCTGCCCGCGTTCCTCACCATCGTGGTGATGCCGTTCACGTACTCGATCGCCAACGGCATCGGCGCGGGCTTCGTGAGCTACGTGGTGCTGCGGGCGCTCACCGGCCGTGCGCGCAGCGTGCACCCGCTGATGTGGGTCGTGGCCGCCGCGTTCGTCGTCTACTTCGCGATCGGCCCCATCCAGGCCGTTCTCGGCAACTGAATGGGCAAGTTCACACGATGGGCGCAGAGATCGTGAGGTATGCTAACTACGTGACGGAGACCGAGGCTGAGGCGGGACTGGCGAGTCGGCTGCGACTGGCCATCATCCGGCTCAACCGCAGGCTCCGCGCGCAACGGGTGAACTCCACGATCTCGCTCACCCAGGTGTCCGCGCTGTCCACGTTGCACAAGTGCGGACCCCTGACGCCGGGCGAGCTGGCCGCCAGGGAAGGCGTCCAGCCCCCGTCGATGACCAGGGTGATAGCGGCCCTGGAGGAGTACGGGTTCGCCACGCGCCGCCCCCACCCCACCGACGGCCGGCAGGCCATCGTGGAGCTGAGCGAGGCGGGGCTGAACTACATCAACGAAGAGGTGTCCGCCCGCGAAGCCTGGCTGGACAAGCGGCTGGCCGAGCTGACACCGGAGGAACGGGGCGTGCTGTCGCGCGCCGCCGGGATCATCGACAGGATGGCGGGGCAGTAACGAAGTGCCGGCGTACGCGGGTGGTGCAGAGACGGACCAGGTCGAACGCAACGCAGCCGCACCCCCGCCACGCAGTCGCATGTTCGGCTCGCTCCGCGTCCGCAACTACCGCCTCTACGCCTCCGGCCAGGTCGTCTCGCTCGTCGGCCTGTGGATGCAGCGCGTCGCCCAGGACTGGCTCGTGCTGGAGCTGTCCGACGGCTCCCCGGTCGCCCTCGGCATCGCCGCCGCGCTCCAGTTCGCGCCCACGCTGCTGCTGTCGCTGTGGGCCGGCGTGCTCGCCGACCGGATGGACAAGCGCAAGCTGCTGCTCGTGCTGGAGACCGGCCTCGGCCTCTGCGCGCTGACCCTGGGCCTGCTCGACGTCACCGGCGTGGTCGAGCTGTGGCACGTCTACCTGCTGTGCCTGCTGCTCGGCGCGGTGTCCGCGGTGGAGACCCCGGTGCGGCAGAGCTTCGTGGTCGAGATGGTCGGCCGCGACCAGCTCACCAACGCGGTGGCGCTGAACGCGATGACGTTCAACCTGGCCCGGATGGTCGGCCCGGCGGTCGCCGGCGTGATGATCATCTTCGTGGGCACCGGCTGGGTGTTCCTCATCAACGCCATCAGCTTCCTCGGCGTGCTGGCCGGCCTGCTGCTGATGCGCGCGTCGGAGCTGCACCGCGGCGACCCCGTGCCGCGGGAGAAGGGCCAGCTGCGGGAAGGGCTGCGGTACGTGCGCAAGCGCGCCGACCTGGTCATCCTGCTGTGCCTGGTGTTCTTCATCAGCACGTTCGGGCTCAACTTCTACGTCACGCTGGCCGTCCTGGCGCGCAACACCTTCGGCGGCGACGCCGACGCCTACGGCCTGCTGTCCACCATGCTCGCGGTCGGCACGCTGGCCGGCGCGACCCTGGCGGCCAAGCGCAGCGCCCGCGGCAAGCCGCGGCTGAGGCTGCTGATCGTGGGCGCGCTCGCGTTCGGCGTGCTGGAGGTCGTGGTCGGCCTGATGCCGACGATGTGGCTGTCGGGCCTGGCGCTGATCCCGGTCGGCATCGCCATGATGACGTTCACCACGACCGCCAACGCGACCGTGCAGCTGTCCGTGTCGCCCGCCATGCGCGGCCGGGTCATGGGCCTCTACATGCTGGTGTTCCTGGGCGGCAACCCCGTCGGCGGCCCGGTGATGGGCTGGCTGGCCGAGCACTTCACCGCGCGGGCCCCGCTGGTCGTGGGCGGCGTGGTGTCGATCGTCGCGGCGGTGGCCGGCGGCATCGTGCTGGCCCGGCGCGGCGGCCTGGAGCTGCCCGGACCCCGCCTCGGCCTGCGCCGCCGCGCCCGGGTCTGACAATGGTCCGGTGGTCATCGCGACGGACTGGGTCCGGCTGCTCGTCGTCTGCCTGAGCTTCACCGCCGTCGCCGCCGCCGTGGTCCGGTGGGCCCGGCTGGCCTCGCCCCGGCCCGTGGTGCGGGCGGCCGTGCGGGCGACCGCGCAGCTGGCCGCAGTGTCCGTGGTGATCACGGTGGTGCTCGCGTCGTTGCCGCTCACGGCGGCGTTCCTGGTGCTGATGGCGGGCGTGGCGACGGGCACGTCGGCCGCGCGCACGAAGACCGGCCGGCGCGGGGTGTGGGTGGCGTCGGCGATCCTCGCCGGCACCGTGCCCGCCCTCGCGGTGCTCGTGGCGAGCGGGCTGGTGCCGGTGCGGGGCATCGCGCTCGTGCCGGTCGGCGGCATCCTGATCGGCGGGGCGATGACCGCCACCACGCTGTCCGTGCGGCGGGCGCTGGACGCGCTGCGGGACCGGCACGGCGAGTACGAGGCGGCGCTGGCGCTCGGGTTCACCGAACCGGTCGCGGTGCGGGAGCTGATCCGCACGCCCGCCGCGGAGGCGTTGATCCCGGCGCTCGACCAGACCCGCACGGTCGGCCTGGTCACGCTGCCCGGCGCGTTCGTCGGGATGCTGCTGGGCGGCGCGCCGGTGTGGCAGGCGGGGGCGTTGCAGCTCGTCGTGCTGCTGGCCCTGCTGGCGGTCGAGGCGGTGGCGATCGCGGTGGTGGTGGAACTCGTGGCGCGGGGTCTGGTGCGCAGGGCTGGTGCGGTCGGCGAAGTTAGGCTAACCTAAGTCTCGTCGCTTCGTGGTGGGAGCGGCAGTCAGTTCGGGAACAGACGAGGCCCCGCCTCCCGGTCGTACCGCCGGGGCGCGGGGCCTCGTCGTGTCCTGGGGTTCGTCGTGCCTGGGCTCGTCGTGTCCCGGGCCGGAGATGCGCCGCGCCAACGGATCGGTCCCCGTGTGACGATCGGCCGGTGTTGAGCGCCAGGGACGTCACGCTGTCGTTCGGCCCGCGCACCGTGCTCGCGGGGCCACCCTCGACGTCGGCGCGGCGGCGCAACGCGAAGTCCGACGAAAGCGACAAGAACATCACGTTCGCCGGCGAGCAGGGCACGGGGAACCTGTCCGCTCTCGTGACCCACGACCGCAGGTTGGCTTCGGCGGTGGGGGTTGACCACACCTTGGACGTGCGGACCCTGGCAAGATAGGCGCATGGGCACCGAGGAGGACTGGCCGATCGAGCAGACGTGGTCGCTGCGCAACACGCACTGGCACGCGTACGTGGAGCACACGTCACTCGACCACGCCTCCCCGCGCGCCGAGCGGTTGGAGCGCACCCCGGAAGAGGTCCTGACCACGCCCGCCGAAGTGGCCGCGTGGTTGGAGGTCAACCTGCGCAGTGCGACGAAGCCCGAGGAGGTCGGGAAGAAGCGCACGAAGGACGAGCGGGACTTCTCCGACTCGAACCGGGTGCACACGTCGCTGGCGTCGGCGGGCGAGAGCATCTACACCGGGGTGAAGGGCATGCTGACGTTGGCGGTCGAGGCCGTGACGCCCGACGAGTGCCGCAGTTCCCACGACGGTGCCGACGTCGCGCCGCTGAAGGCCGGGCGGCGGCGCTGACCTGCGGGTATGGTGGGGTGTGCGGGCGCTCGCGGCGGCCGTGAAAGATCACCCTGACGTGTTAATGACGGCGCGGCGGGTATCAATGGAAACGCCCGGAGCGTTGCCGGAAGAATGAAGGCCGCGGCGCAGGCCAGAGCTGTGCCCGGGGCACGGGTGGCCGGGGTGCCCCCACGAGCAGGACAATCGTGTCGCCTGCCCGCCCCCGCCGCCCAGCCGCTGCCGCGCCGCCCGGTCGCTGCCCGGTCGTGCCGTGCAGCCCCGCCGCGCCGCTGCCGCGCCGCCTGACCAGCCTCGCCCCGCCCCGCCCGACGAGCCCCGCCCGACGAGCCCCGCCCCGCCCGACGAGCCTCGCCGCGCCCGACGAGCCGCGCCGCGCAGCCCAGCCTCGCCGCGCCGCCCGGTCGCTCGCCCGGTCAGGTCGTGCAGCCGCGCCGCCCGCCCGGCCCCGCCGTCCGGCTGCCCGCCCGGTCAGGCCGTCCAGTCCCGCCGCCCGCCCGATCGGGCGGCCCCGGGCCCCGTGAGGTGACCTGTCCGCCGCGCCCCGACGCGCGGCGGACAGGTCGTGGGCACGTGGCAGGCGGGTCAGCCGCCCACCGGCCACGTGTGGACCGGCTCCCCCGCGTGCGACAGTTCGACGTACCGCCCGAGCATCGCGCTCAGCGCCGCGTCCCGGTCGGCCCCCCGGTCCTCCAGCAGCGCCACGGTGTCGCGCTGCCACTGCGACCCCGTGCGCCGCGTCAGGCACCGCGCCTCGATCACGCCGAGGTACCGCTCCCGCGCCTCGTCGGACACCCCGCACGCGCGCAACCCCTCGTGCGCCAACGGCAGCAACCGGCGCAGGACGAGTTCGTCCGGCGGCACCCACCCGATCCCCGGCCAGTACAGCTGCGCGCCCATCCCGTGCCGCGACCCGGCGTACAGGTTCTCCTCCGCCGCGTGGAACGACATCTGGCTCCACAAAGGACGTTCCAGCGTGGTCAACGCCCGCTGCGCCCCGTAGAAGAACGCCGCGTTGGCCATCGTGTCGAGCACGGTCGGCCCGGCCGGCAGCACGCGGTTCTCCACGCGCAGGTGCGGCACGCCGTCCACGACGTCGTACACCGGCCGGTTCCAGCGCCACACGGTCCCGTTGTGCAGCCGCAGCTCCGTCAACGTCGGCGTGCCGCCCGACCCGAGCACGTCCAACGGGTCCTCGTCACCGGTCTCGGGCAGCAACGCCGGGAAGTACCGCACGTTCTCCTCGAACAGGTCGAAGATGGACGTGATCCACCGCTCCCCGAACCACACCCGCGGCCGGACGCCCTGGTTCTTCAGCTCCTGCGACCGGGTGTCCGTGGCCTGGAGGAACAGCGGGATGCGGGTCTCGTGCCACAACGCCCGCCCGAGCAGGAACGGCGAGTTGGCCGCGATCGCCACCTGCACCCCGGCCAACGCCTGCGCCGCGTTCCAGTGCGCCGCGAAGTCGTCCGGCGCCACCTGCAGGTGCAGCTGCACGGACGTGCAGGCCGCCTCCGGCATGATGGACTCCGCGTAGCTGGACAGCCGCTCGCCCACCCGTCCGGGCATGGGCGCGCCCTCCATCGACAGCACGACCTCCTCCCCGCGCAGCGCGAGGATCTGGTCGTTGAGCCTCGTGTACCGCGGCTGGTTGGACAGCCACCGCCGGTCGAAGTGCTCGTGCTGCAACGTCGGCAGCACCCCGATCATCACGATCGACGTGCCGGCGTCGTGCGCCTTGACGTCGGCCGTCGCCAGCGTGGAGACCAGTTCCCTCTCCAGGTCCAGCGTCTCGTCGCCGGCCAGCTCGCGCGGCGGGACGTTCACCTCCAGGTTGTGCTGGCCCAGCTCCAACGTGAACGACGGGTCGTCGATCTTCTCCAGCACCTCGGAGTTGGCCATCGCGGGCCGCCACGCGCCGTCGACCAGGTTCAGCTCGATCTCCAGCCCCATCTGCTGCCTCGGGAAGGAGAAGCTCTCCTCCACCAGCATGGTTCCCAGCGCGTCCATGCACCGCTGCATGCGCTCGCGGTAGCGCTGGCGGTCCTCCCTGGTGAACGTCCGACTGGACACATCCGTACCCATGCCGCCTCCCAATCACGGTAGGGCTGCTCCGGCGGGCTTAGCGGAGGCCAACCGTGACACAGCAACCACCCGCCCGCCAGCGCCCAAATCGGTGCTCTCTGTCACATGGGGGTAACAATAAGCGAGAATTCGCTGGTCCAGGGCTTGTGTTGAACTGCCTCGATTCTGTGAGGGGTGTTCACCTGCGCGGAGGTGGGACACTGCTGACGTGATCGAGATCGACGACCCGGCGGACCCCCGGCTGGACGACTTCCGGGACCTGTCGACGGCCGACCGCCGCCCGGACCGCCCCGGCGGCCGGGGCCTGGTGATCGCCGAGGGCGTGGTGGTCGTCGAACGGCTCCTCGCCTCGCGCTACCCCGTGCGCGGCCTGCTCGGCGTGCGCCGCCGCGTGGCCGCGCTCGGCGACCTGCCCGCGCCCGCGTACGTGACCTCCGCCGAGGTCATGGCCGAGGTCGTCGGCTTCCACCTGAACCGGGGCGTGCTGGCGGCCGCCGACCGCGCGCCCCAGCCCGACGTGGCCGAGCTGGTCGCGTCCGCGCGCCGGCTCGCCGTGCTGGAGGGCGTCGGCGACCACGAGAACCTCGGTTCGCTGTTCCGCAACGCCGCCGCGCTCGGCATCGACGGCGTGCTGCTCGGCCCGGGGTGCAGCGACCCGCTGTACCGGCGCAGCGTCCGCGTCTCGATGGGGCACGTGCTGCGCGTGCCGTTCGCGTCGGTCCCGAACCTCACCGAAGCGTTCGACCTGCTGCGCCACAACGGTTTCACGGTCGCCGCGCTCACCCCGCGCGCCGACGCGAAGGGCCTGGCCGACGCCGGACTGCGGGGCCGCAAGGTCGCCGTCCTGCTCGGATCGGAGGGGCCCGGCCTCACCGAGGAGGCCATCGCGGCGGCCGACGTGGCCGTCCGGATCCCCATGGCGGAGGGCGTCGACTCGCTGAACGTGGCGACGGCGGGCGCCATCGCCTTCTACGCGATCGCCTGAAACGCTACGTTCTCACCGGGCACGACCAGAGGAGGACGTAGGTGGAACTGCGGGTCCAGGACGGCCGGGCCGTGCTCGCGGGTCGCGACGACGCGGGCGAGCGGGAAGTCGACCCGCACACCCTCCCGCTCGGCGCGGGTCTCGCCGACGCGCTGCACGAGTGGGCGAAGGTGGCCGGCGCGGTGACGCGGGCCGAGACGCCCGCCGAGGGCGCCGCGAGCGCCCTGGTCACCAGGAGGGGACGCCAGTTGGCGGGCCGGCTGGCCGCCGAGATGGGCGTCCCGGTGCGGTACACCGACCCGGTGACCGGCGAGCTGGTCGTCGTGGACGTCCCCGCCGAGGACGAGGCGGAGGACGTCGGCGAGGGCGTCGAGGAGGGCGCGGAGCCGGAGGGCGACGGGGAGGAGCCCCGGGAGCCGACCCCCTGGGGCACCGGCCTGACGGTCAGCTTCATCGTGGCCGCCGTGGTGACGTTCACCGTCTACACGCTGTCGGTGGGGCTGGGCGAGACCAGCCAGTGGCTCGCCCTGCTGGCGAACGTCCTGGTGGTCGGCGGCATCACCCCGTCGGTGTGGCTGGCGCGGAACGTGCCGGTGTGGCGGTGGGTCGCGTACGGCGTGGTGGCGGGTGTGCTGGCGGCGTGGTTGTCGCTGCTGCTGACCAGCCTGCTGGCCCCCTGAGCGCGCCGGCCCCCTGAACCCGGCGTGCCGCGTTCAGGGGGCGTGCGCACTAGGTGTAGTGACTAATCAGGTTGTTGACGGCGTGTCGGGTTGAAGACGGGAGGACCTCCGGGCGGAGTGGATGTGTCTGACGCATCCCATCGGCACACGGAGGTCCTCGCGTGCACAGTAACGCCCGCACCACCGTCCACGCCCGCAGACTGATCGTGGCCCGGCGTGCAGCCGGGTGGTCACCGGCCTGTATCGCCGAGCAACTGGGCATCTCGCGCGCCACGGTGCACAAGTGGCTGGCCCGGCATCGACGTGAGGGCGACGCCGGGCTGCTCGACCGCAGCTCGCGCCCGCACCGCAGCCCACGCCGCACCCCGGTCGAGGTCGAGGACCGCATCCTGGCCGCCCGCCGGCGGCTACGACGAGGACCGGTGCACCTGGCCGGACTGCTCGGTCTGCCCGCCTCCACCATCGGCCGGGTGCTGCGCCGCCGCGGCGAACCCGCCCTGGCCGCGGTCGACCCGATCACCGGCCTGCCGGTGCGCCACCGCCGCACCGACATCCGCTACGAACGCCGCCATCCCGGCGACCTGTTGCACGTCGACGTCAAGAAACTCGGCCGCGTCCCCGACGGCGGCGGCTGGCGGGCGCACGGCCGCAGCGAGAAAGTACGCGGCCGGGGCATCGGCTACGACTACTTCCATGTCGCGGTGGACGACCGCACCCGCATCGCCTACGTCGAGGCCCTCCCCGACGAGAAGGACATGACCTGCGCGGGCTTCCTGCACCGGGCGGTGGCCTGGTTCCGCGACCACGGCGTGGTCGTGCTGCGGGTGCTCACCGACAACGCCAAGGTCTACCGGGTCGGACGGAACTGGCGGGCGGTCTGCATCGCCCTGGCCATCCGCCGCCGCTTCATCAAGCCGGGCTGCCCCTGGACCAACGGCAAAGCCGAACGCTTCAACCGCACCCTGCAAACCGAGTTCGCCTACGCGAGAGCCTGGACAGGCAACGACCAGCGCCTGGCCGCCCTGCCCCGCTGGATCCACGACTACAACCACCACCGAGCCCACAGCGCCCTCGGCGGCCAGCCATCCATCACCCGACTGACCGCCTAGACGTCAACAACGTCACGAATCAGTACAACTAGGCCAGGGAGTCGCGCCACGCGGTGTGCAGCGCGGCGAACCGGCCCCGGCCGCCGATCAGCTCCTCCGGCGTGCCGTCCTCCACCACCCGGCCGCCGTCGAGCACCAGCACCCGGTCGGCGATCAGCACGGTCGACAGCCGGTGGGCGATGATGAACGCCGTCCGCTCGGCCAGCACCGTCTCCAGCGCGTCCTGCACCGCGCGCTCGGTCGGCACGTCGAGGCTGGACGTCGCCTCGTCCAGCACGAGCACCGCCGGGTCGGCCAGGAACGCCCGCGCGAACGCCACCATCTGCCGCTGGCCCGCGGACAGCCGGCCGCCGCGCTTGCGCACGTCGGTGTCGTAGCCCTCGGGCAGCGCGCGGATGAACGCGTCCGCCCCGACCGCCCGCGCCGCCGCCTCGACCTCCTCGCGGGTCGCGGACGGCCGGCCCAGCGCGATGTTGTCCAGCACGGACCCGTCGAACAGGAAGTTCTCCTGCGTCACCATGACGACCGCGCGCCGCAGCTCGGCGTCGGCCACCGACCGCAGGTCCACCCCGTCCAGCAGGACCGCGCCCGCGGTCGGGTCGTAGAACCGGGCCACCAGCTTGGCGAGCGTCGACTTCCCCGCGCCGGTCGCGCCGACCAGCGCCACCGTCTGCCCGGCGGGCACGGTCAGGTCGAACGCGGGCAGCACCAGCGGCGTGTCCTGCGAGTAGCGGAACTCGACGCCCTCGAACCGGACCGCGCCCTGCACCTCGCCCAGCGGCGTCGGCTCCTCGGGCTCGCGGACCTGCGGCTCCTCCTCCAGCAACCCGGAGATCTTCTCCAGCGCCGCGGTGGCCGACGCGTAGGCGTTGGCGAACATGGCGAGCTGGTCGAACGGGTCGTAGAACCGCCGCACGTACAGCGTGAACGCGGCCAGCACACCCAGTTCGAGCTGACCGCCCGCCACCCGCAGCGCGCCCCAGGCGAGGATCATCGCGAGCGACAGGTTGCCGATCACCCGCACCGACGACGTGAACGCCGCCATCACGCCCATCGCGTCGGTGTTGGCGTCCCGGAACCGGCCGTTCAGCTCGTTCATGATCTTCTCGTTGCGCCGCTCGCGCCGGAACGCCTGCACCGCGCGGATGCCGTTCATGGTCTCCACGAACTGCACGATGATCTTGGCGATCGCGCCGCGGGTGTGCCGGTAGGCCCGCCCGGACCGGCGGCGGAACCAGCGGGTCAGCAGGATCAGCGGCACGAAGCCGGACAGCACCACCAGGGCGAGCGGGACGTCCAGGTAGAGCAGGACGACCGAGATGCCGAGCAGCGACAGCATCGAGGTGAAGAAGCCGTCCAGGCCCTCCTCGACCAGGTCCTGCAGCGAGTCGACGTCGCTGGTCAGGCGGGAGATCACCTTGCCCGAGGTGTACTTCTCGTGGAACGAGACGGACAGCCGCTGGGCGTGCCGGAACACGCGTTCCCGCAGCACGAGCAGCACGTCCTGGCCGATCCGGCCGGTGAGCCGGACGAACGACCAGCGCAGCAGGGTCGCGGAGATCGCCGTCGCCACGTAGCCGCCGACGCACCAGGCGAGCGCCTGCGGCCTGCCGTCCAGCGCGGCCGGGACGCCGGTGTCGATCGCGGCCGCGATCAGCAGCGGACCGGCCAGGTTGACCAGGTTCTCCAGGACCACGATGACGAGGGCGAGGGTCGCCGCGCGGGCGTGCGGGCGCAGCAGTTCGCCGAGCAGCCGGCGGGACCGGGCCTGGAGCTTGACGCCGGTCGCGTAGTCCACGTCCTCGACGTCCTCGGCCGCGACGCCGCGCCACGCCTCCTCGTCCGGGTCCGGCTCGGGCCGGTGCCCGGTCACGGCCTCCGCGGTCACGCCGCCACCTCCTCGTCCTCCATCGTGGACAACAACGCGCGGTAGTCCTCGTTGTCGGCCAGCAGTTGCGCGTGGGTGCCGGTGGCCGCGATCCGGCCGTCGACCAGCATCGCCACCCGGTCGGCGAGCTGCACCGTGCTCGGGCGGTGCGCGACGACCAGCGCCGTCACGCCCTTGAGCACGCGCCGCAGCGCGGCCTCCACCTCGGCCTCGGTGTGCACGTCGAGCGCGGACAGCGGGTCGTCCAGCACCAGCACGGCCGGGTGCCCGGCGACCGCGCGGGCCAGGGCCAGGCGCTGCCGCTGACCGCCGGACAGCGACAGGCCCTGCTCGCCGATCCGGGTGTCCAGGCCCCACGGCAGCGCGTCCACGAACTCCTCGGCCCGCGCCACCCGCAGCGCCTCGCGGACCCGGCCCTCGTCGATGTCGGGCGCGCCGAGCGCGACGTTCTCGGTGACGCTCGCGGAGAACAGGATCGGCTCCTCGAACGCGGTGCCGACGACCCGGCGCAGCTCGCCCAGGTCCAGGTCGCGTACGTCCACGCCGTCGATCGTGACGCGGCCCGCCGTGACGTCGGCCAGGCGCGGCACCAGGGCGGTGACGGTCGTCTTGCCCGAGCCGGTCCCGCCGACCAGGGCGACCGTCTCGCCCGGCCGCAGGTCGAGGTCGACGCCGCGCAGCACCTCGGTGCCCGAACCGGGGTGGCGGTAGCGGACGCCCTCGAACCGGACGTGCCCGCGCACGGGCGCGGCCAGCGGCTTCGGGTTCGCCGGGCTGGTGACGGTGACCTCGGTGTCGACCACCTCGAAGTACCGCTCCAGCGCGGACGCGGTGGAGTTGGTCTCCGCCAGCAGCCACCCGATCGAGTCGACCGGCCAGCGCAGGTAGGCGCTCACCGTGACGGCGGCGACGAGCGTGCCGACGGTCATGGCGCCGTTGGCGATGCCGATCGAGCCGAACGCGAGCTGGCCCGCGATGCCCAGTTCCGGCAGCACGATCAGCACGGCCCACAGCGCGGCGAAGATCCGCACCTTGGCCACTTCGGTGTCGCGCAGCTCACGCGCCTGGCGCAGGAACCGCCCGGTCAGGTGAGGTCCGCGGCCGAACGCCTTCAGCACCCGGATGCCGAGCACGGACTCCTCGACCACCGTCGTCAGGTCGCCGGACTGGTCCTGCGCGCGGCGGGCGACGACCTTGAACCTGGTCTCGAACAGGTAGGACAGCACGACCAGCGGCAGCGTGCTCGCCAGCACGATGATGCCCAGGACGGGTGACAGCCAGAAGAGCACGCCGAGCCCGATCAGGACGACGAGGCTGTTCACCACCAGGAAGATGACGGCGAAGCCGACGAACCGCCGCACCTGGGTCAGGTCGGTGGTCGCGCGGGACAGCAGCTGCCCCGACTGGTAGCGGTCGTGGAAGGCCACCTGCAGGTCTTGCAGGTGGTGGTACAGCTCGGCCCGCATCCGCGCCTCGACGTCCGACGCCGGTCCGGCGATCAGCTTGCGACGGGCGTAGAACAGCGCGGCCTCGGCGCAGCCGAGCAGCACGATGACGCCGATGAGCAGCGGCAACGCGCTCAGGTCGCGGTCGGCGATCGGGCCGTCCACGATGCGTTGGGTGATCAGCGGGATGCCCAGCCCGCACATCATCGCGAGCATGGTGGCGACCATGGCGAGCACGACGGGTGTGCGAACGGGCTTGAGGTACGGCCACAGCCTGCGCACGCTCGCGGCTGTGGAAGTACGGTCTTCCGACACGAGGCCCCCTCCGGTCCACCCTTGACGGTACGAAGGTGGACCGACTTCCGGCATCCGGTTTTCCTGTGCTCGACCCTGCAGGCTGGAGTTGGGTGGAGGTCAAGAGTCAGGTGGAGGTCACCGTGGAGGTTCGGTTCCTGCGCGCGGAGGCGACGATGGCGTTCCCGCGGGGGAGGTTGCTCGCGGTGCGGGGCGGGCGGTTGTACGTGCTCGCGCCCGACGGGTGGGACGTCGTCGGCGGTGCCCGGCCCGAGGGGGCGCGCCCGATCAGCCGTGAGGAGGCGGTGGAGTGGTGCCGGTTCGAGGGGGTGGGGGAGGAGGTGCTCGACGCGGTGCCGGTGCCGGAGTAGGGCGCGGTGTCGGTGTCGGTGCCGGTGCCGGTGCCGGGGTCGGGGGTGGTGCCGGGGTCGGGGGTGGTTACTTCCCGGTTCGGCGCAGGACGGCGGGGGCGGTGAGCAGGCCCGCGACGCCGTAGCTGACGCCCGCCAGCAGGACGAGCACGGTCCACTTGTCGCCGATCCAGGTGAACCGCTCCGGCACCTTGAAGTAGTGCGCGAGGCCCAGCAGGATCGGGCCGATCAGCACGATCGGCCACACCGGGCGCACCTTGAGCAGCCACAGCAGCGGGCCGGCGAGCAGGGCGCTGGCCACCAGCGCGATCGGCAGGCCGATGACGACCAGCAGGATGAACTCGCCCAGGGACGTCTCGTTGACCACCCGGTCGAGCACGCCGGTGCGGTAGGCCCGGATCCAGGCGACGAACAGCGCGGAGCCGACGACGGCCGAGAACACGACGCGCAGCAGCACCCGGAACGCGAAGCCGCCGATGGCGGAGCGCGAGGTGGGCGGCGTGTCAGTCACGGGCAGCAGTGTGGCTCACGGGGTGGCGGGCTGTCACCGGTGCGGCCAGCACGAAACCGATCAGGCCGGCGGCCACGGAGCCCGCGGGGATCGACACCCAGACGGTGAGCAGGGTCAGGGCGGCGGTGAAGGTGACGCCCACGGCGGCGAAGCCCAGGGGGCGGTCCTGGTGGGCGGCCCTGAGGACGGCCCACGCGAGGAGCAGGCCCACGATCAGGCTGATCGGCATGGAGACCAGGCCCAGGGCCAGGCAGTCCCAGTCGTCGGTGGAGCAGATGGTGCCGGAGGCGATGAACTCGCGCAGGCCCAGCCAGGCCGCGCCCAGGGCTGCGCCCACGGCGGCTCCGGTGACCAGTCGTCCCAGCATGGCTGGTGGGTACCCGGGTGATCGTCGGGGGTAAACGCCGGGTAGTTGGGTGGTTGCGGGGTGGAGCTTGAGGACTCACGCGCGAGTCCTACGTTCGGAACGCGAGTGTCCTACGTTCGGAACACCCGAGTTGAGCGTTCGGGTCTACGGCTCGGTGGTGCGGGCCGGCTCGATTTGACATGGGGCCCTTACGGGCACCCTGGGCTGGACGAAGCCGGCAGGCCCGGCGGGGAAGAGTGTTCGCCGCGTGCGCGTGGCAGCTCAACGGGCGGCCCGCCTACGACGGCCCGGCGAAGGCCGTGCAGAAGTTCGCGGGCACCGACCGGCAGGT
>NZ_JBSGBG010000079.1:0-23110 GCF_053601135.1 Actinosynnema sp. NPDC004786 | reverse complement strand
GGTCGGAGCCGGCAGGCTTGGCGGGACGCTTTTCCCCGCCGGGCCTGCCGGCTACGGCCTGCCTGGGGTGCTCGTACGGGCCCCATGTCAAATCGAGCCGGCCGCAACCACCAGCCCTTCACCTCACCGGTTCCCCAACCCCGACACCTCACACCGCACCACCGCCCCCACCTCCACCCCGGCCGCCACCACCACCTCCCCGGACGGATCCCACACCGCCGACCGCCCGGCCGCCGCCCCGTACCCCTCCCCGGTGGCCCCCGCGAAACTCGCCACCGCCACCCAAACCCCGTGCTCCCGGGCCACCCGCCGCGCCCGCGCGTCCACCACGTCCCACTCCCCGGCGTGCTCCAACACCCCGGCCGCGTACACGTCCACCCCCAACGCCACCGTGTCCGCCGCGTGCCGCGGCACCCCGGTGTCCTTGCACACCGCCAACCCGAGCCGAACCCCGTCCACCTCGACCACCGCCGGCGCGTCACCGGCCCGGAACCACCGCGGCTCCCCACCACCGAGCCACATCTTCCGGTACGCCACCCGCACCCCCGCCCCGGACACCTCCAACACCCCGATGCCCGGCCCTTCCGGCCCGGCCACCGGCGCACCCGCGAACGCCACCGCCCCCGCCTCGCCGCACGCCACCACCAACGGCTCCAGCAGCTCGAACGGCACCGCCGGCGCGTCGAAGTGGTACCCCGTCAACGACATCTCCGGGAACACCACCACGCGCGCCCCGGCCGCGCGCACCGCCTCCGCGTGCGCCGCCACGTTGGCGGGCACGTCGTGAGGGGTGCAGCGCGGCTG
The DNA here is from genome assembly GCF_053601135.1 of Actinosynnema sp. NPDC004786. Taxonomy (NCBI): domain Bacteria; kingdom Bacillati; phylum Actinomycetota; class Actinomycetes; order Pseudonocardiales; family Pseudonocardiaceae; genus Actinosynnema; species Actinosynnema sp. NPDC004786. Next base: position 22,306 of record NZ_JBSGBG010000079.1, on the reverse strand, counting down.
GGCGACGGCGAGCGTGATCACCCGCCGACCCTAACGCGGCACCTTCGCCCAATCGACGTCCGAGCCCAGGTAGAAGCCGGTGTACGCGGGCTGGTTGTAGGCCGTCTGCTGCCGGGCCACGTCGACCCGGTACTGCGGGTCCTGCATCAACGTGTAGAGCTTGTGCCCGGTGACCTCCGTGCTGAGGTAGATCCGCAACGCCGAGCTGTCCGCCGTGCGCACCAGCAGCTCCTCGCGCCAGTCGCCCAGCACGTCCGCCACCAGCGACGGGTTGCCCTTGGTGTGGTTGTTGGTGAGCGTGCCCGCGGCGGTCAGGAGCGTCCCCCGCCGCCAGTCGTCGATCGTCGGCGTCACGTCGATCGCGCCGTCCACGACCTGCGTCGTCAGGTCGCCCGCCCACCGGATGCTCGCGTTCGTGCCCGGGATCGCCGTCGACAGCGGCCGCCCGTCCGCCGACCACAACCCGGCCGCGTCCGTGCCGCCCGGCAGCGACGCCCACGTCTCCAGCCCCGGCTCGTCCGGCAGCACGTCGCCGATCATCCCGCGCCCGGTGTCCCGGCCGGTGTACCCGCCGTAGATCACCGCGCCGGTGGCCGCGTCGCGCAACGAGTAGCCGTAGGGCGCGGACGTCCCGCCCTCGTGCACCATGTAGATCTCCAGCCCCGGCCGGGCCGGGTCGATGTCGGTCACGTGCAACGCGTCGCCGTGGCCGAGTCGCGCCACCGCGCCGGGGTTCGCGCTGCCCGGCGGCAGCACGGCCGACGAGTTGTAGAGCACCTTGCCGTCGTGGTCGATGGTCGACGCGCCGTAGACGATCTCCTGCTTGCCGTCGCCGTCCACGTCCGCCGCGCTCAGCGAGTGCGCGCCCTGCGTGGCCAGGCCGCCGTGCGTCGGCGACGTGCCGTCCTTGCCGTGCACCGCGGAGTTGAACGGGTTGCTCATCGGCACCCAGCCGCTGTCCACGAACCAGTCCTTGACCAGCTTGCGGCCGTTCCACCGGTACGCCGCCAGCGTCGTGCGGGTGTAGTAGCCGCGGGCGAAGACCGCCGACGGCCGCTTGCCGTCCAGGTACGCGACTCCCGCCAGGAACCGGTCGACCCGGTTGCCCGGCTCGATCCGGGAGTACGCGTAGTCGCCCCACATCAACCCGTCGTCGTGCCGCCCCGGCTCGTACCGCACCGTCTCCAGCTCACGGCCGGACCTGCCGTCGAACACCGTCAGGTACTCCGGGCCGTCCACGATGAAGCCGGCGAACGCCCGCAGGGCGTTGCGCGTGCTGCGGGCCGGCGCGTACACGTCCACGAAGTAGTCGGCCAACGCCCGCGCGTCCGCGTCGGACAGCGGGTACGCGTACCGGGGCTCGATGCCGAACGCCTGCTCCAACGTCGCGGGCCACCGCCCGGACACCACCTCGGGGTGCGCGTGCCAGCCGCGGAACATCTCCACCACGTGCTCGTAGTAGCCCGCGGCGCTGAGCCGGTAGTCGTCGCTGTGCGAGTACCCGGCCCGCACGTCCTCGCGCGGCATCGTCACGTACCGTTCGGAGACCGCGTTGCCGCGCCGGTCGTAGGTGGTCACCTTCGTGCCGGGCGCGGTCTTCACCATCATCTCCGAGCGGCCGTCGCCGTCGAAGTCGTAGACCAGGAACTGTGTGTAGTGCGCGCCGGAACGGATGTTCACGCCCAGGTCGACGCGGTGCAGCAGGGTCCCGTCGAACCGGTAGGTGTCGATGTAGGTGGGGCCGGTGTAGCCGACCTGGGACACGTCCTTCGAGTTCGACGGATCCCATTTCACGACGTACTCGTAGCTGCCGTCGCCGTCCACGTCGCCCACGCTGACGTCGTTGGCCCGGTACGTGTACGCCTCGCCGGCCGGCGTGACGCCGTCGGCGGGCCTGCGCAGCGGCAGGTCGTGGAAGTTCTCCGCCCACGGCGAGACCGGCTCGCTGACCTCGCCCTGCCGACCGCGGACCACCGGGGCCACCCGGTACTCCGAGCCGCCCTCGCGGTCGAGGTAGTTGGTGCTGTCGGTGACGGTCGCTACGCGGCGGCCGTCGCGGTAGACCGCGAACGCCGGACCGGCCAGGCCGGTGCCGGTGTGGCCGGTGACCTCGTGGCGCAGCAGCCGCCAGCTCAGGAACACCCCGTCGTCGGTGCGCGCGGCGACCAGACCGCGGTCGAGGCGCTCCAGCCGGGGGCCGTCGGGCGCGGCCGCGGCCGGGGACGTGCTCAGGGCCAGCGCTAGGGCCGCCAGGACGGCGGGCAGGGTTCTGACGCGGGTCATCGGCGGCCTCCCAGGGCGCGACGGTGCGCGAGGTGCGTGACGACGCCACACGATGAACCGATTCAACGCAAATGGCAAGGGGTGGAGCCGGTGGGGTTTCGGCGGCCGGACACGGGCCTTGACGGACCGGGCAGGCTCGCTTAGCGTGGTTGAACCGATTCAACCGAGGAGTCAAGGATGCGGGTCGAACCGTCGCGCGGGGCCGGAGCGGTGATCGCCCCGCCACCCGCCACCCCCGACCCCCACCGGCTCCCGGGCAAGGTCCACGCACCCGCCCCGCACCGGTCCGCCCACGCCCACCACCGGGGCGCACCCACCGCGAACCCAGCCCTGACCGGGAACCGATCCGCGCACCGCCCGACGGCACCCAGCGCGGACCGGACCCTCGCCGCGGACCGGACCCTCGCCGCGGACCGGACCCTCGCCGCGGACCGGACCCTCGCCGCGGACCGGACCCTCGCCGCGGACCGCCCGTGACACCCCGCCTCGTGCTCGCCGGCGCATCCGGCTACGGGCGGCTCTACCTGCGCCAGATCGCCGCCCTCGAAGCGGAGGGCCTGGCGCGGCTCACCGGGGTCTGCGAGATCAACCCGCTCGACCCCGAGGCCCGACGGCTGATCGGCGACCGACCGGTGAGCCCCGACCTCGCGGCCCTGATGCGCGACGCGGACATCGGCATCGTGTCCACCCCCATGCACACCCACCTCCCGCTGGCGCACCAGGTCCTGGACGCCGGCGCGCACCTGCTCCTGGAGAAACCGCCCACGCCGACCCTGACCGGCTGGCGGGAGCTGGTGGACCGGTCCGGCGACCGCGCCGTCCAGGTCGGGTTCCAGAGCCTCGGCTCGCACGCCGTGCACCGCCTCGCCGACCTGATCCGCTCGGGCGCGCTGGGCGAGATCCGGGGCATCGGCGTGCGCGGCACCTGGTCGCGGGACGACTCCTACTACACCCGCGCGCCGTGGGCCGGCCGACGCACGCTCGACGGCGTCCCGGTGGTGGACGGCGCGCTGACGAACCCGTTCGCGCACGGCATCGCGACGGCGTTGGCGCTGGACGGCAGCACGGGCGTGGACGACGTGCACGACATCGAGCTGGAGCTGCTGCGCGCCCGCGACATCGAGGCCGACGACACCTCCTGCCTGAGGCTGCGCACGCGCAACGGCACGGTCGTCCTGGTCGCCGTGACGCTGTGCGCGGAGGTGGTGCGGGAACCGGTGCTCACCGTGCACGGCAGCCGCAAGCGGGCCGACCTGCACTACAGCGAGCACCGGCTGGTGATCGACGGCATCGAGGAACGCCACCGGCACGACTCGCCGCTGCGCAACCTGCTCGCCCACCTCCGCGACCCGGCCGTGCCGCTGCACTCACCGCTCGTCGCGACCGGGGCGTTCATGAAGGTGGTCGAAGCGGTCCGCACCGCCCCGGACCCGCTCCCGATCGACCGCGCCTGGCTGCGCCGCAACGGCAAGCGCGTCGACGTGGACGGCGTCGACCACGCGGTGGCCAGGGCCGCCGAGCGGCTGCGCACGTTCGCCGAGCTGGAGGTGCCGTGGTCCCCGCTGGCCGGCGTAGCCCGGCACGGCTGGGACACCGAGCGGCTGCCGCTGGTCGTGCCGCGACCGGCGCTGCACCCGGTGCGCACGCTCGGCGGCGTCGTGGTGACCGGCGAGCACCCCGACGACCACCCCTGGCACCGCGGCATCGGCCTCGCCCTGCCGGACGTCAACGGCGTCAACCTGTGGGGCGGCCGCAACTACGTGCCCGGCCGCGGGTACGTGCCGGGCGAGCTGGGCCGGCTGGAGGAGACCGGACCCGGCGAACTGGCGTGGTGCGACTCGGCGGGCGGCGTGCTGCTGCGCGAGCACCGACGCACCCGCCGCCGGGTGGTGACCGGCGGCTGGGAGCTGGAGTGGACCAGCGTGCTGACCGCCGAACGCGACGTGGTGCTGCACAGCCCGGGCAGCAAGGGACGCGCGGGCGCGGGCTACGGCGGCTGGTTCTGGCGCCTGCCCGACCTCGACCCCCGTTCGGTGCGGGTCCACAGCCCGGACGGCGAGGGGGAGGAGCGGGTCAACGGCCGGACCGCGCCGTGGCTCGCGGTCGTGGTCGACGACCCCGCGGGGGCGTGGACCGCCGTGCTCTCCGGACCGACCGACCCGTGGTTCGTGCGGGTGGGGCAGTACCAGGGCATCGGCTCGGCCCTCGCCTGGGACGCGCCGCTGGCGCTCCCGGCCGGCGGGCGGCGGGAGATCACCGTCCGGGTCGCCTTCTACGACGGCGTGCGCCCACCGTGACCCAACAACTCGTGCGCCCGACGCCGCCCCACGCGCACCGTGACCCACGACGACGTGCGCGACACCGCCCACTCGCCGGGGCCCGCTGCGGCCCGCGCCCACCGTTACCCACAGCGGCAGGCGGCGCGTAGTCCAGACCATTGACAAGGTTTACCGCCCGACAATAGCGTCCTGTGAAACGTTTCATTCCTCCGGAGGTTCGGCGTGCGACGTGTCTGCTTCCTGCTCCGGGTGCGCCCGGAGCGGCTGGAGGAGTACCGGGAGCGGCACCGCGAGGTGTGGCCCGAGATGCGCGAGGCCCTGCGGGAGACCGGCTGGGGCAACTACAGCCTGTTCCTGGCCGACGACGGCCTGCTCGTCGGCTACCTGGAGACCCCGGACTGGGACGCGGCCCAGCGGGGCATGCGGGCCCGCGAGGTGAACGACCGGTGGCAGGCCGAGATGGCCGAGTTCTTCACCGCGTTGGACGGCAGGCACCCCGACGAGGCCATGAGGCCGCTGACCGAGGTCTTCCACCTCGACTGAGCAGGTAAGGAGTCCCGACGTGGACGGCAAGACAGCAGCACCCGGTGCGGGTGGCGTGCGGGAGGCCCTGGCCGGGCAGCGGATCGAGCTGCCGTCCTGGGCGTTCGGCAACTCCGGCACCCGGTTCAAGGTGTTCGCGCAGCGGGGCGTGCCGCGCACGCCGCACGAGAAGATCGCCGACGCGGCGGAGGTGCACCGGTTCACCGGCGTCGCGCCGTCGGTCGCCCTGCACATCCCGTGGGACGCGGTGCCCGACTACGCCGAGCTGGGCCGGCACGCGCGCGACCTGGGCGTGGAGATCGGCACCATCAACGCCAACGTCTTCCAGGACGACGCGTACGTGCTGGGCAGCGTGTGCTCGCCGGACCCGGCGGCGCGCCGCAAGGCGCTCGACCACCTGCTGGAGTGCGTGGACATCATGGACGCCACCGGGTCGCGCGACCTCAAGCTGTGGTTCGCCGACGGCACGAACTACCCCGGCCAGGACAACATCCGGGCCCGGCAGGACCGGCTGGCCGAGGCGTTGCGCGCGACCTACGAGCGCATCGGGCCGCACCAGCGGATCCTGCTGGAGTACAAGCTGTTCGAGCCCGCGTTCTACACCACCGACGTGCCGGACTGGGGCACGGCGTACGCGCACTGCCTGGAGCTGGGCGAGCGGGCGCAGGTCGTGGTCGACACCGGCCACCACGCGCCGGGCACCAACATCGAGTTCATCGTCGCGGTGCTGCTGCGGGCGGGCAAGCTGGGCGGCTTCGACTTCAACTCCCGCTTCTACGCCGACGACGACCTGATGGTCGGGTCGGCGGACCCCTTCCAGCTCTTCCGGATCATGGTCGAGGTCGTGCACGGCGGGGCGCTCGCGCCGGAGTCCGGCGTGGCGTTCATGCTCGACCAGTGCCACAACATCGAGCCGAAGATCCCCGGCCAGATCCGGTCGGTGATGAACGTGCAGGAGGCCACCGCGAAGGCGCTGCTGGTGGACCGGGAGGCGTTGACCGCGGCGCAGCTCGCCGGTGACGTGCTGGGCGCGAACGCCGTGCTGATGGACGCCTTCAACACCGACGTCCGCCCGCTGGTGGCGTCCGTGCGCGAGGGCATGGGGCTCGACCCGGACCCGATGGCGGCCTACGCGCGGTCGGGGTACGGCGAGCGGATCGTGGCGGAACGGGTCGGCGGCGAGCAGGCGGGGTGGGGCGCGTGAACGACAGGGACAGGGACGACCAGGTGCAGGCACTGCTGGAGCGCTCGCACGAGCTGGGCGCGGACCCGACGACCACGAACTACGCGGGCGGCAACACCTCGGCCAAGGGGGTGGGGACCGACCCGGTGACCGGCGGGCCGGTCGAGCTGCTGTGGGTCAAGGGCTCCGGCGGCGACCTCGGCACGCTGACCGCGAGCGGCCTGGCCGTGCTGCGGCTGGACCGGCTGCGCGCCCTGGTCGACGTCTACCCGGGCGTGGACCGCGAGGACGAGATGGTCGCCGCGTTCGACTACTGCCTGCACGGCAAGGGCGGGGCCGCGCCGTCGATCGACACCGCCATGCACGGCCTGGTCGAGGCCGCGCACGTGGACCACCTGCACCCCGACGCGGGCATCGCGCTGGCCGCGGCCGCGGACGGCGAGGCGTTGACCAAGGAGGTGTTCGGCGACCGGGTGCTGTGGGTGCCGTGGCGGCGTCCCGGGTTCCAGCTCGGTCTGGACATCGCCGCGATCGCGCGCGAGCACCCGCACGCCATCGGCGTGATCCTGGGCGGCCACGGCATCACCGCCTGGGGCGAGACCTCGGCGCAGTGCCGGGACCGGTCCCTGGAGATCATCCGCCGGGCCACCGAATTCCTGGCCGCGCGCGGCCGGCCCGACCCGTTCGGCGCGAAGCTGCACGACCCGCTGCCCGCCGCCGAACGCCGGGCGCGTGCCGCCGCGCTCGCGCCGCTGCTGCGCGGCCTGGCGTCCACCGACCGGCCGCAGGTCGGCCACTTCACCGACGCCGACGTGGTGCTGGACTTCCTGGCCCACGCCGAGCACCCCAGGCTCGCCGCGCTGGGCACGTCCTGCCCGGACCACTTCCTGCGCACCAAGGTGCGGCCGATGGTGCTCGACCTGCCGCCGACCGCGCCGCCGGACGAGGTCGCGGCCCGGTTGCGCGAGCTGCACCGGGCGTACCGGGAGGACTACCGCGCCTACTACGAGCGGCACGCCACGCCGGACTCGCCGCCGATGCGCGGCGCGGACCCGGCGATCGTGCTGGTGCCCGGCGTCGGCATGTTCTCCTACGGCAAGGACAAGCAGACCGCGCGGGTGGCGGGCGAGTTCTACGTCAACGCGATCAACGTGATGCGCGGCGCCGAGTCGGTGTCGAGGTACGCGCCGATCGACGAGGCGGAGAAGTTCCGCATCGAGTACTGGGCGCTGGAGGAGGCCAAGCTCCGGCGGATGCCCGCGCCCAAGCCGCTGGCCTCCCGGGTCGCCCTGGTCACCGGCGCGGGGTCGGGCATCGGCAGGGCCATCGCGCTGCGGCTGGCCGCCGAGGGCGCGTGCGTGGTCGTGGCGGACGTCGACGCCGACGCGGCGCGGGCCGTGGCGGACGAACTCGGCCCGGACACCGCGGTGGCCGCGATCGTCGACGTGACCGACGAGGACGCCGTCGCGGCGGCCGTCGAGGAGGCGTGCCTGGCGTTCGGCGGGGTGGACCTGGTGGTCAACAACGCCGGCCTGTCGATCTCCAAGCCGCTGCTGGAGACCACCGCCCGCGACTGGGACCTCCAGCACGACGTGATGGCGCGCGGGTCGTTCCTGGTCGCGAAGGCGGCCGCGAGGGTGATGGTCGAGCAGGGGATGGGCGGCGACATCGTCTACATCGCCTCGAAGAACGCGGTCTTCGCCGGGCCGAACAACGTCGCCTACGGCGCGGCCAAGGCCGACCAGGCGCACCAGGTCCGCCTGCTGGCGGCCGAGCTGGGCGAGCACGGCATCCGGGTCAACGGCGTCAACCCCGACGGCGTGGTGCGCGGGTCGGGCATCTTCGCCGGCGGCTGGGGCGCGCAGCGGGCCGCCGTGTACGGGGTGCCGGAGGAGGAGCTGGGCGCGTTCTACGCGCAGCGGACGCTGCTCAAGCGCGAGGTGCTGCCCGAGCACGTGGCCAACGCGGTGTTCGCGTTGACGGCGGGGGAGCTGTCGCACACCACCGGCGCGCACCTGCCCGTGGACGCGGGCGTGGCCGCCGCGTTCCTGCGGTGACCGCGGTGGTGCCGGTGATCACCCCGACCGGTGGAGGTGAAACGATTTAACGCAGGCCGGGGCGGTTAGGATGGAGTGGGGCCGCGGTCGGGGCCGGGCGGTACAGTCCACTCCTTCACACCTTCAGTCCGCCGAGGAGGCGCGGTGGGGTCACCGGTGAGCATCCGCGACGTGGCGATGCGCGCGAAGGTGTCCGTCGGCACCGTCTCGAACGTGCTCAACCGGCCCGAGGTCGTCGCGCCGGCGACCCGCGACCGGGTCATGGGCGCGATCGAGGAGCTGGGGTTCGTCCGCAACGACGCCGCCCGCCAACTGCGCTCCGGCACGCCGCGCGCCATCGGCCTGGTCGTGCTGGACGTGGGCAACCCGTTCTTCACCGACGTCGCCCGCGGGGTCGAGGACACCGCGAGCGACGCCGGGCACGCGGTGATCCTGTGCAACAGCGACGGGTCCACGCAGCGGGAGGCGCGGCACGTCGAACTGCTCGCCGAGCAGCGCGTGCACGGCGTGCTGATCACCCCGGTGGACACCGACCTGGCCGCCGTGCGCCGGCTGCGCGAGCGCGGCATGTCCGTGGTGCTGCTCGACCACCCGACCAGCGACCCGGACCTGTGCTCGGTCGCGGTGGACGACCGGGCGGGCGGCGAGCTGGCGGTCACCCACCTGCTCGCCGAGGGCTACGAGCGGATCGTGATGCTCAACGGGCCGCAGCACGTCCACCAGGCGCGCCAGCGGCACGAGGGCGCGGTGGACGCGGTGCGCAAGTCGGGCCGGGACGCGGGCGTGCTGGAGGAGCTGAAGGTCCCGTCGCTGAACGTGGCGTCCGGGCAGCGCGCCGCCGAACAGCTCCTGGCCCGCTCCACCAGGCCGGACGCGGTGTTCTGCGCCAACGACCTGCTCGCGCTGGGCCTGCTGCAGGTGTTGGTGCGGGCGGGGGTGCGGGTGCCGGAGGACATCGCCATCGTCGGCTACGACGACATCGACTTCGCCGCCGCGGCGGCGGTGCCGCTGACGTCGGTGCGCCAGCCGCGCCAGCAGATCGGCCGCACCGCGGCGGAGCTGGTGATCGCCGAGACGATGACGCCGGCCGAGCACCGGCACCAGCACGTGCTGTTCGCGCCGGAGCTGGTGGTGCGCGAGTCGAGCCGCCGGGTGCGCCGCTGAACCGGGTGCCCTCCGCCGCCTGATGTGCCGACCGGGTGCGTGGCTGACCGGTGGGTCGCTGAACCGGTGGGTCGCTGAACCGGGGCGCGACCCCGGAACGAGGTCCGTCCGCCGACCGGTGTGTCGCTCGGCCGGGTTCGACCGGCGGCTGATCCCACCGGGCGATCACGCTCTGTCACGTGGGCTGCCCCACTTGGGGTGAGGAACGCGGCATTCGGGGTGTGAAGCACCGACCTCGTGGGTATCTGTCCGGGGATCGAGGGAGGTCACACCATGGGCAAGCACAGGCTGGGCCAGGCCGAGGGCCGCGAGTGGGGCGGTCCGGACCTGGTCACCGGCGCGGCGGACGCGCTGGGCCGGGCCGACGGCGAGCAGGCCGAACCGGCGGCGGAGCGCGGGGAGGACGACTAGGCCCGGGTGCGACCGGACCCCGACGTCACCGGGTGCGCGTCACCGGACGTCCAGGTCGGGGTCCTCGGCGACGGAGCGCAGCGGCGTGACCGTCGCCCGCCCTTCGGCGAGCAGGGCCGCGTCGGTGCCCGGCGTCAACTCGTCCGCGACCACCACGGCGGCGAGGGTGATGGAGCCGTCGTCACTGTCCTTGATCCTGGTCCGGACCGCGCCGAACTCGGCCAGGCCCGCCCGCCGCGGCGCGCCGGCCTCCGGCCGGTTGGGCACGTTCACGTTGAGCACCGAGCCCACCGGCAGGGCGGCGAGCCGGTCGAACAGCCCGGCGGCGACCGCGACGGCGGTGTCCCAGTGGTGCGGCACGTCGAGGTCGAGCCCCACGTCAAGCGACACCGCCATGGCGCGGGCTCCGTTGATGGCGGCGGTCAGCGCCGCGCCGACGGTGCCGGAGTGCAGCACGGCGCGGCCGACGTTCGCGCCGCGGTTCACGCCCGAGAGCACCACGTCCGGCGGGTCGCCGAACGCGCCCTGCGACGCGACCAGGGCGATGAAGCCGGGGTGCGCGGCGACCGCGTAGGCGGGCACGTCGGGCAGCCCCGGCAGCTCGCGCCGCGCCACCTGGACGCGCCGGTCGTCCTCGGCGGCGGTGAGCCCGGCGCTCGTGCCGCTCGACTCGCGCGCGGGCGCGGCGACGACGGTCGTCCAGCCGTGCGCCACCGCGCCGCGCGCCAGGGCGAGCAGCCCCGGTGAGTCGATGCCGTCGTCGTTGGTGATGAGCGCCCTCATGAGTCCTCCCACGGCCGCAGCCGCACCCGCTCGACCAGTTCCCGCACCACGTCACCGCTGCCGGTGCCGAGGCCGTGCCGGGTCACGTTGACCGCGCCCGCCGCCGCGCCCAGCTTCAGGGAGTCCTCCAGGGACTTGCCCAGGGCGAGCCCGGCGGCCAGCCCGGCGGTCATCGAGTCGCCGCCGCCGCGCGTGTCGACCGGGCTCAGCTCCGGCACCTCCACCAGGTACAGCTTCCCGTCGAGCCACGCCAGCGTCTCCTCGGCGGCCCGCGACACCACGATCGCGCCGGCCGCGCCGGCCTCGGCCAGCTTGCGGCAGCCGTCGACCAGGTCGGGCAGCGCGTCGGACGCGGCGAACCCGTCCGCCAGCAGCTCCTCGTGGCTGACCTTCACCACCTCGGGGCCGCCCGCGAGCGCGGCGGCCAGCCGCGCGCCGGACAGGTCGACCACCACGCGGCAGCCGTTGCCGCCGAGGTCGGTGGCGAGCCGTTCGTAGACGGAGTCGGGCACCGGGGTGTCCTCCGCCGCGGGTCCGCTGAGCACGGCGACGCCCGCGTCGAGCGCCTCGACCAGCGTCATCTCGTACAGGTCGTCCAGCTCGTGCCGGGACAGCGGGTCGGCGGGCATCCGGACCACCTGGTCGCGCCCGCCGTCGCGCCGGTCGTGGACGTAACCGCCGTTGCGGGCGGCGACGTCGCGGGCCTTCAGCTCGACCCCGATCAGGTGCCGCAGCACCTGCCCGGTCTCACCGCCCAGCGCCGCGCACAGCACCACCTCGGCGCCCAACGACTCGATCATGCGCGACATCCACACCCCCTGCCCTCCGGCGTGGATGTGGATGTCGGGCGTGCCGTCCAGCTCTTCGACCGTGACGGTCAACTCGGGGGAAGGGGCGAACACCGCTACTCGTCCGGACATAACGGACACTTACCCCGTGGTGTCGTGATCGAACCCCGCGGTCAGGAGCCGGGCGTGATCTCCTCCAGAACGGTCCCGGCGGCGTCCCGCACCACGAACCGCGCCCCGTCGCCGAGGCCCGGCACGACCACCGAACCGGCCACGGGCACGGCGGTGGTGTCCGGCAGACCGGGGCGGACCAGGGTCACGCTCGCCACCCGCGGGTCGGTGACCTCCGCGATCAGGGCCTCGGTGTTCGACCCGTCGTGGCCGAAGTCGTAGAACACCCGCGCGCCGCGCAGGGTCCCGCCGGACACGAGCATCCCGGCCCACTGCGGCGCGTCGGGTCGGGCGAGGTCGTACACCACGACCGTCCGGTCCTGCCGGCACAGCAGGAGCAGGTCGCCGTAGTGGCCGAGCTGCACGGACTCGGTCGGGGTCAGGGCGACCGCCCGACCCGCCCGCCAGGCGTCGGCGTCCGGCACGGGCCGCGGCTGGTCCGCGAGGCACTCGCCCAGCCTGCGCCCCTCCGGCCCGGTGCGGTCCTCGGGGGTGACGGGCCGGTCGACCGCGGTGGCGGCGGGCGGCGGCGTGGTCAGCTCGAACCCCTGCACCAGCTCGTCGGAGGAGGAGACCTCGGGCCGGGCCACCACGCCGTCCGAGACGAACCCGTTCGGCATCAGGAACACCCGGCCCGACCGGGCCACGATCACCCGTTCACCCTGGTCGCCGGTCCGCGCGGAGAGCAGGAGCGGCCGGGGGTCGGCGCCGGTGAACCCCGCCATCGACCCGGTGGTGGTGGTGAACGCGACGGCGAGGGCGCCGGGGTCGGCCTGCGGCGACGACACGGTGACCGACATCGGGGTGGTCTCGCAGAACACGATCCCCGCGGTCGTCTCGAACGCGGCGAGGTCCACCCGGCGCTGCGACGCCGTGGCGATCGCCGTCCACCGCTCCGGCGGCGGCAGGGCGGCGGAGCGGGCCTGGCAGCGCCGCGCCATGCCGGCCGGCGCGGAACCCTCGCGCACGTCGTAGAAGACGTGGGCGTCGTGGTGGCGCAGTTCGGGGATCGCCGTGGTGCTCGACGCGGTCGCGGCCTGGTCGCCGGGGGCGGTGAACCGCACGGCCAGGGCCGCCGCCGCGACCACGGCCACCGCGACGGCGGCGACCTTGAGCGGGAGGCGGCGCGGCGGGGGCGCGTCGAAGCCCGCGCGCAGCCGGGTGAGCGCGACGGCCCGCACGCCGTCGGGCAGCGGGCTGGTCGGCGGCAGGTCCAGGTCAGTCATCGGATTCCTCCTCGATCAGCCCGCGAAGGCGGGCGCGGGCCCGGGACGTCCTGGCGCGGACGCTGGCCTCGGCGATGCCGAGCAGCCGCGCGGCGTCGGCCGTGGAGACCTCGCCGAGCAGGCACAGCCGCACGACCTCGCGCTCGGCGCGGGGCAGGCGGTCGACGGCGGCCAGCACCCGGCGCAGCCGGCGTTCGGCCAGGTCGCCCTCGGCGACCGCGTCGGCGTGGTCGCGTTCGGGGGTCGTGCGGGACAGCCGCTGCGCCAACGCGGTCAGCCGCGCGCCCGCCCGCCGCTCGTCGCGGGCCAGCCGCGCCGTGACGGTGAACAGCCACGGCCGGGCGGAGTCGCGGGTCAGCACGGCCCGGCCGCGGGTGCGCCAGGCGGCGAGGAACGCGGTGGAGAGCAGGTCGTCGGCCTGGGCCCAGGACGCGGTGAGCCGGTAGGCGTAGTTCCACACCGCCTCGGCGTGGCGCTGGAACAGCTCGGTGAACGCGGCGTGCGCCCGCGGCCCGTCGCCCGCGATGGCCCGCCACAGGTCGGCGTCCGACTCGGGGGGCGGCCCGACCCCGGGCGCGTCGGTCAACGCCAGCACCCCGATCGAGTCCGCTGAAGCTTCCGTCATGCACTGTATGAGGACGGGCTGCGGCGAGTGCTGCCGGTGTCGCGCGTGCCGTGGGTCACACCGGGTGTGGCGGGTTCAGTCGCCGGCGGGCCTGCCGAGTTCCTGGTCCACCAACGGCAGGACCTCGGTGCCGAGCAGTTCGATCGCCTCCATGACCATGCGGTGCGGCACGCCGGACCAGTCCACCTGCATCGCGTACCGGTCGGCGCCCACCAGGCGGCCGACCGAGATCAGCCGCTCCGCGACCTCCTCCGGGCTGCCCGCGAAGATCGACCGCGCGCCGCGGGTCCACTCGTCGTACTCGGCGCGGGACGGCACCGGCCAGCCGCGCGCCCGCGCGCCGTACTTCATCGTCTCCAGCCAGTACGGGTAGAACGCGTCCTTGGCGTCCTGGGACCGGCGGGCGATCAGGCCGATGGCGCTCATGGTGACGTGCAGGTCCGCGGCTGCCCGGCCGCCCGCCTCGCCGGCCTGCCGGTACACGTCCACCAGCGGCGCGAAGCGCTCGGGCTCGCCGCCGATCACCGCGTACACCACGGGCAGGCCGAGCAGGCCGGCCCGGATGGACGACTCGGGGTTGCCGCCGGTCCCGACCGAGATCCGCAGGTGCGGACCGTAGGGGCGGGGGTGGACGTGCGCGTCCCGCAGCGGCGCGCGGAACCGCCCGGACCACGTGATCGGGTGCTCGCGGTCCAGGCGGAGCAGCAGGGCGAGCTTTTCCTCGAACAGCTCGTCGTAGTCCTCCAGGCTCGCCCCGAACAGCGGGAACGACTCGGTGAACGACCCGCGTCCGGCCAGCAGCTCCGCCCGGCCCCGGCTGAGCTGGTCGAGCGTGGTGAACTGCTGGTACACCCGCACCGGGTCCTCGGTGCTGAGCACGGTCACCGCGCTGCTCAGGGTGATCCGCGACGTGACGCTCGCGGCGGCGGCCAGCACCGTGCCGGGGTTGGAGATCGCGTAGTCGGCGAGGTGGTGCTCACCCAGGCCGTAGAAGCCCAGCCCCAGTTCGTCGGCCAGCCTGATCCGCTCCAGCGTCTGCGCGAGCTTGTCCGCGACGGACACCTGCTCGCCCGTGACGGGGTCGGCGTGGCGGTCGCCGAAGCTGTAGACGCCGAGCTGCATTCCTCTTGACGACACGTCGACAACCTACGGGTCGATGGTTCGGATCGCGGCGGCGGACTGAGCGACCGCGCGTCCGGCGGGATCGCGGTCGCGGATCGAGCCGCCGGGCGTCCAGTCGGAGGGGGAGACCGAGCCGCGGGACGCTCGCGTCGTGGTGGAGGCGGCCGGTCCGGCCGCGAACAAGGGGTGTGGCTCTGGAAGAGGGCCGCGCGGGGTGCGGCCCTCTTCCCGTCCCCCCTGGGACGCCGGGCGGCGGCCGACCCGCCTGACCCGCCCGGCGGGGTTCGGCCGTCGGGGTGCCGAACCCCGCCAGGGTCGCGCGTTCGTGCGGGACTCCGCATCAACCACCATCCGTATCCTCCTCCGTATTCGGGATGGGAGGATCATGTCCACCGATCTCCGTACGCCGTCACCCGGAATACGGAACGCGGTGGATGCGCGACGTGTGGGGCTCGCACGAAAGTGGACGCCGCACAACCCCCATCGCATCAAGGAGACGACGTGCAGCTGACCGCGGAGTTCGCCCCGGACCGACAGGCCCTCGTCGGCGGCCCGCTGCGCGGCTGGCAACACCACGCCCACGAGGACGCGCTGGCCCGCCTCGGACCCGTCCACCCCGCCGAGCTGCCCAACGGCCTCGAGGTCCTGGTGACCACGATGGGCCTGGAGGCCACCCGCGCCCTGCTGGCCGACGACCGGCTGGCGAAGGACGCGGCCGGCCTGCGCGCCGCGATGCAGGACCAGCTGGCCCGCAAGGGCAGGCCGACCGACCTGTCGCGCATCATCGGGCCGTCCATGCTGAACACCGACCCGCCGGACCACCGCAGGCTGCGCGCGCTGGTGTCGCAGGCGTTCACGCCGCGCCGCATCAACTCCCTGCGCCCGGCGGTCGAGCGGGCCGCCCACGAGCTGGTCGCGGCCCTGCCGGACGACGCCGACCTGATCGGGGGCCTGGCGTTCCCGCTGCCGCTGGCGGTGATCTGCGACCTGCTCGGCGTGCCGGTCGAGGACCGGGAGCAGCTGCACCACTGGACCGCGGCGATGATGACCGAACGGCCGGAGCTGGTGGTGCCCGCGTCGGACGCGATGTTCGGCTACCTGGCCGGGCTCATCGAGTACAAGCGCGACCAGCCGGACGACGCGTTGCTCAGCGGCCTGGTGCAGGCCCAGGTCGACGGCGAGCGGCTGACGCCGGAGGAGTTGCTGACCACCGCGATCCTGCTCGTGGTCGCGGGCCACGAGACGACCACCGGGTTGATCGGCAACGCGACCGTGGCGCTGCTCTCGACGCCCGGCGCGTGGGAGGCGCTGGACGAGGACACGGTCGGCGCCGCGATCGAGGAGGCGGCCCGGTGGGACCCGCCGGTGCGGGTCACGCCGCACTACCGCGCGACCGCCGACATCGAGGTGCCCGGCGGGGTCATCCCCGAGGGGTCGGTGGTGATGATCGGCCTCGGGACGGCCGGGCGCGACCCGCAGGTGCACGGCCCGACGGCGGACCGGTTCGACCCGACGCGGACTCCGGTGGGCGGCAACGCGGCGCTGGGGCACGCGGCGTTCGGGCACGGCGTGCACTTCTGCCTGGGGCACCACCTGGCGCGGATCGAGGCGCGGGCGGCGTTGATGGCGCTGCGGGTCCGCGCGCCCAAGGCGCGGTTGGCGGTGGAGGCGGGGGAGTTGGAGCGCGGGGACAAGGTCGTGCCCAACTCGTTCGCGGCCGCGACCGTGGTCTTGGAGGGGTGAGGGCGCACACGGCCCTCCGGCCGCCGCGCCGACCTGCCCGCGCCCACCGACCTGCCGCCCGCGCCCACCGACCTGTCCGCGCCCACCGACCGACCCGTCGCCCGTTGCGGTGCCGCCCCGGTGCGGGCGGTCGTCGGGCCGCTCGTCTGTCGGGCTGCTGATTCACCGGGCGAACATCGGCCTGTGACGTCCGCGTGGCGTGGGACCGGCACCGGTCCCACGCCACGCGCCGGTGTCAGTCGGCCATGCCGGCGAGCAGGGTGATCAGCTGGTGCCGGTTGGTGATGTCGAGCTTGCGGTAGATGCGGGTCAGGTGGGTGTGCACGGTGGCCGGGGAGATGACGAGCCTGGTGGCGACCTCCGGGTTGGACAGGCCGTCCCCCACGAGCTTGGCCACGTTCCACTCGGCGGGGGTCAGGCCGCCCGGCCGGCGGTCCGGTTCCGCGGTCGGGACCTCGTCCAGCACCACGGCCAGCGCCTGTTCCACCGACTCGGCCGGGCTGGAGTACGCGCGGGCGTACTCCTCCTCGCCGAGCACGGCCCGCGCCCTGGCCACGGCCTGGGCGGTGACCCAGGCGAAGGGCACCAGCCCGTCGACGCGGACGCCGGTGACCCGGTGCAGCCCGTGGGCCAGGCCCAGCATGCGGGCGGCGGCCACGCCGTCGCCGGCCCGGGAGTGCGCCCAGCCCAGCGCCTCGATGGACCACAGCGGTCCCCACTTGTCGCGGATCTCCCGCTGGACCCGCAGGCCCTCCATCAGCACGTCCAGCGCGCCGACGGGGTCGCCCCAGCGGGTCTGCACGACGCCGCGGCACCAGTGGGCCCAGCTGATGCCCCACTGCGCGCCGAGGCGCTGGCACTCGGCGTGGAACTCCTCGGCGGCGGGCTCGGCCTGTTCGCGGGAGCCGAGGAGGACCAGCGAGACGGTGAGCAGGATGTGGGCGAGGTGGTGGTCGACGGCGAACGCGGGACCCAGCGCGCCGAACTCCGCGTGGGCCTGGCGGAGCAGTTCCACGCCCTCGATCGCACCGAGCGCCAGCACGGCGTACGCGCCGCGCACGAACGTCACGGCGGGCACCGGGCCGCCGACCTCGCGGGCCAGGGCGTCGGCCTCATCCACCCGCCGCGCGACGAGTTCCCGTTCCACGCCCAGGCACAGCGCGATCCAGGCGTCGAGGGCGATGGCGCTGGCCCGCAACGGGTCCGCGGTGGGCGGTGTGGCGGCCAGCGCGCGGCCCAGCCACAGCCGTTCCTCCGGTAATCGACCGGCGTAGGTGTACCAGCGGGTGCGGGCCAGGTCCACGCTCATCTGCAGACCCGCGTGCACGGTGTCGGGGTTGCGGATCAGGTCGGCGAGCACCACGCGGTGGTTGGCCATGTCGGCGTCGACGGCGGCCAGCAGCGCGGCCTCGTTGTGCCCCTCGAACGACTCGGCCAGCCGGGCGGCCTCGCGGCGGAAGTGGTCCTGGTGGCGTTGGCGCACCTCGTCCACCTCGCCGGCGGCCCGCAGCCGGGCCGCGCCGTGCTGCCGCAGCGGTTCCAGCAGGTGGTAGCGGCTGCGGTCGGCCGACGGCAGGACGATCGACTTGTCGAGCAGCCCCGCCAGCGCGTCGGCGACCTCCTCCGCGTCGAGCCCCGCGCCGGCGCACACGGCTTCGGCGGCGGTCAGGCTGAACCCGCCCTCGAACACCGACAGCCGCGCCCACAGCAGGCGCTCGGCGGTGGTGCAGTGGGCGTGGCTCCAGTCGATGAGCGCGGCCATGGTCTGGTGGTGCTCGACCGAGGTGGTGTCGTTGGCGGTGAGCACGCGCATCACGTCGTCGAGCCGGTCGGCCAGCAGGGACACCGGCATGGACCGCATCCGCACGACGGCCTGCTCGATGGCCAGCGGGATGCCGGAGACGCGGCGCAGCACGCGCACGACGTCCGGCCAGTTCTCCGGGGTGACGCGCCAGCCCGGCACGCTCGCCTCGGCCCGGTCCACCAGCAGCGCCACGGACTCGTAGCCGAGGTCCAGCGGCGCGTCCTCGGCGGGCACGTCCAACGGCGGCACCATGACCAGCACCTCGCCGGGCACGCGCAGCCGGGCCCGGCTGGTGGCCAGGACGCGCACCCCGGGCGCCGCGCCGAGCACCGCGCGCACCAGGTGCGCGACCGGCTCGACCAGGTGCTCGCAGTTGTCCAGCACCAGCAGCACCTGGCGCGGCCGCAGGTAGTCGACCAGCGTCTCCAGCGGCGTCGTGGTGGCCTGGTCGGGCACACCGACGGCGCTCAACACCACCTGCGCCAGCAGTTCCGGGTCGCCGCCGCGCGCGGACGCCAGCTCCACCACTCGCACACCGTCGTCGTAGGCGCGGTGCACCTGGGCGGCCAGTTCCAACGCCAGCCGGGTCTTGCCGCCGCCGCCCACGCCGGTCAGCGTGATGAGCGGCGAGGCGCCCATCCGCCGGCGCAGCTCGGCCAGCAAATCCTTGCGGCCGACGAACGAACTCAGCGCCCGCGGCACCACACCGCCTCCCGCTGCCCGCTCGGTCATCGGGACACCGTACGACATCCGGTCGGACCGACGACATGAGATCGACTAAGGACCGCCCGGAGGGACCAGTCCGCAAATCCTTGCAACGATGGCCGGGCATTCGTGCTCGTCAGGCGTTTACGGCGGAGAGCGCTCGGGTCTAGCCTGCAAGCAATTGCACCACTTTGCGCAACGAAGCGTGACGGGAGCAGTGAATGCGAGCGAGATCGCGACGCCTGACCGCCCTGTCGGTGGCCGTCGGACTGGTCTGGGCGTTCTGGACCGTGCCGGGCGGGGCCGTCGAGCGGCAGGCCACCGAGGCGGCGGCCACCGCCGACACCACCACCGTCTTCTACCGGCTGCCGTCGGGCTGGCCGGTCGCCAACGTGCACTACCAACCGCGCAACGGCCCGTGGACGGCCGTGCCGGGCGAGCGGATGGAGCCCGCCGCGTGCGCGGGCTGGGTCCGCCGGACCGTGTCGCTGGGCGAGGCCACCGGCCTGGTCGCCGTGTTCAACAACGGTTCGGGCACGTGGGACAACAACAACGGGCGCAACTACAGCCTCGGCACCGGCGTCGTCACGGTGGCCGGCGGCGTGGTCGGGATCGGGGACCCGTGCGGGTCGCAGCCAGGCCCCGACCCGGACCCGACCAACCACGCGGAGGTCTACTACCACTCGAAGGCGCGGAACTGGACCGCGACCCGGATCCACTACCAGCCGACCGGCGGCACGTGGACCGCCGTTCCGGGCGTGCCCATGGAGCAGGTGTGCCCCGACTGGGCCCGCGCGTCGGTCGACCTGGGTCGGGCCACCGGCCTGAAGGCGGCGTTCAACAACGGCTCCGGCCAGTGGGACAACAACAACGGCGCCGACTACGCGTTGCCGACCGGGCGCAGCACCGTCAAGGACGGCGTGGTCACGCCGAACGCGGCCGATCCCTGCGGACCCCCTGCCCCGCAGGACACCGTCGCGCCGAGCGTGCCCACCGCCCTGCGGGCCGAGGCGTCCGGGCTCACCGTGTCGCTGAGCTGGCAGGCGTCCACCGACGACGTCGCCGTCGCGGGCTACGAGATCACCCGCACCGGCGGCGCGCTCGGCACGGTCGTGCGGAACACCGGAGCGGTCGGCTTCGCGGACGGGCCGCTGACCGCGAACACCACCTACTCCTACGCGCTCAAGTCCTACGACGCGGCGGGCAACAAGTCCGCGTCCACCGCGTACGTCACGGTGACCACGGGTGACGCGCCGCCCGCACCGCCGGGCGGCACCCCGCTGGGCGGCGACCCGCGCGAGGACTCCATCTACTTCGTGATGACCGCCCGCTTCAACGACGGCGTCACGGCCAACAACCGCGGCGGCAGCCTGCACGTCCGCTCGGGCAACGCGGCCACCAACGACCCCATGTTCCGCGGCGACTTCCAGGGCCTGATCGACAAGCTCGACTACATCAAGGGCCTGGGCTTCTCCGCGGTCTGGATCACCCCGGTGGTGCTCAACCGCTCGGACTACGACTTCCACGGCTACCACGGCTGGGACTTCCACCGAGTGGACCCGCGCCTGGAGACGCCCGGCGCGACCTACCAGGACCTCATCAACAAAGCGCACGCCAAGGGCCTGAAGATCTACCAGGACGTCGTCTACAACCACAGCTCCCGGTGGGGCGCGAAGGGCCTGTTCCAGGCGAAGGTGTTCGGCGTCCGCGACGACCAGTGGTCCTGGTACTACGACCAGCCGGTGCAGGGCTTCGAGTACGACGGCCTGACCATCGACCCGAACACGGGCAAGTCCTACTACAACGGCGACCTGTGGTCGACCGCGGAACCGACCGGCAACACGTGCGTGGACTGGGGCAAGCCGACCCAGCACACCAGCCCGGAGGGCTACCGGATCTACAGCTGCCAGTGGCCGAGCCCCACGTCGGGCATGTTCCCCGCCCAGCTCTACCACCGCTGCTGGATCGGCAACTGGGAGGGCGAGGACTCGCGGTCGTGCTGGCTGCACGAAGACCTCGCCGACTTCAACACCGAGAACCCGATCGTGCAGAAGTACCTGATCGACGCCTACAACCGGTTCATCGACATGGGCGTGGACGGGTTCCGCGTCGACACCGCCGTGCACGTCCCGCGGGTCACCTGGAACCGCCGGTTCCTGCCCGCGATCCAGCAGCACGCCACCGCGAAGTTCGGCGACAAGGGCCGTGACTTCTTCGTCTTCGGCGAGGTGGCGGCGTTCGTCAACGACAAGTGGAACCGCGGCTCGGTCAACCACTCGGCGCAGTTCTTCACCTGGAAGGAGCGACGCGACTACAGCGCCGACGACGCCACCGCGGCCCTGGAGCAGTACGCCTACGAGCAGGGGATGGGCACCGGCGGCCAGCCGACGAGCCGCAACGCGTTCCTCGACGGCAACGCCTACCACGCCCCGGACCACTCGGAGTTCTCCGGCATGAACATCATCGACATGCGGATGCACATGAACTTCGGCGACGCGAACAACGCGTTCTGGAACGCGAAGGACTCCGACGACTCCACCAACGACGCCACCTACAACGTGACCTACGTGGACTCGCACGACTTCGGGCCCAACAAGTCCACCGTGCGCTACGCGGGCGGAACCGACGCGTGGGCGGAGAACATGAGCCTGATGTGGACGTTCCGGGGCATCCCGACGCTCTACTACGGCTCGGAGGTCGAGTTCCAGGCCGGCAAGCAGATCGACTGCGGCCCGACCTGCCCACTGGCCACCACCGGCCGCGCCTACTTCGGCGACCTCATCGCGGGCCAGGTGACCGCCTCGGACTACGGCGAGGTCTCGTCCGCGTCCGGCGCGGTCGCCACCACCCTGCAGAAGCCACTGGTCAAGCACGTGCAACGGCTCAACCAAATCCGCCGCGCCGTCCCCGCCCTCCAAAAGGGCCAGTACTCGACCGACGGCGTGTCCGGCGGGATGGCGTTCAAGCGCCGCTACACCTCCGGCTCCGTGGACAGCTTCGCCCTGGTCGCGATCTCCGGCGCGGCCACCTTCACCGGCATCCCCAACGGCACCTACCGCGACGCCGTCACCGGTGACACGAGGATCGTCACCGCCGGCAGCCTCTCACTGAACCCCACAGGCAAAGGCAACGCCCGCGTGTACGTGCTCGACCTACCGAACAACCCCGCACCGGGCAAAGTCGGCACGGACGGCCCGTACCTGAAGTGACCCAGCCCGAAGTGACCCCAACCCGATGTGACCTCCGGCGGGCGGCCGTGCGCTCTCCCCACCGCCCGCCCGCCGGATCCCACAACACCCACCACCCCACCCACAACGCCCACCGACCCACCCACATCGGACCCGCAGCCACCCCACCGAGGCTCGATTTGACATGGGTTCGGGTGCCTTAGGCTGGACGAAGCCGGCAGGCCTGGCGGG
>NZ_JBSGBG010000078.1:0-23872 GCF_053601135.1 Actinosynnema sp. NPDC004786 | reverse complement strand
TCTGAACGTAGGACACGCGCGTTCTGAACGTAGGACACGCGCGTTCTGAACGTAGGACACGCGCGTTTTGAACGTAGGACACGCGGGTGCTAGATCCGGTCTGGCGGGTCGTCTCGCGCCTCCTGGGTGAGAGGAGGCGGCACGTGGAGGCGTCACGCATCGCAGTGATCATCGGCAGCACCCGCGAGGGTCGCGTCGGCGACGGCATCGGCCGGTGGGTCGCCGGGGTGGCGGCGGAGCGCGCCGACGTCGAGCCCGTCGTGCTCGACCTCGCCGACTACGACTTCCCGCCGTGCTACCCGGCCCGGCCCACGGCGGAGGTCCGGCGGTTCACCGGGCAGGTGGCGGACGCGGACGGGTTCGTCGTCGTCACGCCCGAGTACAACCGCAGCTTCCCCGCCTCCCTCAAGCAGGCCATCGACTACGCCTACGACGAGTGGCACGCCAAGCCCGCCGGGTTCGTCTCCTACGGCTACCGCTCCGAGGGGTTCCACGCGGTGGAACAGCTCCGAACAGTTTTCACCGAGTTGCACGTCATGACAGTGCGCACGGCCGTCGGCGTGAACCTGCTCGCCGACGAGCCGCTCGACACCGAACGCCGCCGCCGCGCCGCGGAGGCGATGTTCGACCAGCTCACCTGGTGGGCGTCGGCCCTCAGACAAGCCCGCACCCGACGCCCCTACGTCTCCTAGGGAAGGAAGAACATGAACGCCATCGAAACGTCGGGCCTGGTCAAGGTCTTCGGCGACACCCGCGCGGTGGACGGCGTGGACCTGACCGTGCCCGCCGGGACGGTGTACGGCCTGCTCGGCCCGAACGGCGCGGGCAAGACCACGACGGTCCGCATGCTGGCCACCCTGCTGCGACCGGACGACGGACAGGCCCGCGTGTTCGGCCACGACGTGCGCGCCGACCCCGACGCGGTGCGCCGGCTCGTCAGCCTGACCGGCCAGTACGCCTCCGTGGACGAGGACCTGACCGGCACCGAGAACCTGCTCCTGCTCGGCCGGCTGCTGGGCCACAGCCGGTCCCGCGCGAAGGCGCGCGCCGCGCAGCTGCTGGACGCGTTCGGGCTCACCGAGGCGGCGGGCAAGCAGGTCAAGCACTACTCGGGCGGCATGCGCCGCCGGCTCGACATCGCGGCCAGCATCCTCAACACCCCCAAGCTGCTGTTCCTGGACGAGCCGACCACCGGCCTGGACCCCCGCAGCCGCAACCAGGTGTGGGACATCGTCCGCGCGGTCGTCGCGCACGGCACCACCGTGCTGCTGACCACCCAGTACCTGGACGAGGCCGACCAGCTCGCGTCGCGCATCGCGGTGATCGACCACGGCCGGGTCATCGCCGAGGGCACCAAGGGCGAGCTGAAGGCGTCGGTCGGCGTCGGCGCGGTGCACCTGCGGCTGCGCGACGCCGAGCAGCGGGCGCAGGCGCAGCAGGTGCTCGTCCGCACCCTGGAGGCCGACGTGCAGCTCGACCACGACCCGGTGGCGCTGACCGCGCGGCTGACCGGCCGGGCCACCGAGCAGGCCGCGGAGGCGCTGGCCCAGCTCGCCCGCGAGGGCATCACCGTCGACACGTTCTCCCTCGGCCAGCCCAGCCTGGACGAGGTGTTCCTGGCCCTCACCGACAAGAAGAAGGAGGCGGCGGCGTGACCGTCACCAAGGAACCCGAACTCCTGCCCGCACCCAAGGCGGAGGACTTGGCGGCGGTGCTGCTGAACACCGACCCGCCGGGCCGGCCGAGCGCGCTGTCGGCGTCGCTCACGTTCGGCTGGCGGGCCGTGCTCAAGATCAAGCACGTGCCGGAGCAGCTGTTCGACGTCACCGCGTTCCCGATCATGATGATCCTGATGTTCACCTACCTGTTCGGCGGCGCGCTGGCCGGGTCGCCGGGGGAGTACCTGCAGTTCCTCCTGCCGGGCATCACGGTCACCAGCGTCGTGATGATCACCATGTACACCGGGGTCGCGGTGAACACCGACATCCAGAAGGGCGTCTTCGACCGGTTCCGCACGCTGCCCGTCTGGCGGCCCGCGCCCATGGTCGGCTACATCCTGGGCGACCTGCTGCGGTACGTGCTGGCCTCCACCGTGATCATGGTCGTCGGCCTGGTCCTCGGCTTCCGGCCCGGCGGCGGGTTCGTCGGCGTCGTGCTCGGCGTGGCGGTGCTGGTCGCGTTCTCGTTCGCGTTCTCGTGGGTGTGGACGATGTTCGGCCTGCTCCTGCGCAGCGAGAAGTCCGTGATGGGCGTGAGCATGCTGTTCCTGTTCCCGCTGACGTTCCTGTCCAACGTCTACGTCGACCCCGGCACGATGCCGGGCTGGCTGCAGGCGTTCGTCAACGTCAACCCGATCAGCAAGCTCGTCGCCGCGGTGCGCGCGCTGATGGCGGGCGGCTTCGACGGCAACGCGATGATGTGGACGCTCGGCTACGGCGTGGTGTTCACCGTCGTGTTCGGCGTCTGGACGATGCGCCTCTACAACCGCAAGTGAGTCAGAGCCGGAACGGCTCGCGACCCGAGTAGACGCACGTCGCCCCGGTCGACACGGTCTCCCGCAGGTGGGCGGCCAGACCGGGGTGGCGTGCGTCCAGCTTCCGCAGCGCGTCGCGGATGCGGGCGGTCACGGCCTTGCGGGCGCGCTCGGCCTCGTCGCCGAGCTTCCGGGTGCGCCCGGCCAGCCCCGCGGCGGCACGCAGCTCGTCCAGCAGG
The DNA here is from genome assembly GCF_053601135.1 of Actinosynnema sp. NPDC004786. Classification (NCBI taxonomy): domain Bacteria; kingdom Bacillati; phylum Actinomycetota; class Actinomycetes; order Pseudonocardiales; family Pseudonocardiaceae; genus Actinosynnema; species Actinosynnema sp. NPDC004786. The sequence goes on along the minus strand of NZ_JBSGBG010000078.1, from coordinate 21,160 downwards.
GCCGCGCGCTCGCGGTCCAGCGCCGCGGCCCGGTCGTCGTCGAAGGCCCGGTCGATCTCGTCGTCCAGCTGCGCCAGCCGCCGCCGGTAGCGGGCCTTGGCCTCGTCGTCCAGCACCGGGTCGCCGCCCAGCCGCGCCGACGCGGCCGCCTCCGGCGCGAGCAACGACACCGCCGGCACCGGCTCGCCGGGGCTGCCCAGCAGCACGTGCAGGTCGCGCAGCCCCTTCGAGTCCGGCACCCGGACCGTGACCCCGTCCCACGACAACGCCCACACGTCACCGTCCCGGCGGAACTCGGCGCGGGCCGCCCGCTCGTCGGCCGCCGGCGGCAGGCCCAGCGCGGCCGCCTCCCGCGCCACCGCCGCGTCCAGGTCCGCCGCCGGCGCGCCCTGCGCCCGCAACGCCTCCGCGAGGTGCCGGCGCGCCCGCACCGCCCACGGCCGGGCCCGCATCCGCTCGGCCGACCGCTGCGCCGCCGTCAGCTCCTCCACCGCCGCGTCGCACCGGCCCAGCGCCAGGTCCACCACCCCGAGCCACAGGTCGACCGGCCCGGAGATGTCGCACCCGTACAGCGAGACCAGCCACTTGCCCCGGTGCGGCGCCAACTCCTCCCGCACCCGCGCGGCCAGGTCCCGGTCGCCCGCGGCGAGCGCGTACCGGGCCCGGAACCGCAGCCACAGCGGCTCGAACGACCACCGCGTGCGGTCGTCCAGGCCGGGATCCGCGAGGTGCGCCCCGGCCGCGGCCACGTCACCGCGTTCGAGCGCCGCGAGGCCCGCCAGGAGACCCGGCCACGGGTGCGTGCTCGCGGCCACCTCGGGCGCGAGCGCGTCCAGCGCGGCGAAGTCGCCCCGGGCCAGCAGCAACGCCCACCGCAGGTGCAGGTACATCATCCGGAACCCGGTGTGGTGGGCCGCGCCCATCTCGGTCGCCTTGGCCAGCAACGCCTCCGCCTCGTCGAACCGGCCCTGCGCGGTGGCGATGATGCTCTGGTCGATGGCCGCGGAGAAGTTGAACCGCGACATGCCCAGCCGCTCGGACAGCGCGACGAACGCGTGCAGCTGGTCGAGGTAGCGCGGGTCGCCCAGCTCCACCAGCGCCACCCAGCGGAACGACGTGGCGAAGTGCTCGGCCGTGTGGTCGCCGCTGCGCCGCGACACCGCGATCAGCTCGTCCACCAGCGCGAGCCGCTGCTCGGCCTGGCCGATGCCCGGCGTGGTGTCGTGCACGGTCCACAGCCCGGAGGCGAGCGCGTCGTCGTCCTCGCCGCCCCGCGCCGCCTCGATGGCGCGCAGGCTCATCTCCCGCGCCAACGCCTCCGGCGGCACGTCGGGCGGCGGGCCGACGAGCCGGGCGTACGCCTCCCGCACCACGGCGGCGGCCGCCTTCTCGTCGTCGGAGAACCGGTAGATCGCCAACGCGACCCGGGCGAACGGCGCCGGGTCGGCCAGCCGCCCCGCCTCCGCCGCGGCCCGGTCCAGCACCCGCCGCGCCTCGACGGGCTCGGCGCAGTGGTACAGCTCGGTGCCCAGCTCCAGCGCGACCGCGATCCGCCGCGGTGCGCCCTCGGCGCGTTCCAGCGCGCGCCGGTAGTGCCCGGCGGCCTCCTCGACCGCCATCCGGCGGCTCGCGTCCCGCGCCGCCGCCACGATCAGGTCCACGGCGCGGTCGGCGGGCAGCTCGGCGCCCGCCAGGCGCGCGTGCCGGGCCAGGTCCGCCGGGAGCACCTGGTCGGCCAGGTCGCCCTCCACCGCGCGCACGACGGCCGCGTGCCGGGCGTCCACGTCCGGCAGCGACGCGTAGAGCGCCTCGCGCACCAGGTCGTGCGCGAACGAGAACCGGCCGCCGCCCAACCCCACCACGAGCCGGGCCTGCACGGCCTGGTCGAGCAGCCGGTCCACCGCGGGCACGGGCAGCGACGCGGTCGCGGCCAGCATCCGGCGGTGGAACTCGTGCCCCAGCACGGCGGCCGTGGTCAGCAGGTCGCCCACCGGGCCGGGCAGCAGCGACAGCCGCCGCCGCACCGCGTCCCGCACGCCCGGCGCGACCGCGGTGACGGGCCCGCCGCCGTGCCACAGCCGGGCGGTCTGCTCCACGAAGAACGGGTTGCCGCCGGTGCGCAGGTGCACCTCGGCGACCAGTCCCGGGTCCGGCACGCGGCCCGCCGTGCGGGCCATCAGCTCGCCGACCTCGGCCGGCGCGAGCCCGGTCAGCGCGACCGTGGCGGCCCGGCTGAGCAGCGGCGTCATCAGCGGGCGCAGCGGGTGGTCCTCGGCGTCGACCTCGGTGTCGCGGTACGTGCCGATCAGCAGCACCCGTTCGAACCAGGTGTGCTGCGCGGCGAACTCCAGCAGCTTCACCGACGCCGGGTCGGCCCAGTGCAGGTCCTCCAGCACGACCACCACCGGCCGGTGGTGCGACACGGCCACCAGCGCCGTGGTCACCGCGTCGTAGAGCGGGAAGCTCTCGGGCGTGTGCTCCGACGGCTCCTCGCCGAGCAGCACCGCCAGCGGGCCGGGGTCGACCTGCTGCCACTCCTGCGCGGTGGCCGCCCGGCGCAACGCCCGGACGACCTGCACCCACGGCCAGTAGCCGGGTGCGCTGTCGGAGTCCCAGCAGGAGCCGCCGAGCACCAGCGCGCCCTGTCGCCGCGCCTGCTCGGCCGCCCCGGTCACCAGGGTGGTCTTGCCGATCCCGGCCTCGCCGGCGACCAGCACGAGGCCGCCGTGGCTGGCCGCCGCGCGGTCCACCTCCGCGCGCAGCACCCCGGCCGCGTGGTCCCGTCCGATTTGTCGCATGGCAGGGTGAAACCTAGCCCACCGGACCGACACCGCACCGGCGTTCAGGCGATGTCGGGCCGGATGTCCTCGATCAGGTGTGCGAACGCCGAGTCGACCGCGCCGGGCAGCGCGGCGGGGTCGCCGGCGGCCAGGTCCTGGCCCGCCTGGTAGCAGGCGACCCCGAGCCGCGGCGCGAGCGCGGCCACGACCGGCGGCGTGCCGCGGTCGAGCAGCGTGTCGCGGAAGACCTCGGCGAGGCGGGCGAACTTGCGGGCCGCGCGGTCGCGCAGTTCGGCGTTCTCCGCCAGCAGCGCCATGTGCGCCCGGAAGTGCTCCTCGTCCGCGGTCACCTCGCGGCACAGGTCCAGCACGACGGCGCGGATCTGCGTCAGCGCGCCCGCCAGGTCGTGCACCGGCGGCAACGCCCGGTGCCGCTCGGTCAGCGACTCGACGATCGCCTGCTCGTCCGAGAAGGCGACCTCCTGCTTGTCGCCGAAGTAGCGGAAGAACGTGGTGCGGCCGACCTCGGCCCGTTCGGCGATGTCGGCCACCGTGACGGCGGCGAAGCCGCGCTCGGCGAACAGCGCGAACGCCGCTTCCACGATCTGCTCCCGCGCGCGTTGTTGCTTGCGCTCGCGCAGCGGCGCCCGTTCCGACATGCGGCACAGCATAGCGGCCTGGTACCTCGTCCAGTATGGTACTGAGTACCACTTAGGATCCAGTACCGGGAGTTGAGCCATGGGCACGACGTTGATGACCGGCGCGAGCCGCGGCCTCGGCCGCGTGGCCGCCGAGCACCTGCTGCGGCGCCACCCCGACCGCCACCTGCTCGTGCTCAACCGCAGGCCGGGGCTCGCCGCCGAACTGGCCGAGCGCACCGGGAACCGCAACGTCTCCGAGGTGGTGTGCGACCTGGCGTCGTTCGCCGACATCCGCCGGGCGGCGGCCGAGGTGGAGGGACCGCTGGACGGGTTCCTCGGCAACGCGGGCCTGCAGATGGCCACCACGCGCAAGACCACCGCCGACGGCTTCGAGATGACCTTCGGCGTCAACGTGCTGGCCTACCACCTGCTGCTGAACCTGCTCCGTCCGCGCTTCGCCAACCCGGCCCGGATCATCGTGGTCGGCAGCGACGTGCACGACCGCGCGCACAACAGCATGGGCCTGATCCCGCCGCCCCGCTGGGCCGACCCGCGCGAGCTGGCCCGGCCGGGGGAGGAGGACACCGGCGTCGCGGGCAGGCGCGCGTACGCCACCAGCAAGCTCGGCGTGGTCTACCTCGTGCACGCGCTGCGGCGCAGGCTCCCCGACGGCATCGACGTCTACTCCTACAACCCCGGCCTGGTGCCCGGCACGGGACTGGCGCGCGACGCCGGCCCGGTCGGCCGGGCCGCGTTCCGCGCGGTCGCCACGGCGCTGCTCGCCCTGCCGGTCGCCACGAGCCCCGCCCGGGCCGGGCGGCTGCTGGCGGAGGCCCTGGCGGGACCCCGTCCCGGCGAGAGCGGCGCCTACATCAGCCGGGGCGAGGTGGTCCCGTCGTCGCCCGAGTCCTACGACGAGCGGCGCGAGGAGGAGCTGTGGGCCGTCGCCGACGAGCTGTGCGGCCTCACGAGCACGGAACCCCGTCGGGTCTGAACCCGCCGAACAACCCCTTTGTTGTGCGTGTCCGGCCCCCTATGCTCTCCTGGGAGCGCTCCCAGAAGAGTGGGACGAGGTTGGCCCCCTGCCAACGACGGTGAAGGGACCGGACACCGTGAGGTTGTTGCTGCTCGTCTCGCTGATCGCCCTGGCGCTCGCGCCGCCCGCGGCCGCCGCGGCGCCGGACGGGTGGATCGAGGCCGAGGACGGCGAGCTGAACGGCACCGTGGTCGAGTCGAGCGTGGCGGGCTTCTCCGGCCGCGGCTACGTGGCGGGCTTCGACACCGGCGCCGACAGCGTGACCGTCACGATCCCGGACAGCCCCGGCGGGCTGCACGACCTCACCATCTCCTACGCCACCCCGTACGGCCCGAAGACCGCGTCGCTGTCGCTCAACGGCAGCGGCCTGGGCGACGTGTCGTTCCCCGAGCACCCCACGTTCACGTCGATCGCCGCCGGCAAGGTGCTGCTGCGCGAGGGCGACAACACGGTCACCATCACCAACAACTGGGGCTGGTACCTGATCGACGCGATCAAGGTGACGCCCAGCGCCCCGCGCGGCCCGCACCAGGTCACCGGCGCGCTCACCGACCCGGCCGCGACCCGCGAGGCCAAGGGCCTGATGCGCTACCTGGCCGCCGACTACGGCGAGACGATCCTCTCCGGTCAGCAGGACCAGGCGAGCATCGACTGGGTCGAGCAGAACACCGGCAAGGCCCCGGCCATCGGCGGCTACGACCTGATGGACTACTCGCCGAGCCGGGTCGAGCGCGGCACCGTCGGCCGGGACGTGGACCACGCCCTCGCCTACGACCGGCGCGGCGGCATCGTCACGATGGCGTGGCACTGGAACGCCCCGTCCGGGTTGATCGACCAGCCGGGCAAGGAGTGGTGGCGCGGCTTCTACACCGACGCGACCACGTTCGACCTCGCCGCCGCGCTGGCCGACCCGACCTCGGCCGACCACACGTTGCTGATCCGGGACATGGACGCGATCGCGGTGCAGCTCAAGCGGCTGGCCGACGCGAAGGTGCCGGTGCTGTGGCGTCCGCTGCACGAGGCCGAGGGCGGCTGGTTCTGGTGGGGCGCGAAGGGGCCCGGTCCGGCCAAGCGGCTCTACCGGCTGCTGCACGACCGCCTGGTGAACCACCACGGCCTGCACAACCTCATCTGGGTGTGGAACTCGGTCGCGCCGGAGTGGTACCCCGGCGACGACGTGGTCGACGTGGTCAGCATCGACTCCTACCCGCCGCAGGGCGACCACGGCCCGGTGATCGGCCCGTACGAGCGGCTGGTCGAGCTGGGCGGCGACCGCAGGCTGGTGGCGCTGGGCGAGGTCGGCTCCATCCCGGACCCCGACCTGGTGCGCGCCTACGGGGCCCGCTGGTCCTGGTTCGTCACCTGGTCCGGCTCGTTCATCCAGGACGGCGTGGTCAACCCGCGCGACTTCGTGCAGCGGGTCTACCACCACGACGCGGTGATCACCCTCGACGAGCTGCCCGACTTCAAGTCGACGCAGGGCCGGTGCACGGCGACCATGCGCGTGGTCGCGCAGTGGGGGATCGCGCACCACGTCGAGATCACCGTGCGGCACCCGGAGAACTCGCCCTCCGCCGGGTGGCGGGTGACCTGGCCGACGTCCGGCACGACGGTCCAGCACGCCTGGGGCGCGACCGTCACCTCCGACGACGCCACCACGACCGCCGCGAACCTCCCCTGGAACGCGGCGATCAAGCCGGGGACGAGCACCACGTTCGGCTACCTGGCGAGCGGCTCCCCGACAGCGCCTGCCTTGACTTGCGCTATCGGGTGATCACGTCCGGTGGACCGGCGGGAGCGAACAGGGGACCGGACGCGGTGTCCGCACCCACTTCCCGCCACCACCGGGCTTGGGCGGGTGTCGTGACGCCGGCGGCGGTCAGGCCGACGCCGGCGTCACGCACCACGGCCAGCACACCGGCCAACGCCCGCGCCACCGCCGTGCCCGGCTCCGCGGCCCGCGACTGGGCCATCCGCACGGCGCGCACCGGCGCGCCGCCCACCAGCCGCACCACGTCGTCCGGCGCGCCGGTGAAGTTCTCCAGCTCGACGCCCACCCCCAGCTCCGCCAGGTAGCGCAGGTTGTCGGCCGCCTCGCCGCGGTCGCCGAACAACGCCTGGGCGGGCGCGCCCAACCGCAGCGACGACGCCGGCAACCCGGTGCGGGACAGCACGTCGCGCACGACCGCGTGCAGGTCCGGGTCCGCCGCCTGGCCCGGCGTCAACGCCCACCGCACCGGCACGTCCCGCCACGACCGCGCCTGCTCGCACGCCACCCCCAACGCCCACGCGCCCAGCGGCACGATCAGCCCGGTGTCCTCGGCCGGCTCCAGGCACCGCTCGTGCGGCAGGGCGCCCAGCGTCGGGTGGTCCCACCGCAGCACCGCCTCGGCCGACTCGACCCGCCCGTCCGCCAGTCGCACCACCGGCCGGTACAGCACCCGCAGCTCGCCGTTCTCCCACGCGCCGGGCATGGTCGCGGCCAGGCCGAACGCGCGCCGGTCGCGCTCGTCCTGCGCGCGGTCGGACAGCTCCCACTGCCGGCGCCCGTGGCCCTTGGCGCGCCGCAACGCCAGGTCCGCCGCGTCCAGCACCTCCTCCGGCGTGGCGTCGGGCGGCGGCCGGTGCACCACGCCCGTGGTCGCCGACACCGCCACCCGCCGGCCGCCCGAGTGGAACGGCGCGGACAGCAGGTCGTTGATCCGCCGCACCATCGTCACCACGTCCGGCGTGGTCGGGCCGTTGCGCACCAGGACGGCGAACTCGTCGTGCCCGAACCGCGCCACCATCGCGTCCTCGTCGGCCACCACCACGCCCAGCCGGCCGGCGACGACCTTGAGCACGTGGTCGCCGACGTCGCGCCCGAGACCGCCCGCGATCCGGGAGAAGCCGTCCAGGTCCAGGTGGAACACGGTGACCCCGGTGTCCGGGTCGGCCGTGCGCAGCGCCTGCTCCAGCCTGCTGGTGAAGAACTGCCGGTTGGGCAGCCTGGTCAGCACGTCGTGCAACGCCTGGTCGTTGAGCTGGCCCTGCAGCAGGTTGACGTCGGTCGCGTCCTCCGCGAGCACCATGACCTCGGCCCGGCCCTCCACCGCCGGCAGCGCGGCCAGCGTGAGGATCACCCACGCCGGCTCCCCGTCGGCGCGCGACAACTGGCGCGGCTGGCTGATCGACGACGGGTCGCCGTCGGCGAGCCGGTCGAAGTCGGCCCGCAGCGCGACCCGCTCGTCGGGGTGCGCCAGGTCGAACAGCGACATCCCGACCAGGTCGGCGTCCGGCCGGTCCACGATGCGGGCCAGCGCCGCGTTGGACCGCACCAGCGTGCCGTCCGCCGTCGCGGTCGCGATGCCGGTGGACAGGTGGTGCTCCACCAGCTCGAACCTGGTCCCGCTGTGCCGGACGGCCGCCTGCGCCTCGCGCAGCGCCTGGTAGAGCGAGCGGCCCAGCTGCTCCTGCTGGGCGAGCACCGAGGCGCGGACGCGGTCCACGAACCCGGCCGCGAGCGCGGCCACCACCTCGGCCACCCGGTCGCGCAGCCGGTCCGGCGGCGCGAGACCCGGCACGCCGAGCAGACCCTTGCCGACGACCTCCACCGACACCCGCAGCGACTCGGCCGTGGTGCAGTTCAACGCCACCAGCGACTCGGCGACCTCCAGGCCCGCGCGCCGCGCCGGCGACTCCGTGGCCACCGCGGCGCACAGCCGCTCGACCAGCCCGAGCAGCTTGCGCTCCAGCTCGGCGTGGGACACCGGGACGAACGTGCCGGAGGCGAGCACGTAGGCCCACTTCTTCGCGAGCCGGGCGCGGGCCCGCAGCCCGTCCGCGCCCCGGGGGAGCGGAGCGCTCACCGACGGCCGCCCGACGCCGTCGCGCGGCCGGGCTTGCGGCCCACGCCCGCCCAGACCTGGTTGTTGTCCTCGGCCCGGTCGGCGATGTCGCCCGCGCCGTCCGGCCGCCACAGCGCGTGCCCGATCACGCCCGGCTCGACCAGCTCGTAGCCGTCGAACAACGCCGTCACCTCGGCGTGCGTGCGGTACACCAGGTTGTCCTTCGACCGGCTCTCCCGGACGGTGTCCGCGGCGCGGCGCATGGTGTCGGGCCGTTCGTCGGCGGTGGCGTGGGAGACGACCAGGTGGCTGCCGGGGGCCAACCGGTCCCGGTAGCGGGCGAGCAGTTCGCCGGGCCGCTCCTCGTCCGGGACGAAGTGCACGATCAGCAGCAGGAGCAGCGCGACGGGCTCGTCCAGGTCCAGCAGCCCGGTCACCTCCGGCCGGCCCAGCACGTCCTCCGGTTCCCGCAGGTCCGCCCGCACGGCCGTGGTGAGGGGGTCGTCGGCGAGCATCAGGCGGCTGTGCGCGACCGCCACCGGGTCCTTGTCCACGTAGACCACGCGGCAGTCCGGCGCGACCTCCTGCGCGATCTCGTGCACGTTGCCCGCGGTCGGTATGCCGGAACCGATGTCGAGGAACTGCCGCACCCCGCGCCCGGCGAGGTAGGTGACGGCCCGGCGCAGGAAGGCCCGGTTCAACCGGACCAGGTCGCGCGCGCCGGGCAGGACCTCCAGCATCCGGTCGCCCATCGCCCGGTCGACCGCGAGGTTGTGCGCGCCGCCGAGCAGGTAGTCGTAGGTCCTGGCCACGCTGGGCACCGTGGTGTCGACCTCGTCGGGCACCCAGTCGAGATCGCTCATGAGGCGCACTCCGGGCTTCGGTCCTCGGCGGGGACGGGCTGACCCCGACATCCAACCGCCCTCCCGGCCCCGACACCACTGTATTCGCCGATTTAACTCCAATGCGCGATCCCGCGAGACTCCGATCGGCGCATAGAGTGCGGACCGTCGAAGAGTTGCCGGTACCGAGGAGCGGCGCGGCATGACCGCCAGTTCGAATACCCGCGACCTCAGCGCGAAACCCGTGGTCAGGGCGTTGCCCGGCCGATTGGCGCGGCGAGGGCGCGCGGTCGCGGCGTCGGCTCCGGTTCACCGCACAAATGCGGAAAAGGCGGGCGTCGCGGCGTCCTGCCTGGTCGGACGCGTGCGGCACCGCCCGGCCGCAGCCGAATTCGCGCACCGGGGAGCCGCGGGCGAAACGGGCTACGGCGTCGTCGCCGAACTCCGGCGGTGGTTCGACCGCGGGCCGGTCCGCGCCAATGGCGATTTCCGCCGTACCGCTATTCGCGGGCTCGCGCGGTCCGCCGACCCGACCGATTCCCGCCTTCGACCGGTTCGGTTCCCTTTCCGATCCGATGACCGTTCCGACCCGATGACGATGGAGGTCGTCTTCCTTGCGCTTCCCCCTCGCCGCCGGCCTGGTGGCGCTGCTGCTGGCGTCGTCGCCGACGCCCGCGTCCGCCGCGCCGGCGGTCACCTGCCGTGACGTCGACGCGCCGGTGACCGTGCTCGGCCGGCCGCACGTCGTGCACGGCACGCTCTGCGTCCCCGCCACCGGCGCGACGACCGTCCTACTGCTGGTGCCCGGCTCCACCTACAACAGCGCGTACTGGGACTTCCCCGACGGCCGGCATTCGTTCCGGGCGGCGCAGAACGCGGCCGGTTTCGCCACCCTCGCGGTCGACCGGCTCGGCACCGGGCGCAGTTCGCGCCCGCCCGCCCTCGCGCTGACCACGTTCGTGCAGGCCGACGCGATGTACCAGGTCGTGCGGGGACTGCGGTCCGGCGCGCACGGGCCCTCGTTCGACCGGGTCGTGATCGGCGGCCACTCGCTCGGCGCGGCGATCAGCGCGGTGGAGGCGGGCGCCTACCACGACGTGGACGGCGTGCTGCTGACCGGTATGACGCACCGGGTGAACCCGACGGGCGTGGTGGCGGCGTTCGTGAACTTCCGGCCCGCCAACCTCGACCCGAAGTTCGGCCTGCTGCACCCGCCGGGCTACCTGACCACCGCGCCCGGCAGCCGGTACGCGAGCTTCCACGCGCCCGGCCCGCTGCTGCCGGACGTGATGGAGCTGGAGGAGTCGACCAAGGACGTCTTCTCGCCCACCGAGGCGGTCGACGGGCTGGGCGCGGCCGTGCTGCTGCCCTACACCCTGCTGATCGACGTGCCGGTGATGTCCGCCGTGGGCGCGCGGGACGCGGCGGTGTGCGGGCCGCTCGCCACGGACTGCTCGACCGCCGAGGCGCTGCACCGGGCCGAGGCGCCGTACTTCCGCGCCCCGCTGCGGACCCACGTGGTGCCCGGCTACGGGCACTCGATCAACCTCGCGCCGGACGCGCGGGACTACTACTCGGCGGTCTCCTCCTGGGTGTCGGAGGAGGTCGGCCGCTGAGCGGTGGCGCGGGGTCCGCACGCGCCGCGGCCCCCGCCCACCTCCACGTCACCGGGTCGGCACCTCCGCCCACACCACCTTGCGGTCCTCGTGGTGGTCGAAGCCCCAGCGCACGGACAGCCGGTTGACCAGCAGCAACCCGCTGCCCGCGGCCGGGTCGTCCGGCCGGCCCAGCACGGGTAACAGGCTGGGGCTGCCGTCCTCCACCTCGACCCGCACCACGCTCCGCTCGCCCACGTGCGCCAGCCGCATCCGCCACGGCCCCTCGGCGTGCCGCCGCGCGTTCCCGCCCAGCTCGGCGGCGATCAGCACGAGGTCGGACACCCGTCGGTCGTCCACGTCCTCGGCGACCCGGCGCACCCACGCGGCCAGGTGCTCGCGTGTGGGGACGCCGCCCGGCGCCAGGTCCAGCCCGTCGTCAGGCGGGTCCACCATGTTCACGGCACGCTCCTTCGGCACCCTGTTCGCTCAAGGCGCACGCCCCAGGTAACCGCTCGCGGTCGCGGCCAAACCACGAATTCCGCGGGCCGGGCCGCGATAGGCTCCGCGCGTGGTCGTGGAGTTCGACGTGCGGGTGGGCGGTCGGACCCTGCGCGCCTACGACACCGGCGCCGGGGAGTTCCCGGTCTTCTGGCACCACGGCACGCCCAACGTCGGCGCGCCGCCCGCGCCGCTGTTCGACACCGCCGCCCGGCTGGGCATCCGGTGGCTGTCCTACGACCGCCCCGGCTACGGCGGCTCGACCCCGGACCCCGGGCGGGACGTCGCGTCCGCCGCCGCGTGCGTCACGGCGGTCGCCGACGCGCTGGGCGTCGAGCGGTTCGGCGTGTTCGGGCACTCCGGCGGCGGCCCGCACGCCCTCGCCTGCGCGGCACTCCTGCCGCACCGGGTGCTCGGCGTGGTGAGCGGGGCCGGGCTCGCGCCGTTCGACGCGCCGGACCTCGACTGGTTCGGCGGGATGGCGGCGTCCGGGGTGGCGTCGCTGCGCGCCGCCGCGGCCGGGCGGGCGGCGAAGGAGCGCTTCGAGGCGTCCGGGGTCGAGTACGACCCGGAGTTCACCCCGGCCGACCTCGACGCGCTCGCCGGCGACTGGGCGTGGTTCGGCGACGTGGTCGGCCCGGCGGTCGCGGCCGGGCCGGGCGGGTTGATCGACGACGACCTCGCCTACGTCAACCCCTGGGGCTTCGACCCGGCCGACGTCACCGCGCCGGTGCTGCTGCTGCACGGCGGACGCGACCGCGTCGTGCCCGCCTCGCACGCCGGGTGGCTCGCCCGGCGGTGCCCCTCGGCGGAACTGCGGCTGTCCGAAGAGGACGGTCACATCTCGGTGCTGCGCGCCGCGCCGTCCGCGCTCGACTGGCTGCGGGCGAAGGGCTGACCGGCGGCCACCTCCTGCGCCACCTCCACCGCCGCCCGCGCCGGGTCGTGCGCGAAGCGGCTCGGGAACGCGTCGTGCACCCGCCACCCCGCGCCGCGCAGCGCCCGCCACCGGGCCAGGTGGGCGGGGGCGCCGTCGGGGTGCGGCCGGGTGTCCACCGCCACCGCCGACCCGCGTTCGCCCACCACCAGGTCGACCCGCCACCGGCCCACCGGGTAGCCCGTGCGCACGGCGAGGCCGAGCCCGGCCAGTTCGGCCGCCAACCGCGCGGTCCACTCGTCGGCCGGCGCGACGCCCCGCGGTTCGACGGGCGGGGTGTCGGCGTGCCGCAGGTAGTCGCCGACGAGCCCGACCGGCCGGGTGGCCGACGTGATCACGTGCACCCGTCGTCGGGCCCGGGTGGTCAGCACGGCCAGCAGGTTGGGGTCGTTGGCGAAGCGCCAGGCGGCCGGTCGGTCGTCGTCGGTGAGCGCCAGGCTGATCACGGCTTCGTCGAACTCCGAGCCCTGCACGCCGTGCGCGGTGCCGACGCGGACCCCGCCGGCGGTGATCTCGTCCAGGCTCAGCCGCTCCAGCAACGCCCGCTCCACCGCGTCGGTCTGGGCCCGGAACGGGCTGACGACGCCGATCGACCGCGCCCCGGCGGCGATGCGGCGGCGCAGGTGGGCGACCACCGCGGCCACCTCCACCTCGTTGACGCCCTTGTCGTCGCGCGCGCCGCCGACCCGCTCGACGTCGACGCGGCGCACGTCCGCGATCGACGGGTGGGTGGTGAGCAGGTCCATGCGGTTCTCGTAGAAGCGGGCCGCGGCGAACCCGATGAGGTGCGGCGCGCAGCGGTGGTGCTCGGTCAGCCAGTGCACCCCGGCGGCCGCGGTGGCCGCGTCGAACAGGCTGACCTTGGGCACGTCGAGCCGGTCCGCCCACGCCACCGTGCCCTCCGCGACCACCGCCTCGCGCACGGCCCGGTCGGCCACGAACGACACGTGCCGCAGCTGGCGCGGGTCGCCGCCGACGACGGCGCGTCGGCCCCGCAGCAGCGCGGGCGCGGCCAGCGGTTGGTCGACGTGGCTCGCCTCGTCGATCACGACCAGGTCGAACATGCCGGGCACGGCGGGCAGGACGTCCTCCACGTCGGCCAACGTCCCCACCCACAGCGGCAGGGCCCGCACCAGGTGCTCGGCGGAGAGCCCGGCCAGCGCCCTCCGCCGCGCCGCCCGGCCCGACCGCAGCGCCGTCGCCAACGCCGCCACCGCCCGCCGCGACCCGGAAGCGCCACGACGGCTCACCGCCGAGGCGGCCAACCACCCGGCGATTGCGGTGTGGGCGCGGGCGTCCTCCTCGGCCAGCAGCGCGCGCACCGCGTCCAGCGACGTGCCGCCGTGCGCGGCGACGCGCACCTGCGCGGCGGACTGCTCGGCGGCGACCACCGCCGCCTCCAGGTCCGCCACGCCCACGTCGTCCGCCGCACCGGCCAACCGCCGCGCGGACCGCACCGCCCACCGGGTCCGCAGCGCGCCGAACCACCCGCGACGGGGGCGCAGCAGGTCGTGCAGCCGGGCGAAGTCGGCGTCCTCCGCGAACGCGCGCGGCGCGACGCACCGGTGCGCGGGCATCAGCGCCTCGTACCGCACGGCGGCCCCGGTCAACTCCTCGTCCCGCAACGCGTCACCGACCGCGCGTTCCACCCGGACCACCGCCGCGACCGCGCCCCGTGCGGCCCGGTCGAGCCGTTCCACCTCGCCCTTCGCGGTCGTGGCGGCCACTCCCTCGCCCAGCTCCCGCGCCACCTCCAGCCGCAACTCGGAGTCGCCGAACAGGACCGGCACCGGGCCGCCCGCCCGCCGCAACGCCGCACCGAGCACGTCGGCGGCGTTGCGGGTGCGGGCGGCCAGCAGCACGGACCGACCGGCCGCCACCGCGTCCAACGCGATGGCGGCCAACGCGTGCGTCTTGCCGCTGCCCGGCGGCCCGCCGATCACGGTGACCGGCGCGGTGCGGGCCGCGCGCACGGCCGCCCACTGGTCCGGGCTCAACGGCAGGGGACCGCACTCCGCTGCGCCGGCCACCGCCCCGCCTCCGACCGCCCCGCCTCCGACCGCCCGGTCCACGGCCTGCCCACCGGCAGACCCGCTGCCGGCCGACCCCGATCGGCCCCGATCCGGCCCGCGTCCGGCCGATCCGCGTCCGGCCCATCCGCTTGAGACCGATCCGCGTCGGGCCGGCCTGCTTCCGCGCCGCCCACCTCGCGCCGACCCCTCGCCGACCGCCGACCTCTTCCCTGCCGGCCCGTTTCCCTCCGAGCCGTTCCCCTCCGGCCGGATCCCCTTGGGCTCGTTCCCCTCCGGCGTGTCCTCGGCCGGGCCGTACAGCGCCGCCACCGCGGTGGCCTCGACCCCGGCCCGCCGCGCCCAGTCGTAGAGCGCCGCGCCGCGCTCGGTGCCGACCACCGGCTCCCCGGCGTGCAGCCCCGCCCCGGCGACCACCACCAGCCGGTCGCCGCCGACCAACCGGAGCGGGTCGTGCCCGGCGTCGAGCACGGGCACGTCGGCGAACCCCGCCGCGGCCAGCGTCGCCGAGATCCACTCCGGGTCCGGGGCCAGCCGGGTCTCCAACCCGGCCGCCAGGGACCAGTCCGTCACCAGCGGGAACACGGCCAGGTCGCCCGCGACGTCGAGCACGTGGCCCCGCCGCCCGGCCGGGCGCAGCCGGACCGGCCGCGACACCAGCGGCAGGCACACCCGCCTGCGCCGCCCGTCCACCGTCGCCGGCCCGCACAGGAACGCCCAGCCGAGCCGCAGCAGCCGGTCCTCCCGGTGCAGCGCGTCGAACGCCGCCAGCCGGTCGACGGCCGCCTGCCGGTCGCGCCGGGCGGTCCACGGCGACGCGGGCCGGTGCGGTCCGTCCGGGTCGTGGGTGAGGGCCTGCCACGCGGCCTCGTCCGCGCCGAGCCACGCCAGCCCCGCGGTCCGGGTGAGGTCGAGCCGGACCCGCTGCGGCCGCTCGGACGCGCTGAGCCGGGCCAGGGTGCGCAGCACGGCGGGAACGGTCACGCGGCGATCCTGCCACCGGGGTCCGACAGCGGGACCGCGGCTCAGGCGCGTGCGGTGAAGACGGCGAAGCTGGGGCTGCGGCGCAGCGGACCCCAGAACGCCTCGCCGCGCCCGTCCTCGGGGACCGCGGTGGCGTGCCGGGTGACGTCGCGCAGCCCGGCGCGGGCCAGCGCGCCCTCGATGACGCCGCCGGGCCAGTAGAACGAGTCGAACTCGAACGGCGGGTCGCCGTGCACCCGCACCACCACCGGTTGCCGCGCGCCGGGCGGCCCCGACCGGACGACCTCGTAGCCGTAGCGGCCGTAGTCGGCGAGCACGTCCCAGTCGGCGTAGGGGTTGGGCACGAGCACCGCGAGCGTGCCGCCGGGCGCGAGGTTCGCGCGCAGGTTGCCCACCATCAGGTCGAGCGCGGCCTCGTCCTCGGCGTACCCGAGCAGCCAGACCGCCGTGACCACGTCGA
This sequence comes from Actinosynnema sp. NPDC004786, assembly GCF_053601135.1. Taxonomy (NCBI): domain Bacteria; kingdom Bacillati; phylum Actinomycetota; class Actinomycetes; order Pseudonocardiales; family Pseudonocardiaceae; genus Actinosynnema; species Actinosynnema sp. NPDC004786. The sequence goes on along the minus strand of NZ_JBSGBG010000078.1, from coordinate 5,527 downwards.
ACACGCCGAGCACGGGCAGCGCGGTGGCGTCGTGCCGGTGGTAGGCGATGCCGAGGGGCGCGCGGCGCTCCACCTCGCGCGCGTGGGCGACCATCTCGCCCGCCGAGTCGACGCCGACCACCGGGTCCGCGCCCAGGCGGCGGAACTCGCGCGGGTAGAAGCCCGTGCCGCAGGCGACGTCCAGCACGGACCGGCCGCGCAGGTCGGGGAGCGCGGTCAGCAGCGTGGCGCGTTCGGCCAACCCGGTGGGGATGTGCTTGGTGCGCTCGTAGACCTCGCCGAGCGCGTCGTACTGGTCGTCCGACCCGGCCATGCCGCCACCCTAGGGGCGGCCGTAGAGGCCGGGGTAGCCGGAACCGGTGAAGTGCTCGGTGAACGGGCGGATCGCGCCCGTCAGCCGGATCAGCGCGCCGTCGCGCTCCAGCGCCTGCTGGATCACCGGGTGGTGGCCGGGGTGCGCGCCGAGGACCACGATCACCTCGGCGATGTGCTCGGCCTTCACCGCCGCGCCGATCGGGGCGAGGCACTCGCGCACGGCCAGCGCGTCGGTGCGGGCGATCCGGCGGCCCAACCCGGCCATCTGGGCGGGGTCGGCGGCCAGCGCGGCGGTGAACCGGGGGAGCGCGACCTCGTCGCGCGCCAGGTCGCCGAAGTCCGCGAGCAGGGCCAGCGACAGCATCTCGTAGCCGGTGCGGATCCGTTCGGCCCCGATCGAGTGCGGGTCCACGGGGAACGACCGGACCAGCCGCTCGGCGGCCGCCACCACGTCCCGCCGCCGCACCACGCCGTCGGCGTTGGAGTCGAACAACCGCAGGCGGTGGGCGAATCGCCCGACGAGGTCACCGTCCTCCATGACGAACCTCAGCGCCGATCATGTCGCCCCCCTGCCCCGATGTTATCGGCAGCGGACCGCCGTTATCACTGCCCGATGGGATGAATGCCCTCCGATCGGTCACGGTGCGTTGCAGGGGTCAGCGGCCGAACAGACCCACCAGCGTGCCGTGCGCCAGCACCCGTCCCTCGATCGAGCCCCGCACGTCGTCGGCCGTCACGCCCTCGCCGAGGCCCAGCGGCCGGTCCACCGCGTAGACCCGGAAGAAGTAGCGGTGCGGGTCGTCGCCCACCGGCGGGCGCGGCCCGCCCCAGCCCGGCTCGCCGAAGCCGTTGCGGCCCTCGACCGACCCGGGCGGCGCGGCGCCCTCCTCGACCGAGGTCACGTCCGCCGGGATGCCGGTGACGACCCAGTGCGCGAACGTCCCGCCCGGCGCGTCGGGGTCCTCGCACACCAGCGCCAGCTCGGCCGTGCCCGCGGGCGGGGCGTCCCACTCCAGCGGCGGCGAGGTGTTGCCGCCGTCGTGGGAGTACCGGTCGGGGATGAGGGTGTGGCCGCTGAACGCGGGGCTGCGCACGTGCAGGCCGCCGTCCGCCTCCACGCCGCCCCCGCCGCCGGCGGGACCGGTCGCCCGGTCGTCGGACCCGTCACGCGTGCCGCCCACGGGATCGGACATGGTCGGCTCCCTTCGAACTCGTGCCGAACCAGTGGCCTACCCGCCGCGGCCGCCGGTACACCTCGCGGTCGCCCCGAAGCCGTGCCCTGGGCGGCCCTGTACCGGCGTCGCCGACCCCGCCACACTGGACATCGGCGGCGCTTCCCCCGTTGCCCAGACCGAGGGGGACGAGCATGACCAGGTACCGGGCGGCGCTGGAGGCCGCCGCACGAGGCTGGCCCGTGGTGCCCCTGCGCCCGCACGGCAAGCTGCCCGCGCTGCGCGGCTGGGACGACGAGGCGACCCTGGACCGCGACCGGATCCGGCACTGGTGGTCGCGCCGCGCCTACAACGTCGGCATCGCGTGCGGCCCGGCCGGGCTGCTCGTGGTCGACCTCGACGTGCCGCACGGCCGCGAGGCGTTCGCCCGCCGCGCCTGGCAACACGGCGCGGAGGACCCCCGCGACACCTACACGGTCGCCACGCCCAGCGGGGGAGAGCACCGCTACTTCCGGGCCCCGGACGTGCCGCTCGGCAACACCGTCGGCAGGGTCGCGCCGCACGTCGACACCCGCGGCGTCGGCGGTTACGTCGTGGCCGCCGGTTCCGCGCTCGGCCGCGACCGGTACCGGGTGCTGCGGGACGCGCCGGTCGCGCCCGCGCCGGAGTGGCTGCTCGCCGTGCTCGCCCCGCCGCCGCCCGAGCACCCGCCGGTCCCCACCCCACGCCGCCCGTCGCCGCGCCGGGTCGACGCCTACCGGGCCGCCGTCGTGGAGGGCGAGGCCGAACGGGTCCGCGAGGCGCGGCCGGGCGGTCGCGCGCACACCGTGTTCACCGCCGCCTGCCGGCTCGGCGAGCTGGTCGGCGCGGGCTGGCTGGACGAGACCACCGCGCTGGCCGTGCTGCTGGCCGCCGCCGCCCGGCACAACGGCGTCGAGGGCTGGACCGAGCGGGAGGCCCTGCACCACGTCGAGAACGGCATCGCGCTCGGCCGCCGCCGGCCCCGCGTGCTCCGCTGAGGCGTCAGTCCGGCACCTCGACCCCGTCGCGGTCGGCCCACTCCAACAGCGGCTCCAGCGAGAACACCGCGTCGTCGATCCCGGCGTGCAGGTCGCCCAGCTCGGCGAACCGGGCCGGCACGGTGGCGATGGTGAAGTCGCGCGGGTCCAGCGAGTCGATCTCGTCCCACCGCACGGGCGTGGACACCGTCGCCTCCGGCACGCCGCGCACCGAGTACGCGCTGGCGATCGTGTGGTCGCGGGCGTTCTGGTTGTAGTCCACGAACAGGCTGCGCGGGTCCCGGTCGCGCCGCCACCACGCCGTCGTCACGTCGTCCGGCGCGCGCCGCTCCACCTCGTGCGCGAACGCCAACGCCGCCCGCCGCACGTCGGCGAACCCCCACTCCGGCTTGATCCGCACGTAGATGTGCAACCCCGAGCCCCCGGACGTCTTCGGCCACCCCACCGCGCCCAGGTCGTCCAGCACCTCGTGCGCCACGTGCGCCACCCGCCGCACCCGGGAGAACGGGCAGTCCGGCATCGGGTCCAGGTCAATGCGCCACTCGTCGGGCTTCTCCGTGTCGGCGCTGCGCGAGTTCCACGGGTGGAACTCGACCGTGGACATCTGCACCGCCCACACCACGTCCGCCACATCGGTCACGCACAGCTCGTCCGCGTGCCGGTTGTACCGGGGGAAGTGCACCCGCACCGTCCGCACCCACGGCGGCGCGCCGTGGGGCAGCCGCTTCTGGTGCACCTTCTCCCCGGTCACCCCGGACGGGAACCGGTGCATCATGCACGGCCGCTCCCGCAGCGCGCGCACGATCCCGTCGCCCACCGAGAGGTAGTAGCGGGCGAGGTCGAGCTTGGTCTCCCCGCGCGCGGGGAAGTAGACGCGATCCGGGTTCGAGATCCGCACGACGCGGTCCCCGACCTCCAGCTCCACCGAAGGCACCTTTCCGGCCATGCGGGCAACCTAACCCGGATCGCGCCGATCAGCGCGTCACCAACCTCCTCTCCCGGTTCGCGGCGGCGAGCGCGGTGGCCGCGACGGCGACGGCGGCGCCCACGAGGGGGACGGCCGGGGCGTCGACCGCGCCGCCGAGCACACCCGCGCCCGCGATGCCCGTGTAGATCGCGGACGCGTTCAAGGCCAGCAGGAGGTTCGCCCGGTCCGGGTCCAGCGCCACCAGCGCGGCGAACAGCGGCGGGTTGAACGCCCAGAACAACGCGCCCCACGCGGCCATCACCACCACCCCGGTCGCCCCGGTCACCAGCGCCGGCAGCACCACGAGCACCGCCGCGCAACCGCCCAGCGCCACCAGCAGCGGCGTGCGCGACCCGTGCCGGTCCGCCGCCACGCCGCCGATCGCGTTGCCCACCACCCCGCCCACGCCGTAGGCGAGCAGGTGGCCGCTGTCGGGCGGGTGCCCGGTGATCGGGCCGAGGTAGCCGTACACGCTGAACGTCGCCAGGCACGCCAGCAGCGACACGGCCAGCAGCCGCTGCACCGGCGGGTCGGCCAGCGGCGCGAGCCGCTGCCGGAACCCCACCGGCGGTCCGGGTCGCACCGCCGGAACGGCCGCCCGCACCACCACCGCCGCGACCACGCACAGCACCGCGACCAGCACGAACGCCGCCCGGTAGCCGTACCGGTCGGCCACGAGCCGCCCGGCGGGCACGCCGAGCAGCGTGGCGGCCGTCAGACCCGCGGTCACCACGGCCATCGCCTTCGCCTTGTGCCCGGGGTTCAGCTGGGCCGCGACCGCGGTCGCCGCCGGCGTCGCCAACGCCGCGCCGCACGCCGTGAGCACCCGGGCGACCAGCAACAGGTCCAAGGTCGGCGCGAGCGCCGCACCGACGTTGCCCAACGCCGCCACCAGCAGCGCGACCACCAACAACGCCCGCCGCTCGAACCGCGCCGTCACCATCGCCAGCACCGGCGACCCGACCGCGTAGGCCAACGCGAACGCCGTGATCGTCTGCCCCGCCGCCGCCGTCGTCGCGCCGTGGTCGGCGGCGACCTCGGTGAGCACCGCCGCCACCACGTACCCGCTGGACCCGGCCGCCACGGTCGCCGCGGCCAACGCGGACGTCCGGCCGCGCATCAGGAGACCAGTCGAGGCGGCGCGGGAGTCAGGTAGGCGGACAGGTCGGGCGGACGGCGGCCGGTGAACGCCACCCGGTAGACGGTCTCGCGGACCAACGCCACCGGTCTGCCCGCGCTGAGCAGCGTGGCCTGGCACCACAGGGCGGGCACGTCGTCGGGCGAGTCGGGCAGCGGGTCGGCGAAGTCGGGGTCGTCCGGCAACCGGGTCGTGGTGGCGTAGTGCGTGGCCCGGCGAGCCCCGGTGAGCAGCGTGCCGAGCGGCGTGTACCCGCGCGCCAGCTCCTCCCTCCCGGGCTCGTCCAGTTCCAGCGCGCGCTGGTGCACCAGCGCGGTGATCGCGGCCAGGCGGGGACCCTGGTCGCCGAGGTGGGGGACCAGGTAGCCCTCGCGCCGGGTCACCACCGTGTGCGGGGGTAAGCCGAGCAGGTGCGCCTGGCGCGGGGTGAGGTGGTGCGTCGTGTCGGGTTGCCGGGGGTCGCGGCGCAGGCGGTAGCCCACCCACAGGGACAGCACGCGGGTGAAGGGGACGGGTACGTCGCGCAGGAACCGGGCCATGGTCTCGGCCCGCGCCCCTGCCTCATCCGCGTGCGCGGCGGGTGCTGAAGTGATCATCGGGGTGCACCTTCCGGTGAGGCCGCACACGTCGTCGTGCGGGCGTCGGTGCGATGAACCCACGATGAGGCCGCACTGATGCGGAAACATCGGTCGGCTGACGGAGAAGATCGCGCACTTGCTCCACTGTGGACACGAACCGAGCACCCCTCACTTCCCCGACCCGCACCCACAACCACCACGAAGGCCACCACCCGACCTCCGCACATCGGACCCGCCACCACCCCACCGAGGCCCGATTTGACATGGGTTCGAGTGCCTTAGGCTGGTCGGAGCCGGCAGGCTTGGCGGGACGCTTTTCCCCGCCGGGCCTGCCGGCT
>NZ_JBSGBG010000077.1:0-24050 GCF_053601135.1 Actinosynnema sp. NPDC004786 | reverse complement strand
TGTCCCCGATCGACTACGAGAACAGCCTTACTTCGACACCGGCTACGCTGACCCCAGCCGCATAACCCCGTGTCCAACATCCGGGGTGAAGTCCCAATCCCGCCAACGCCGGACAAGCCCATCGCACCCGAGGACCACCTGCGGGGGACGCGCACCGCCACGGACGGTCACAACATTCGGGCCACGTCCACCGAGACGCGTGACACCGGCGAGACGCCTGTGCGATGCACGACCAACCACCGCGGTCACCCGACAGCGGAATCCGCGCGGGCATGCCATTCGTGACTCCGGTCGGACGCCCGTCGTCCGACTTGTCGGTATAACGCGGTGGTGCGCGGGTGGCGCGACACCATGGATCCGTAATCAGCGGTCATTCGTGTCGAACCGAGAGGCGGCTCGAACCGACCACCAACGTCGCGACCGTGCGAATCACGCCGATCGACCGTTGCCGACAGCCATGCCGGTTCCTCGGGTCGTGAACCGCGAGGGTGAACCGGTGCCCCGGTCGGGTGCCGTGCCTTGTGTGGGTCTGCCGGATCGCGCGGGGACCGGTACTGCTGATCTCGACGGGATCGACTCGGTCGGACACGAACGGGGATGTGGTGGGGATGCGGTTGTGGTGGCGGGCCGTGGCGGCGGCCGTGGTGTGCGTGGCGACGGCGACGGCGGTGCCCGGCGCGGCGCACGCCGACGCGACGGCACACCGCACCCGGGACGCGGTGCCGCTTGCGGTGGCGGTGCAGCGGTTGACGGTGGCCGACGAGCAACGGGAAGGCTACGAGAGGAGTAAGTTCAGGCACTGGATCGACGCCGACAAGGACGGGTGCAGCACCCGCGCCGAGGTCCTGCTGGAAGAGGCCGTCGAGGCACCGGAGATTACCGGCCGCTGCACCATCGTCGGCGGGCGTTGGTACTCCTTCTACGACGATGTCTACGTCGACGGACCCCAGGGTCTTGACATCGACCACATGGTGCCCTTGGCCGAGGCGTGGGACAGCGGGGCGTGGGAGTGGACCGCCGAACGACGTCAGGCCTACGCCAACGACCTGGACGAGCCGGTGGCGTTGTGGGCGGTGACGGCGCGTTCCAACCGGCAGAAGGCTGATCAGGATCCCTCCACGTGGCTGCCGCCCTACGAGGCGGCTCTGTGTCGTTACATCGACGCGTGGGTGTCGGTCAAGACCCGCTGGAGCCTGACCATCGACCAGGTTGAGCGCGATGTTCTGATCGCCAAGGCGGCGGACTGCCCGGACGAACAGGTTGACGTCGAACCGGCCTAGTGGTTGCGACCGTTAGTTCGTCGGGGGTTGGCGCCAGGCGGTGATGTCGTTGAGGTAGAGCCCGCAGGCGCAGTCGAGTGCTTCCTGTGGTGTGCCGAAGGGGTGGCCGCTGGGAAGGATCGAGTCCTCGTAGTCGTCGTGGCTGGCGCGGTAGATGGCGAAGCGCCAGGTGGTGGCGGATCCGTTGTAGCGCAACCGCAACAATTGCAGGGTGGTGCCGTCGGCGAGGTCGCCGGTGACCTAAGCGAACGCGCCGTGGTGGCGTACCCGCACGGTGGCCAGTTGGGGCCAGCGTTCCCGGGCGCGTGCCAGCAGGCGTTGGCGCAGCGAGACCTTGGTCGACTCGGGCGGTGAGGCCATGGGTCACGATCCTGCCCGATACCGTCCCACTCCCATAGTCGATCTTGGAGTGGGTGGATTGAGTGGCCGTGCGGAGCCCGTATGCGATCACGCTGGACGAGGTGGATCGGCGGACATTGGAGGCTCTGGCACGGCGCGGTCGGGCCGAGCATCGGCAGGTTGATGCGGGCGCGGATCGTGTTGGCCGCCGCCGACGGGCGTTCCAACGCTGGCATCGCCCGCGAACTGCGGGTCGTCGAGGACACCGTTCGTAAGTGGCGCAAGCGGTTCCGTAATGAAGGGCTTCCGGGTTTGGTCGACCGGCCGCGCAGCGGGAGACCTCGGGTCTTCCCTGCCGCGGTCGTGGCGGAGGTCAAGGCATTGGCCTGCGAACTGCCCACGGGGGCCGGGGTGCCGTTGTCGCGGTGGAGCTGCCCGGAGCTGGCCCGCGAGGCGGTCGTCCGCGGCGTCTGCGAGCGGGTGTCGGCCTCCACGGTGCGCCGCTGGTTGGCCGCCGACGCGATCAAACCGTGGCAACACCGCTCATGGATCTTCCCGCGCGATCCGTACTTCGCGGTCAAGGCGGCCCGGGTGCTCGACCTGTACGCCCGCGTCTGCGATGGCGAACCGTTGGGAGAAAATGACTTCGTGCTCAGCGCGGACGAGAAGCCCGGTGTGCAGGCCCGGTACCGGCTCCACGACACACTGCCCGCCGGTCCGCGCCGGCCGATTCGGGTGGAATCCGAATACTCCCGCGGCGGCACGCTGGCCTACTTCGCCGCCTACGACGTCCACCAGGCCCGCGTGATCGGCCGCTGCGAGCCCACCACGGGCATCGTCCCGTTCTCCCGCCTGGTCGACTAGGTCATGACCACCGAGCCCTACGCTGGCGCCCGTCGCGTGTTCTGGATCGTGGACAACGGGGCGTCCCACCGCAACTGGGCCGCCGCTGCCCGGATGAACGACGCCTTCCCCAACGCCCGCATGGTCCACTTACCGGTACACGCCTCGTGGTTGAACCAGGTGGAAATCTACTTCTCCGCCGTGCAGCGCAAAGCGCTCACCCCCGACGACTTCGGCGACCTCGACGAGGTCTCCGAACGACTGATGTCCTTCCAGGACCATTACAACGCCACCGCCCAGCCCTTCGACTGGACCTTCACCCGCCACGACCTCAACCGGCTGCTCACACGGATCGGCCGCCATGACCGCCACGCCCCACAACCACTGACAGCATGATCACCCCGACGAACTAACGGTCGCAACCACTAGGCATGCACGAACAGGCCACCACCCACCTGAAGCGGGCCCTCGACCTGTTCGTGCGCTACCACGACCCCACCGAACAGGCCCACACCCACCAGGTGCTCGCGTTCGCCTGGGAACGACGGGGGGACGACCGGCGGGCCCTGGAGCACGCCCACCACGCCCTCGCCCTCTACCGCGCCCTCGACCAGCCGGTGTCGGAAGCCGACGCGCTCAACGCGGTGGGCTGGCACGCTGCGTGCCTAAGCCAGTTCGACACCGCCCGCGAGCACTGCCAGGCCGCCCTCACCCTGCACCGACACCACCACAACCCCGACGGTGAGGCGGAAACCCTGGACAGCCTGGGCTACATCGCCACCACACCGGCGACCACCACCAGGCCCTCGACCACTACCACCACGCCCTCACCCTGAACCGCGACCTTGACAACGCCTACCAGGTCGCGGACACCCTCGACAGCATGGGCCATCCCCACACCGCCCTCGGCCGGCACGAGCAGGCCCGCGCGGTGTGGCGGGAGGCACTGCAGCTGTACCGGGAACAAGGCTGCGACGCCGACGCCGAACGCGTCCAACGCCAACTCGACAACCTCGACCTGTGACTTCAGTTAAGAAGGAAAGACCGCAGCGGTCGGGTGTCTCGATCGGGTGGAGCCCCTGGCCTGGACCATGACGCCTATGACCGACGTCCCTATAGGTCGGCATGCCCCATCGACGACCCGCCCCACCGACGACCCGCCCCACGAGACCCCGCCGCCGGAACCGTGATCGGCGACCTGGTCGAGTTCTACGACAAGCACTCCGTGGTCGAGGCCGTCGCCGCGCACTTGGCCGACGAGCGCGGCGACTACGACGTGACCGCGATCGAGCACTTCTACCACCATGCGATCGACGAGCAGTTGGCCCCGGCCAACCTCAAGCTCGACCCCGGCGGCGCCCGGATCCTGGCCACCGGCCCGTTGACCGCGGGCACCAACGTGGCGGAGCTCGTCAACGACGCGTTCGACTACGCCGACCTGGTCGGCATCTGCCAGGACCACAGCCTCGACCGGCTGTGAACCCACCGGCGCACACATCGTTGGCTGCCCTGCCGCCTCCCCGGCCGGTGGTCGGACATCATGTTGTCGTCGGCCGTGTGGACGTTGCCGTCGCCCGTCGACGCGCACGCGGTGACGAACCTGCGTTGTAGGCCGGATGAAGTCCAGGAACATCATCACCGATCGTCACGCCAAAAGCTGCGCGCATCGTCAAATCTACGGACTAGCAATCTTTGAGGGAGCGCGAGCGGAACGTGGTGGAGTCTCGTGGAGCGTCGGGGAGTGCAGACGAAGCACGTGGAACGGCGTGGAACCACGTTTAATTACGGCGACTGTCAAAAGCTGTCAATTGCTGTGGCAATCTGTAGAACAATCAGACTGTAATTCTGTCGCGGTAGATGTTCTGCGTGCCGACTTGACGCGCCGGCTCAGCTCGGAGCGTCAATGACCTGCGGTGATGCCTGACGGTACCTGACGGTGGTCCACGATCGTCCTTCCCGCCGGCGGTCAGTCGGCGGCGCGTTGGCGCTCGGTCGGCGGCGCTCCCGGGCATACGCGGCCTCGGTCGGACTACTGCACGCTACTGCGCACTACTGCGTGCGCAATTGGGGTTTGCCGAATGGGTGACGCGCATGTACCCTTGGCGTCACAGCGAAAGACCCCCCACGGTCGCCGATCCGGTTTGTGAACCCGGATGACTCTCTGGGGGGTCTGACGTTGAGTTGTTCGTCTTTCTGAAATGTGGTTGTGGACGATTATAGCCAGGTCGACGGGGTTTGTGCCACCTCCTTTGCCTGGCGGGACGGACGGCGACAGCGGCTCTCAGCAGCGGAAACGCTGCCGGGAGTCCGCTCGACCCGGCGGGCGGTGCGTCTGGGTTCCCTCATTTCGGAGCGGACGCACCGTCCGCCGAAGTCGTGTTCTGGGCGGCCTCGGCGAAGCCGTCCGACCGTCGGTCGGTGCTCCCGTCACTCGCGCCGCAGCAGTGGGTGCAGCCTCTCCGCGCTCCCCCGCCGGTACAGCATGGCCGGTCGGCCCCGGTCGCGGCCCTGGTCGCCGGTGGCCACCAGGAAGTCCTCTCCGCCGGTGACTTTGCGGTGGAAGTTGCGCGGGTCGACGTCGCAGCCCCACACCTGTTCGTACGCCCTGCGCAGCTGCGCCACGGTGAACGCTGGCGGACACAACGCCGTCCCCGCCGGCGTGTGCTCCAACCTCGTCCGTGCCCGCCGCATCGCCGCCTCGACCACTGCGGCGGCCACGCCCGTCGGCACCGCGTCCATCGGCGCCCAGCACGTCGACCCGGCCGGCCCGACCTCGTCGGGGACGTGGACCAGCGCGAGGTAGGCCACTGTGGCCACCGGGACCTGAGCGCGGCCGTGGTGCGGGCCGAACGTGCCGAGCTGCTCCGTGTATGCGCCGGGCACCAGGCCGAGGTGCCGCGCGAACACCGCGTCCCGTGCGTCGTCCAGCGACGTCGCCGGGTCCAGCGGCGCACCGGGCAGCTCCGGACCTTGTTCGCCGGTGTGCAGCAGCACCCGCAGCCCCGCCGCGCGCACGGCGAGCACCGCCAGGCGCACCGACAGTCCGACCATCGGCGGCGCCGTCGCCTCGACCGGCGCGGTGCGCGTGGCGCGCGAGGCCACCGGGTCAGTTCTGGACGGGGTGGTCCCCGCGCTCGACGACGTCGAGTTTGGGGAAGCCGGGACTCATGAGCTGCACGTGCACCACCTTCATGCACTTGATCACGTCGTCGAACGAGACGTCGTGCACCAGGACCTCCTTGACCGGCACGGAGCCGCGGCTGGCCGCCAACGCCGTCAGGTCGTCGTGCGACTTCACCTCTTGAGCCTGGCTGTCGACGGCGTACACGCGCACCGTCCAGTCCGGCTCCGCGCCGTGGCTGTGTGCGAAGGCGTCGACCCCGAGGATCGTCCACCGGTTCGAGTCCAGCCCGGAGAGGTCGTAGAGGCTTCCACTGCCCTTGATGAAGCTGTCCTCCGCCGCCGCCGTGCCGACCCAGTCCTTCGCGAGCTGGGCCACCAGCGATCCGTTCGCCACCTACCTGCCCGACGGCGGCGAGCGGGACGGTGTACCCGAGACCGGAACCTGGCTGGTCAACCTGGCAGACCTGATCATGGCGGCCGACGTGCTCCGCGACCCCGCCGAGTTCTACGCATATGCCGAACTGCGCGCTCGGATCAACAAGATTGGCGGTCCCCGCATCTTCGTCGAGACCGACGCCCTGGGCGCCTGGTGCGAGCACCGCACATCAAGCCGGTCAGCCTCGCTCCAGGCGAACTGACCATGATCAGCACCACTTCCGAGCCAATGAACGACTACTACACCTTCGTCCCTTCCGAAGACCACCCGGAACCGCCACCGCACCCGTCCAGCGGCATCCCGGCAGAGGTCCTGAGCGCGCTCGGCAAGGTCCTCGACCACCGACCGGAACACTGGCACGGGCTGGCGACCGCAGCGACCGCTCTCTCACCCTCACGCTGGGCGACCGTACGACGAGCCCTGTCGAATAGCGGCAAACAGCGCCGGTCCCGGCGCGCAAGAAAGCTGGCTCGCCGAGCGGCACACGGAATTCAGCTGTCCGACAACCTCACTATCTACGTGCACGATCCCGCAGGGCAGGACTGCGAAGTGTCATCCGCTGATCTTCTGGTAAAGCCAGTCAACTCCTCCGTTGACCATGTACGCGACGCAGCGAGGTGGAAAGGGTGACGCGGTCGCAGCCGGCGCGCCACCGTCGAACCACTGTCCTGATTCTCCCGGCCACCGGATGCCTACTCTGGTCTTTGCCTATCAGGTCCTTCGAACCGACCATGTAGCGGTTGAAGTTGACCAGTCGAACTTTGCGCAGCAGGCCTGGACCCAGACGACCCAGCGAGTACAACGCGCCCATACAAACCACCGGGTCGGAATCTGCTCCCAGTTCCATTGCAGGAGTCCATCACACCGTTCGGTTCGATGGAAATTGACAGGGTCTGCAGATTTTACTTTGTATCCACTTCCACGGAGGACGCGAGGTCCGGCCTGAAGCGGCGCACCGCGTTCAGACCGTGACGGCTTGTAGTGCCCGACGTCACTAGCCGCTCGATATCGTCGAGCGCCTGCAAAGTGTAGGGATTGTCCGCCCCTAGTGTGCGAGTGCGAGCATCGGCGACCTGTCGAAGGTGCATTTCGGCCGCGTTTCGGTGTCCTTGTGCCGCCAGCACACGGGCGAGATAGTGGCGAGTGGTCAACGTCTTAGGGTGATCGATGCCGATAACCTGCTCGCGCGCGACGAGGACTTCTTCGAAACCGATTCTTGCCTTTTCCAGATCGTGACCTTCCAGCCAATAGGTTCTCGCGACATTATGCAGAACATAGAGCGAGAATGGATGCTTTAAACCATAGGTATCACTCATGATAGAAACGAGTTTCCGATATCCTCGCTTCGCATCACTATAATCCCCCGCTTCCGCTTGCACCCGATGAAGGTTGTGTCGGGCTTTTAGTGCCCTGAAGTGTGTGTCGCCGAACTCGTCACTAAGCCGGTCGACGGCGAAGGTGAAGTGCTTAACGACTTCATTGCGATCGTCGGTCAACTCCACCAGTGCACAGTTTAGCGCGTGTTCCGCCCTTAGCGTGTCCGGATGTTCCGCCCCGTACGCATCGAGACAAACGGAATGAACGCGTTCGGCTATCATCTTCGCCGTATCGAGGTGACCGAGTTCGCTCAGGACAATGCTGAGTTGCATCTCGGCATTGAGTGTCTCGGGATGATCGGGCCCCAGGGTTTGCCGAGCCGAATCGGCAAGTTGACGCACAAGTCGCTCGCTGTCGATGAACTGACCAAGACGATATGCGATCACCGCCAGTTGATACATGGGCCCGTAGAGATCGGGATGCCGCGGCCCGAAGGCTTGTTGCCGAAGGCGCAGGCATCGCTCGAAATGAACACGGGCAGCAGGATACTCTCCGCGATCGTGAAGATAGGCTGCCAGAACATTACTGACCGCATCAAGATGCCGAAAGTCGGACTTAACACGAGTCGCATGTTCGATATACATTGCGAGGTGCGGAGCCATTACCACGCACCGATCCCAGTTTCGGAGGTCGCCTAGATCACCAGGAAAGGCTCGCACCAGGAGGTCGGAGACCGCATCGATCCAGCGCTTCTCGGTCCAGCGTGAACTACTGTCGCGAAGAAACCGGGTTAGGTTTTTTAGTCGTTGCGCAAACGACGTAGCGGACGCGGTCGCGGTTGAACGGACGATGCCTTGAACGAGGTTATGAGTACGAATGAAGCCGGGGCGGTCAAGGCTGACCAGCGATGTGTTTACGAGCATCTCGACCAGCCTGTCAAGATCTAGCGTGTCACGAGCAGCACGTGCGAGCTCAGAGGGAAGCATGGTGGCCCGGTGCGCGAAGAGGTCTCGAGGCACGGCTTCAGGTCCAAGAAACGACAGTATGCGAAGCAGCTGCACGGCCGCTACGCTCTTACGGAGCAGTTGCCTCACCGCTAAATCGACGGTAACGGTTACAGAGACAGGATAAGGTCTTGCATCACCCTCCCCCATTAGGCGCGCAACGCCCGCTTGGAATCTTTTGCGGTATTCACTCAAGGTTACCGCGCGGAAACGGCAGTAGGTGCCCGCCTGCGCGATAGCCAGCGGCAGTCCTTCCAGTTGCTCGGCCAGATCGGCTGCTGCTGAGACGTCGTTATCACCACTGTGGGCGAGGAGGAGTTTCACCGCGTCGCGTTCGCCGAGTGTAGGAATGGCATTCGTGATGGCGAGGGCATCCCAAGCCGGGCTACGCGAAGTGATGATAACTTGCCCGAGCCCATCGGGAATCAATCCGGTTAGGGTTGTTTGATCCGCCACGTCATCGAATATGAGCAGCCAATCACTGCGCCGTGCCAGTGCCGCGACTGCTGCTTCCGCGGCAAGGTCCTGTTCTTGATCCTCGGTGGCCAGACCCAGACAGTGAGCGAGTTCAGCCAGACCGGCCAACGCCCAGAGCCGGTTCGATGCGGTGATCCACCAGCCGATCTCGAAGTTCGCACGAAATCTTTCCGCATAGGCCATCGCGAGTTGCGTTTTTCCCAATCCTGGCATGCCGTGCAAAGCCACTACAGCAGCGGACGTCTGGCTTCGTGAAAGCTGACGACGCAGCCATGTGAGTTCGTTCGAGCGTCCGGTGAACGTTCTCACGGGTTTGGGGATTGACCAGATGGACGATCCCGCTGCTTCATCGTCCGAAGCATCTGTCGACTTGGTATCGAGTGACTCGCCGACAGTGCTCACGGCTCGCCGCTTACGCCGCTCGGCGACACCGCTGATCACGCCTCCGATGATCAGCAACAACGATCCCGCGACGTACTGGTAGAGATTGAAGAGAAGGCCCGCAAAACCGAGGATTACTCCACTAACTCCGATCAGCAGCGGCCGTCGCGCCAACTGCTCCAACACACGCCCGCGTCGACTCTTCGTCCTGGTGATCGCCACTTCCACCTCAAAGGACAGCTATCTGGCCAACTTCATCAGGTTGCACACCCTCGCCCTCGCAACAAGCAAACCACGACGAGGTCGTGATGTTCGCACACCCCTCGAGTCGACACCCGAGTCTTGGCCCTTACCCACGTTGTGATCCGCGACGACTCACACACCGGCCATACGCGGCCGGAGCAGTTCGCTGGGGTGGTGTCGAGGACCTCCCGGATGCCGTCGTCGGTTTCAGAACGATGGCGGCTGGGCATGGAGGACCGCTCGCCACTGTCCAGGCGGTCACGGGTGAGCCGGGTGTTCGCGTGATCGGGGCTCATGATCCCAGGGGTGGTCGGCCAGGACGTCCACCAGTTCGGCGACGGCACGGGCGGTGTCCCCGGTCTCGACCCGACAGAAGGCGAGGTTGCGCCGGGCGGTCAACTTGTGGGTGCTTCGGCCCCAGACGCGGAGGTGATCGGCCAGCAGGTCTTCGGAGATGCCGACCGCAGCGGGCGGTGTGCTCTCACCGACGAGGTGTGCAAGGGTGCGGCCGGTCGACAGGACCTCGATTCCCACCACCGGGCGACGCGGCACGCCACACCCGACGACACAGCCCGTCGTCGGCACGAGCGAAGCGGGTGCCCGACCGGGGACGCCCGCCGCCGGGAACACACCAATCCGAGCGCGGTGTCCGCATTGTCGCCTGCGGCGCGTCGGTGAGCGGTTCTCGCCGACCCGGCCGGACGCCTGCTGTGGACCTCACCCGCACTGCCCGGCTCGGCCCACGACCTGACCGCGGCCCGCACCCACGGCATCATCGAAGCTCTGACATCACACGACATCCCGTGCTGGGCGGACAGGGCGGATCCGGTGCGGCGGTCGACGCGCATCAGGCGATACCGGTCGTGTACTTCATCGCCCCGATCTTGTTGCCGTACATGAAGAACAGGGCCACGAAAACCTGGAGCTGGTCGTTGGCCGGCAGCGGCGCCAGGTCCTGCGCCACGTCGTCCTCGGTGAAGTCGCCGCTGGCGGAGGTCCTGCGGTTGAACAGGGCCTTGGCGGTGTCGTGCTCCCGGTCGTCCATCTTCACCGGCACGATCTTGCGCAGGTCGTACTGGGGCGGCAGAGGCGAGCGGACCAGCTCCTTGGGGTAACGGGCCGACATGATCCGCATCGCGGTGTTGACCACGTGCACCGCCAGGGTGGGGCCCATCGCCATGCTCTGGATGAGCACCAGCAGCTCGTCGAGCGGGACCACGTCCTCCTCGATGCTGATCGGCGTCTCGATGTCGACGTCCAGGCGCTCCATCGCGAGGGCGATGTTGTCGAGCACCTGGGCCGCGTTGACGACGATCCGGTCGCCGTCGGCGATGCTGGCCCGCGGGTGGTACGGGTCGAAGAACTCCCCGACCTGCAGCTCCTGCTCGTCAGGATCGGGCGCTTCCGCGCCTGTGGGGTGTCAGAACTCTGCACTTGCATGCTGAGCTGCGACGATCGCGCACGCTGGACCACCAGGGCATGATCGTGAGATGTGGCGTTACGACTGCTGTACCTGATCTTCGTCCGACTCGGTGACTGGCTGGTGCTGCTCGGCCGGTCCTCCGCGGCCAAGGACATGGAGTTACTTGTACTGCGGCACGAGGTCGCCGTGCTGCGCCGGACCAACCCTCGCCCGCGACTGGACTGGGCCGATCGCGCGGTGCTCGCCGCGTTGGTGCGACGCCTGCCCGGCTGGTTACGGCAACACCGGTTGGTGACACCGGGCACCGTCCTGCGATGGCACCTACGCCTGGTCGCGAAGAAGTGGACGCACCCGGGCTGCACCGGCCGACCTCCGATCGACGACACGGTTGTGGCGTTGATCGCGCGGATGGCCCGGGAGAACGCCGGGTGGGGCTACCGTCGGATCCACGGTGAGCTGCTCAAGCTCGGACACCGGGTAGCCGCTGCAACGGTTCGCCGCGTGCTCAGGCGCCTGCGGATACCACCCGCTCCCCAGCGCGACACCGACACCTCCTGGCGGCGATTCCTGCACGCGCAGGCCGCGAGCATGTTGGCCTGCGACTTCTTCCACGTCGACTGTGCGGTCACCCTCAATCGGGTCTACGCGTTCTTCGTGATGGAGGTCGCCACCCGCTACGTCCACATCCTCGGCGTCACCACGAACCCCGACGGCCCATGGACCGCCCAACAAGCCCGCAACCTGCTCATGGACCTCGGTGACCGGGCAGACGGCTTCCGGTTCCTCATCCGCGACCGAGCCGGCCAGTTCACCGCCTCGTTCGACGCGGTCCTCTCCGGCGCAGGCATCCAGGTCGTGAAGATCCCACCACGGTGTCCGCGAGCCAACGCCCACGCCGAATGCTTCGTCGGAACCGTCAGACGTGAAGTCACCGACCGACTGCTCGTCATCAACGAACGCCACCTGCGCACGGTGCTGGACCGCTACGCAGCCCACTACAACCATCGCCGACCACACCAAGCACTACAACTCGCCCCACCACGACCGGACCACCCGATCGCAGAGCCGGACTACATCTCGATACGCCGTCGAGCAGTCCTCGGCGGCCTCAACAACGAGTACGAACCGGCAGTAGCCTAACCGCAGGTCAGACCATGTGACTGGCTTTTGACACCCGGCAGGGCGTGGACCCTCGCGCCCCGCCCAGGTTGGATCAGCGCGGTCCACCCGGCACGCACGGGCGGCAGCTGCCGCCACGGTTCTCACATCCTTCGTAACGTGGAGTCAAGATGCAATGATGTAACTCAGGGGAAGATCAGGGCGAAGGGAGGTATCGACATGGCGACGGCTGAGATCATCACTGAACTGGTGCGTGCGCATACTCAGGGTGACGAACGTCGGTGGCGGAACCTTCTCACCCAGCTTATCGCCGCCGAGTCGCGGGCCGGGCACACCAGGCAAGCGGCCCGGTTGCGTGGGTTGCTGGCCGAGGCCAGGGAGTTGGAACCCGAACGGGCGAATCGTGCTGCGCAGGGACGGGCGATTCAGCTCGCTCGCGCGCCGCGCGAGCTGAATGACGTGCTTGACGTCCGCTACAGCGAGGTTCGTCTCGCTGATCTCGTTCTGCCTCCTGCCTTGCATGCCGGTATGCAACGCGTCCTGGACGAACAGCGCATGGCCAGCCGCCTGGCCGAGCATGGCCTGCGGGCCCGTAGGCGGCTCCTGCTGTACGGTCCGCCCGGCTGCGGCAAGACGATGGCCGCGCACGCGCTGGCCGGTGAACTGAAGCTGCCGTTGGCACGCGTCCGTCTTGAGGTGCTGTTCAGTCGGTACCTCGGCGAGACCGCGGCCACACTGACCGACATCTTCGAGCACATCGGGCAAGTGCGAGGGGTGTACCTGTTCGACGAGTTCGACGCGCTGGGCAAGCACCGCGGCGACGACCTCGACGTCGGCGAAGCCAAACGCGTGGTCGGCACCTTCCTGCAGTTGCTCGACGCGGACGAGAGCGACAGCTTGATCATCGCCGCCACCAACTTCGGCCGGGCGCTGGACCCAGCCTTGCTACGCCGGTTCGACGACGTGCTCGAATTCCCTCCACCGACTCCCGCAGCGATCACGACCCTGCTGCGTCGGCTGCTCAGATCGTTCCCCGTCGCGGACAGCGACTTGAAGCGGCTCTCCGAGAACAGTCAGGGACTCTCGTTCGCCCAGGTCAAAGCAGCCGTGGATGACGCCCGCAAAGCCGCGATCCTCGGTGATCGTGAGCACCCCCCAGTCGAAGACATTGCCAGTGAACTGACCTCGCGTCCGCGGGAGAACAGTCTGTGAGGTGGCATCTGTGATCCGGACCGGGCTGCCGCTGATCCGGGTCGGCCGCGCCGTCGAAGAGGACTACCGCGGTTTCGGGGGCGGTAAGCGGCGTCCGCCGCCTGCCAGGACCAGGCAGCAGCATGCGGCACGCCTGCTGCGCTCGCTGGATGCCGTCGAGCAAGCCAGGAAAGCCACGGCCACGCGCGCGCCCGGAAGCGAAGGGCAGCTGATCGCGGCAGACGGTGCGGCGGATCTGGCCGAGGTCGCTGGCAGCCTTGGTGACAAGCGCTCTCACGCCGTCCTCGTCTCCGTCGACCAGGGGCAGGCGCTGGTGCACGTCCGCACCGATGCCAGGGCGTTGCGCCGGAAGATTGAGCGCTACCGGGATACCGACACAAAATCGGGAACGCCAGCCGGGCAGGCTCTGATCGCGCGGATCAGCGATCTTCGGGTGCCCACGCTGGCCGACCTGAGCCTGGGCGAGTTCGACGCGTCCGACATCGATCCGAACGACGCGTACTGGGTCGAACTGTGGACCCGAGGCGGCCGCCTCGACAACCCCGAGGACCGGGACCGCGTCGCGCAGGAAATTCAGTGGCTCGCCCAGCTGGGCGGGTACTTGGGGGTTCCCGCCCGGTTCGAGGGGACTGAACGGGACATCTTCCTCGCACGCCTGACCGGCGACGTCCTCGCGGGACTGCCCGGCCTCGTCCCGGAGGTCTACGAGGTTCACCTGGCGCCGCGGGTGCGGCTAGTGGAAGCCCTGCTGCAGGGCGAGGAGTCCGCGGCTCCGCCGGTCGCCGTGGACCCGCCGCCCGAGAACGCGGCGATCGTCGCCGTCCACGACACCGGCACCAGTCCCACACACCCGTACCTGGCGCCGGTGCTCGCCGGAACCGGCAGTGTGGTCCCCGGGGAACCGGATCCGGTCGACCGGGACGGTCACGGCACCGCGATGTCGGGCATCGCGACCTACCCGGGCTACCTGCAGGACGTTGTTGCCGGACGGCTCCGCCCACAGAACCGGCTCATCGGGATGCGGCTGATCCCCACTCCGTCGAGCCGCCCGCAGGACGACGCCCCCGACCTGTGGGCGGCCCGCACCGAGAATTCGATCATCGAAGCGGAAACCCACGGCGACGGCGCCACGGTCGTTCATAGCCTCAGCGTCGGCGCAGACAACCCATCAGCGCTGCGCACTGCCTGGTCGATCGGTGTCGATCAGCTCGCCTGGAACGACGGTGCCGGCCGCCTGATCGTCGTGGCCGCTGGCAATGTGCCGGTCGAGCGGATGGCGATCGATGCCGAGGACTACCCGGCGACGAACCTCGGCGAGCCGATGTGCCAGCCGGCCCAGGCGTGGAACGCACTCACCGTCGGCGGCTACACCGCGCTGGTGGGCGCGCCCGCGCCCGGCACGGGGGCGTATCCGCCTTCACTGGCCCCGCTGGGCGGCCTCAGCCCTTACGCGACGAGCGACGTGGGCGGGAGCGGCCGCCCGATCAAACCTGAGATTGTGAAGGAAGCTGGCAACATAGCTCCCGGCGGTGGACTGCCCAACGTCGGTGCCGAGCACTTGTCTCTGTGGACGACCAGCAATCGGCACGCCGTCGGGCAGCTCAGTACGCAGACGTATGCGACAAGCCCAGCTGCCGCTTCGGCGGCAGCGGACCTCGCGGTTCTCGCCCGCGAGCAGCCGACGCTGGGGCCGGCGGCCCTGCGCGCTCTGTACGTCCATAGCGCACGGTGGACCCCGGCCATGACCACCCAGTTCACCGACCGCAAGGACCGGTTGAGGGCTGTTGGGTACGGCGTACCAGACTTGCGTGCGGCACGCGGTTCCGACAGCAACCGTCCGATTTTCGTATACGAAGGTTCGCTCGCCCCAGGCGCGCGGCAGGCCCAAATGCTGCAAATCCCCTTGCCTGACAATGTACTAAGCGATCACGCCGAGGCCAAGGTACGTCTCGCGGTGACCTTGGCGTACTTCGTGGAGCCTACCGAGGACCTGGCCGGGCAGCGTTACGCCGGTGGGCGCCTGAAATGGGAGATCCAGGGGCCTGCGGAGACCGAGGACCATCTGCGCCGCAGGATTAACCGGCTGGCTCGCGGTTCGTCGACCGACACCGACAAGACGTCCGGATACAGCTGGACCATCGGTCCCCAACTGCGGGGACGGGGGACCATGCAGCATGACTACGTAGGGCTTGAAGCCAGCCAGCTGGCAGGCGACCGGTTGCTCGCCGTGTACCCGGCACTCGGCTGGTGGGAGTATCGCGAGGTAACCAAGACCAAGCGAATCCCCTACGCAGTGATTGTCAGTATCGACTTCGGAACGCAGGACATCGATGTTTACACCGCAATTCAGGTCGCGACGGCGACGACCATTGCAACCTGACAGCAACAGGTGAGCAATGACTCGACGTGCTCGACCTGATTGACTGCCCGGCCGCCAAAAACCCGAACCAGGCGTGGCCACCCGCGAGTTCTAGTGCCGTGCCGCCCACTGCCGTCCGGATGAGGCACGCAGCTGCTGGGCGAGGTGGCGTCGGTGACCGTCCGGCACCCGCAGCTGTCGCGTGCGGGCGCGGTGCCGTACCAGTGGCTGGAGACGATGGGGTGTATCTGGCGCGAGCCGGTGGCGCTGCGGCCCGGTGAGCGCTCGTGGTCGTTGGCCGCGTTGCTGCACGTGGACCGCGCCAGCCGGCCGCTCGTGCTGGAGTACCTCGGCCGGACCGACCCGCGGTGTGGTTCGCCGCGCTGCTGCGCGCCCTGCTCCGGCCGCTGCTGCACGTGCTCTACACCTACGGCATCACGGTCAACCCGCACGGCGAGAACGTCGTCGTGATCACCGACGACCACGTGCCGGTCCGCGTCGCCCTGCTCGACCTGGTCGACGACGTGAACGTGTCGGTGGACCGGGTGCCCGCGCGCGGTGTGGAGCCGGACGCGCACGACCCCGTGCTGCCGCGCAAGCCGTGGCCCGTGCTGCGCCAGTACACCGTGGACGCCCTGCTGTTCGGCGTCCTGCGCCCGCTGTCCACCCTGTACCCGCTGGACCACGACCGGTTCTGGGGCCTGGTCCGGGGCGAGGTCGACGCCTACCGCGCCCGCTTCCCCACCCTGGCGGACCGGATGGACGCGGGCTCCCTGACCTCGCCGCAGTTCCTCCGCTACCCGCTCAACGGCTACCGCATCACCGTGGGCTACCAGGACCTGACCACCCGACCACCGGTACCGAGGACGGGCACCCTGCCCAACCCGCTGCACGACGTCGTGCCGGTGCCCCCGGCGGACGGCTGGTGACCCCGCTGGACCAATGGTGATCACCTCCCCAGTACGGTCGGTGCGACGTGGCTGTCGTCAAAGGGTCGTTTGAAGACAGCCACGGTCAGGTCGTGACGAAGTGGTCCAAGTCAACGCCTCGGCGGCCGACCTCCCACAGGTCGGGGCCGATCTGCACCGACATCCGGTGCACCCGATCCCGCCAGGCGGGCGGCCATCGCGTCGTGCTGGACCACCGCACCCCTTCCAGCGGAATACCGGTCAGGTCGGCATTGCCCAAGTCTGCTCCCACTACGTCCGAGACCACCCGATCCATGATCTCGATCGCTGTCAGGATCTCCTCCTCGCGCAGGTCTTCCGCTGCCTGGTCCGCCGTCACCGCACGGACGAACGCGGACTGCGTCCGCGACGCTGTGCCTCCAGGAGAACTGATGTGGGGGAAGGCGAGAGCGCGGGCGAGGTCGAGGGTGTGGTGGAGGTCGCGGACGAGGTCGCTGGCGAGGTCACGGGCGCTGGCGAGGTCACGGGCGAGGTCGTGGTCGTAGCCGCGGGCGCGGTCGAAGATGCGGGCGCGGGCACGGGCGCGGGCGCGGTCACGGGCGCTGGAGAGGACACGGGCGAGGTCGAGGATGCCGTGGGCGAGGTCGAGGGCACCGCGGGTGAGGTCGAGGTCGAGGGCGATGTCGCGTTCGCGGGCGAAGGTGAGGTTGAGGTCGCGGGCGAGGTCGCGGGCGAGATCGAGAGCGCGGGTCAGGTCGAGATCGAGATCGAGATCGAGATCGCGGACACGGACAGGGTTGCGGGTGCGGGCGAGGGAGCGGGCGCGGGCGCGGGCGCGGTCGAGAGCGTGGGGGAGGGCGGTGGCACGGACGCGCAGGTCCTCTCGTGTGAGATGGCCCATGTCGACGAGCAGTCGGATCGTGGACATGGCCTGTCGTGGCAGCCAGAGGCGGGCGTGGAGTCGGTCGGCGGCGGGCATGGAGGCCAGGGCTCGGGCGAAGCGGAGCAACTCGGCCACCTCGCGCGGTTCCGCGGTGGCCGGTTCGGTGTCGCGGTCGCTGGACGGCGCGGTGACGGGATCGCGCCGGGTGGTCCTGTCCGTCGGCCGGGCGGTGGGCAGGATGGCGGCCAGGCCCGCGTCGAGGTCCAGTACCCGGTCCAGGTCGTCGGTGTAGGCGTGGGCGCGGGCGGGCAGGGTGGCGTCGGCCAGGCCCGCGTCGAGGTCCAGCACCCGGTCCAGGTCTGCGTGCAGGGCGGCCAGGTCCTCGGCGAGGCGGTGGTCCAGCTCCGGGGCGTCGATGTGCTCGTTCACCGGTCGTCCTCCTGTCCCGCGAGCCAGGCCTTGAGGGTGTTGCGGGCCTGGTAGAGGTTGGACCGCACGGCCTCCCGCGACAGGCCGAGCCGTTCGGCGATCTCCGCGGGTGTGTGCTCGTGCAGAGTCCAGGCCATCACCTGGCGCTGCCGGGATGGCAACCGCCTGATCCGTTCGATCAAGTCGTGCCGCTGTTCCCACAGTTCGATGTTCGTCGCGCCGGTGCGCAGCAGCGGCGAGGGCTGTGGCTCAGGGTCGTCGGTCGGGGTCTCTCGCACCGTGCTCATCGCCCTCACCAGCGCGCGGGACGCGGTGACGTACGCCCACGCGCGGGGATGGCCGACCTCCGGCCACCGCCGGTAGAGCGTGGCCATGGTCGTCTGGACCAGGTCGGCCGCCAGCGCCACGCCCGCGCCCTGCACGACCAGAAACCCCACCAGCGGTTTCGTCCACTCCCGGTAGAACGCGGCGAACTCCATGTCCCATCCATCGGTTGTCCCCGTGACCTGTCGCGGCGTGGCATCCCGGTCCGTCGCGGGGGACCGGGCGGGCCGCCCGCGATCGTCCTGTTCCGATTCGTTCATCGAACTTCCCGCCCCGGCTCCTGCGGGGTGCCGGTCACGACCAGCCGCACCCGCAACCGGCTGCCGTCCCCGCGCACGTCGTCGAACTCCACCGCGCCACCGGTGCCGCCGGTCAGGCTGCCCGCGAGCTCCCGCAGGGTTTCCTGACGCCGCCGCTCCCGCACCGCCCGCCACCACAGCCGGGCCGCCACCCCGAGCAGCGCCAGCACCTGCGGCGCCACCACCCACACCACGGTCTCCACCACGATCCACTCCGTCCCGGAGCCTCGGCCCCCGCCACCGGCACCCTGCCGGCGTCACAGTCGAGAGCACGACGACACCCCCACCGTGAAAACGATCAACCCGAGATCACCCGGACGGAGCAGCACACCGACCCGACAGCCCGGCCGGTCAAGGTGACTGTGGCGCAGAGGACGCCGGCACGCCGCGCAGGTCAGGACTCCGCCGCACGCCACGACACATGCTGGCTCAGCCGTACAGACGACTTCGAACATCGACAGCGGCTCCGCGGACAGCCGGTGTCGAGAATCAGTTGTTTGACGACAGCAACGGATGGCGCTGACGGGCGGGATTCAGGTCAAGTCGGCGCGGCCGAGTTCGCTGGCCGTGGGCAGGAACTCGCCGGGGACGCCGGCGCCGAACAGATGGGAGCGGGTCTCCTCGAAGCGGTCACGGGTGCGGCAGCGGCGGGTGAGCAGGGCCAGCAGTTGCCGGGCGGTGTCGCGGTCCACGCACGCCTCCTCATCACCTCCTCCAGTTCTCCCCTCGCCTCGGTCCACGCGCCCGGTGGTGCGCCGGGCCGGTCGCCGTCGTAGACGTACTGGCGCGGGCCCGTCCGTAGCGCCGGGCCGAGCCTGCCACACGGGACGATCTCGCCTTCGGCCACCAGACGCAGCGCGGTGGCCGCGGCGAGCAGCATCGCCTGCTGGACCTCCCAGTCCAGGTGCTCGTAGGGCCGCCAGACGCGCAGCCCGCCCCGTTCCGGCAGGCCGGTGGCCGTCCACACCTGCTCCAGGGTGTTCCGGGCGTGTGTGCGCAGGGTGGACGCGGCCAGGCTGACCTCGTCGAGCAAAGAGCGCAGCAGTCAGAACCACACCCCGGCGTGCACCGACCGACCCGGCAGCTCCACCCGCCCGGTCGTCAGCGCGGCGTGGGTGTAGCGGTCCAGCGTGGCCAGCGGTTCGTCCACGGGCGTCGGGTCCGGCGGCCGTCCGTTGAGCACGGCCGCCATGTGGACGTTTCGGGCGTTCTCCAGGCGGCACCCGTGCTCGCCGGCGTTCTTCCGGGCCATCCGCGCGATCAACGCCACAACCGTGTCGTCGATCGGAGGTCGGCCGGTGCGGCTCGGGTACGTCCACTTCTTCGCGACCAGGCGTCGGTGCCATCGCAGGAGGGTCCCCGGTGTCACCAAACGGTGTTGCCGTAACCAGGCGGGTAGGCGTCGGACCAACGCGGCGAGCATCGCGCGATCGGCCCAGTCCAACCGCGGGCGGGGGTTGGTTCGGCGCAGCACTGCGACTTCGTGTCGCAGCACCAGCAACTCCGCGTCCTTGGCCGTCGATGGCTGGCCGAGCAGAACCAACCAGCCGAGGACCTGGGCGAAGATCAGGTACAGCAGTCGTAGCGCCACGCCTCACGATCATGCTCCTATAGCTCGTGGTGCGCGATCACCGCAGCTCATCGCCTCAGTGCAGAGTTCTGAAACCCCGCAGGGTCGCGGGACCTGAGTAAGCGCTCGCCGGGCCAGCACCGAAAATGAGCGCGCCTGTCGACGACGCGTGAAAACTGGATCTGGCACGGTTTCCGTGACGAGGCGCTGGTAGTTGATCATGTTGCGTGTCGATCTCGGAGTTGCTCGGTGTCGTGTTCCCTCACCTGCGCGACCTGCGGATCGAGAAGGTGTCCGCGTCTGGTCGGTCCGTGCGGATCCAGGCTGCCACCCACGACCGGGCTGTGGCGTGCCCGACCTGCGGGTTCGTGGCGCGCCGGGTGCACAGTCGCTACGAGCGTCGACTGTCCGATCTCATGGTCGGTGGCCGTGAGACGGTGATCCATCTGCGGGTTCGGCGGTTGTTCTGCGGCAACGAGCACTGCGTGCGGGTGACGTTCGTGGAGCGAGTCGCCGGGGTGACCACCAGGCACGGTCGTCGCAGCGTCGGCCTGGGGCGGGTGCCGGAGCGCATCGCGTTGGCGCTCGGTGGTCGGGCCGGCGCGCGGCTGACCGCTCACGTGGCCGTGGACGTGAGCCGGATGACGCTGGTGCGGCTGGTACGGGCGCTGCCGGACCCGCTGGCGGGTGTTGTAAGGGTGCCGGGCGTCGACGACTTCGCGCTGCGGCGCGGGCACGCCTACGGCACGGTGCTGATCGACATCGGATCGGGCCGTCCGGTCGACGTACTCGCCGATCGCACCGCCGAGACATTGACCACGTGGTTGCGGACGAATCCGGGAGTGGAGATCGTGTGCCGGGATCGTGCCGGCGCGTACGCCGAAGGCGCCCGTCTCGGCGCACCGGAAGCGCTGCAGGTCGCCGACCGGTGGCATGTCTGGAACAACCTGGTCACCGCCGTCGAAAGCACCGTCGCCCGACACCGCGCCTGCCTGCAATCACCCGAGTTCGTCACGTCGGTGATCGGCACACCGCCCGGTGCCGCACCGCCCTCATCGACACAGACAGCACCGACACCTACGAACACCTGGGCAAGAACCGATCGGATCGCCGTCCGCACCCGTGAGCGCTACGCCGCGGTGCACCGGTTGCGCGGCGA
This sequence comes from Actinosynnema sp. NPDC004786, assembly GCF_053601135.1. Classification (NCBI taxonomy): domain Bacteria; kingdom Bacillati; phylum Actinomycetota; class Actinomycetes; order Pseudonocardiales; family Pseudonocardiaceae; genus Actinosynnema; species Actinosynnema sp. NPDC004786. The sequence continues at coordinate 2,922 of NZ_JBSGBG010000077.1, read as the reverse complement.
AGGTCTCAGTCTTCGGGCCATCACCGCTGAACTCGGGCTGGCCAAAGGAACGGTACGTCGTTTCGTCCGCGCCACCGGTGTCGACGAGCTGCTGGCCAATGACGGCACCGGCCGCAGACCGAGCCTGCTCGAGGAGTTCAAGCCCTACCTGGATCAACGGTCGAACGCAGGCTGCGTCAACGCGACGCTGCTGTTCGAGGAGATCAAGGCCCGGGGCTACCGTGGCCGGTACCAGATCGTGCGCGACTACCTGCGCCTTTCCGTACCGGTGCGCCCGTCCCCGAACCGGCGCCACCGGCACCGAAGGTCCGCCGGGTCGCGAGCTGGATCATGAGCAAGCCCGAGAACATGACCGGCACCTGCTCCACAAGCACGGCGAGGCCACGCCTACCCAGCGCACCGAACTCTACGACTCCTACGTTGACCTGCTCTTGGCGCGCGAGGCCAATAAGCACCCGGACTCGGTCCGCAAGCACCAGAAGCAGTTGCGTGAGATCGTGCCGTTTCTCGGCTGGTACCTCCAGGCCCGTAGTGAAGCCTCCACCGTGAACGCACGGATGTCGGTGGTCGACCTGAAGGCCACCATCCGGCACTTCCAGCGGGCCTACGGCAAGCAGGAAACGGTCGTGGACGAGCTGTTCGAGGCCGCCAGCCTCCGACTCTGGGCACTGACCAGCAAACTCGAAGGAACCTTCGAGTTCGAGGTGCTGTCTTTGCGGGAGTACTTCGCTGCCCGCTTCCTGTACCGGTATGCAGGGGAAGACACCGCGGGATTCGACCGCAACACCGTCTTCCGTGAACTGTTGCGCAGGCCCTACTGGCTCAATACCGCGCGGTTCTACGGCGGCAACGCCGAAGGTGAGGCCGTCTACGTCCTGGCCGAAGGCGTCCGAGACGAACTCGCCGACAATGGCTCCCCCGCTTCCGTCGTGGCGGCCTGGACACTGTTGACCGACGGAGTGTTCGCAAGCCGCCCCCGCAAGGCCCGGGACGTACTGGGCTACCTGTGCGCAGACCACAACCTCGACACCCTGCTCGACGCGCTGGGGCGTAGGGAGATCGTGGCATTGCCGGAGCTTTCCCGGCTGCCCGCTACAGACGGCGAAGACCCGACCTGGATGCGCCTGACAGGAGAGATGGCCGCGAACCCCGCCGATCCCGACAACCCTCGCCGTGTGCGAGTGCTGCGTGACCTCCTTGGCCAACGGGCAGCGTTCGCCACATGGTGGGCGCAGCAGGTACGCGCCGCGGACACCGCCGGCAGGGACGCGTGGCTGCGGGTGGCTGCCAGCTGCGAGGGCGCAGCCGGCGCGCCGAACTCGACCTCGACGGCTTGGACCTGTCCCGGCCGCTGACCGCACGCCGCGTACTCGACACCGGTCTGATCCCGACCCCGGGAGGACGCTTCGAAGCCGACCTCATCCGCGCCGTGGTCGACGGCCAGTGCCCCGATGTTGTCTCACTTCGCTCGCTTCCCGCGCAGATTGCGGTCGCGCTCGGCACCCAAGGGCTGCTCACCGCCTCGCAGGTCGGATTCACCGAAGACGACACCACACTCCAGCGCCGGCGCAGGGAAGCCGCCGCGCGTCTGCGCAAAGCCGACTCGCCCTTCGCCAGCATCGCCGAACTGCGCCGCTTCAAGGCAGGGGAGAAGGGCAGCACCTTCCCGTGGGCCAACATCGCCTCGGCACTGATCGACCTGGTCGGCCGATGCTGGCTGGCCTCACTCACCGCAATAGTCGGCGCCGCATCGCCCAACAGACTGGCCTTCACCCGGCCTGCAGAGCCAACGACGGCCTTCGGACCAGACTCCCACCCCGTGACCCTGATCGCCGATAGCCGAGCCAAGGCCGCGGACGCGCAGTGGTGGCGCGACCAACTTAAACTCATCGACACGTATGCGGACTCCGCGGGGGAACCGACCGGAGACGGAAACCTGGCCCGTGCCGAGTGGGTACTGGCACTGTGGTGCGTCGGACACGCGACAGTGCTCACGCTGTTGTTCGAAGAATGGAAAGCAGAGTTCACACGGCTTCCCTCTGAACGACGCTACGCGGTGGCGGATGCCGCAGAACGCATCGGCATCTATGGATGGCTCGATCGTCTCACCGACGTAACCTCCGAGCCTGACCGCGTCGTCGGTGCACTCCTCGCATACCGAGGGAGACGGCTTGTCCCTCCCTCGTCCCGCCCTCGGCTGGCGTACGTATCCACGCAGACGTCCCCGACGGTGCCGCCTCCACTGCTCGACGTCGCGCGCACCCACACCTGGTTCAAGGTCGACACGATCGGCACCTACCGATGACCGCCAGCCACTGGTCGCGCGGACGCCGTGCGGAACTCCGCTTCAGCAGCGGACAGCTCTGTCATGACGGAACTCCGTTGGAGAGCGCGGAACGTGCCGCAGAGCCGCAGTCTGGACATTGACCACATGGTGCCGCTCGCGGAGGCGCCTAGGAATAGAGCCCGCAACGACCCCACTTTAGGTCAACGATCTAGACGAAGCGGTCGAGCTCTGGGCCGTCACCGGCCGCGCCAACTGCGGCAAAGCCGGTCACGACGTGCGCAAGGGGGTGCCTCGATCTACGACCACATCACTGGCTGGATAACAACGTTGCCGCTACGTCAGGCGATCACCCTACGGGGTGGTCCGACTGGGTGGTGCGCGCTGTTGGCGGGTGGTTCGGGGACAGGGTCGGGTGAGACTAGGGCCCGTGGACGAGGCGGAGGTGCGCAACCAGATCGGTGGCACTGTGATGGGTGCGGTGGTGCAGGCGGGCACGATCGACCAAGTGGTGCTGTATCAGCAACCGCGGGCGGACGTGGCACCGGTACCGCGGCAATTGCCCGCGGTGGTGCGGGATTTCGCCGGTCGTGACATCGAGCTTGCCGCCTTGGACGGGATTCTGTCACCCGACGGTG
>NZ_JBSGBG010000076.1:0-25920 GCF_053601135.1 Actinosynnema sp. NPDC004786 | reverse complement strand
CGCCTGGCCGAACTCCCCACCGTCATCCGCATCGTCACCAACCTCGAGCACTACCGCCAAGGCTGGTGACCTTCTGAATAACGCTCCTACGTTCGCGTCGCGCGTGTCCTACGTTCGGAACGGGCGAGTTGAGCGTTCAGGACAGGCGGGCGGCGGCGGGCAGGCCCGCGGGCGACGCGACCGGCCAGGCCGACGGGTCCGGGCCCAGCTCCCACAGCTCGGCCACCTGGAGCGCGCACCACGGCGACACGGGACGGACGCCCGCGAGCACGGCCGGGGCGAACTCCGCCCACGGCACCCACTCGAACGCGTCCACCTCGTCCGGGTTCGGCCGCGGGTCGCCGGACACCCGGCCCCGGAACACGGGGCACATCTCGTTCTCGGTGATCCCGTTCTCCATCACCGCCCGGTAGCGGAACGCGGGCAGCACGAGGTCGAGCGCGACGTCGGCCAGCCCCAGCTCGTCGGCCAACCGCCGCGTCACCGCGCCGACCATCGGCTCGTCGGGCGCGGGGTGCCCGCAGCACGAGTTCGTCCAGACCCCCGGCCACGTCTTCTTGTGCAGGGCGCGCCTGGTCAGCAGCAGCCTGCCCGCCCCGTCGAACAGGTACGACGAGAACGCCAGGTGCAGCGGGGTGGACGAGTGGTGCACCGATGCCTTGTCGGCCACACCGATCCCGGCACCGGACTCGTCCAGGAGCACGACTTGTTCCACGCGCCCACCCTGCCACACCGGCGATCACCGCGCGTCGGCGAGGACCCTCGGGTTGCGCACCAGCTTCCCGCTGGACGTGCGCGGCAGCGCCCGCAGCACGTGGACCCGCTGCGGCTGCTTGAACTCGGCCAGCCGCTCGGCGCACCACGCGGCCACCGCCTCCGGCGTCAACGCGTCCGACGCGGTCGAGACGTACGCCTCGATCACCGAGTCGTGCACCGCGATCGCCTCGGTGACCAGCGGGTGGGCCCACAGGGCCGCCTCGACCTGGGTCAGGTCCACGTTGCTGCCGCGCACCACGACGAGCGAGTCGGCCCGGCCCAGCAGCCGCAGGTTGCCGCGCGCGTCGAACTCGCCCCGGTCACCCGTCCGGAACCACCCGTCCAGGTAACGGCCGTGGTCGCCGTCGTCCAGGTACGGCGACTGGTCGAGCGCGACCTCCACCAGGCCGTCCCGCACCCGGATCGTGGTGTCGGACAGCGGCCGGCCCACGGACGGCCGGCTCGTCCCCGTCACGTCCATGGTGAGCGCGCCGGTCTCGGTGGTGCCGAAGCACTCCCCGACCCGGAACCCGTACGCGTCGGCGAACCGCTCGGCCACGTCCGGCCGCATCAGCTCGCCGCCCGCGAACGCGCCCCGCACGGTGCGCAGCGCGGACCGGTCGGCGGCCTCGGCGAGCAGCTCGAAGTGGTGCGGCACGCCGGTGACGAAGTCGACCTCGTGCCGCGCGGCGGTCCGCAGCACCTCCTCCGCCGTCGGCCGCGCGGCGAACACCAGCCGCACGCCGACGGCCAACGCGTGCAGCAGCCCGCCCATCAGCCCGAAGCTCTGCGCGGTCGAGTTGAGCAGCAGCATCCGCTCGCCCCGCCCCGGCATGCCCTCGGCCGCGCCGAACCGCATCACCTCGCGGATGATCGACTCGGTGCTGCGGCCGACGACCTTCGGCACCCCGGTCGAGCCGGAGGTGAACTGGACGAGCCGGTGCCGGGTCGCGGCGGGCCGGCCGTCGGGCCGCTCCTCGGTGACGAGCTCGTGGCGCTCGCGGAACACGCCGTCGTGGCGGGCGACGCCGCGCACGACGAACTGCGGGCGGGTCAGGTCGAGCAGCACGTCGACCTCGGCGGGGGTGAGCCGGGGGTCGATCGAGATCACCCGGGCGCCGAGGCCCCACAGCGCCAGCACCACCTCCAGGTGGGTGAAGCTCGGGGGCACGTGCAGCGCCACCGCGCTGCCCTCCCCCACCCCGGAGGCGGCGAACCGGCTCGCCTCGGCGGCGACCGCGGCGCGCAACGCGCCGTGGGTCGTGGTGTGCTCGTGGGTGAACACCGGCACGTCGTCGCCGTGGCGGCGCAACAGGTCGGTGACGAACTCGCGCATCTTGGTTCAGGTCTCCTTGCAGAACTCGCCGATGGGGATGCCCACGTGCCGCTGCTCGGTCGCGATGTAGCCGAGCAGCTCGTCACCGCGTTGCAGCTCGGTGACGTTGCGGACCTTCCCGCCGGGGCCGAGCACCCGCACGTGCCAGTCGTCCTGCACGGTGAGGCTCACCTCGACGCCCTCGGGCGAGTGCGCGGTGATCGTCAGGATCGGGCGCGACTCGAGCTTGGCCCGACCGACGGTGAGCTTGCGGGTGCGGCCCTCGGAGTTGACGGCGAGCACCGTGCTGCCCGAGCGCAGCTCGGACAGGTAGTTGGTGCGGTTGTCCGGGCCGAGCACGTAGGAGTGCAGGGCGCCGGCGTTGACCCGGAACGGCCGGGTCGGCATGTAGGGCAGCGGGTGGGTCTCGCTGCAGCACAGGATGAAGCCCGAGGAGAACGAGCCGACCAGGATGCCCTCGTCCTCCTGGAAGTGCGACGCGGTGTCCACGCACACGCGGTCGCCCAGGCCGTTGTGGGCGATGCCGTCGACGACGAGCGTGGTCAGGTTCAGCGGCGGCGTGGTGGCCTCCAGCAGCCTGGCCAGCTTGAACACGTCGTTGGCGTCCCGCGGCGCCATCAGCACGCCGTCCGAGCCGTGCTCCAGCACGTCGAGCACGATCGCGGCCTCCTCGAGGTCGGCCACGACGGTGACGAGCTTGCCCGGCGCGCCGTCGGCGGCCGCGATGACGATCTCCAGCGGGATCTTGGTCGGGTCGGTGAACGCGACCACGGTGTGCCCCAGCCGCACCGCCGCCGCGCACGCGAGCTTGAGCGTGCGGTCGTCGCGGACCTGCACGAACGCCGCGTCGGTGGTGAGCCGCTCCAGCGCGTCCTGGTCGTCCACCACCACGGTGACCAGGTGCGGGCTGTCCACCGCGGCGTCGGTGACGAGCACCCGGGTGATCGTGGGCGGCAGCGTGTCCAGCAGCGCCGGGTCGTCGGAGACGACACCCGCGAGCCGGGCGTGCACGGCGGCGTCCACGACGGCTTCGCGCTGCGCTTCGGGGACGGGTCGGAGGTCGATCCAGGCGAACTTCAACGGTTCTCCAAGGGGGTGAGCGTGCGACCGCCCGCCGCCGGGCCGGGCGCCGGCGGCGGTCGCGGGGGGACGTGGTCAGGACGAGGCCACGACACCCGTCATGGCGCGGACGAGGTCCGACCGGGTGTCGTCGTGGACGATGGAGGCCAGTTCCGCGACCAGCGACATCGGCGCGGGCGCGGTGAACACGCGGCGGCCGACGGCCAGTCCCGCGCAGCCGACCGCCATCGCGGTGCGGGCGTGGTCCACGACGCTGCCGCCGGTCGCCGGACCGCCCGCGACCAGCACCGGGATCGGGCAGCTCGCGATCACCTCGGCCATCCGCTCGGCGGGGTGCGCGAGGTTGGTCTTGACGAGGTCCGCGCCCAGGTCGACGGCGATGTTGACCACGTGCGCGAGCAGCGCGGGGTCGTTCTGGTCGGCGATGCGCGGGCCGCGCGGGTAGACCATCGCGACCAGCGGCACGTTCCAGTCGTCGCACGCCTTGGCGACCACCCCGAAGTCGACGAGCTGGCGCTCCTCGGTGTCCGAGCCGATGTTCACGTGCACGCTGACCGCGTCGGCCCCCAGCCGCAGCGCCTCGTCCACTTCGCCGACCAGCACCTTGGCGTTGGTGTCGGCGGCGTGCGCGGTGCCCGCGCTGAGGTGGACGATCAGCGCGCACCCCGCGAGCACGTCCGGGTCGATCGTCCGCACGCGTCCTTTGTGGACGATGATGGCGTCGGCGCCGCCGACGACCACCGAGTCGATCAGCTCGTGCCACCGGTCGCGCGGCGCGACCGGCCCGTCCGAGACGCTGTGGTCGAGCGGGACGAAGAGGTACCTGTCGTCGCGCGGACGGGAAAGGCGTCGCAGCCGCAACGCTTTCCTCATGTCGCTCACACCTCCTCGGTAGACGGCCATGGCCACCAGCAGGGTGGTGGAACGGGCGAGCGCGGCGGGAGGTGTGAGGTGGCGATAACTCGTCAGTTATGCACCTGTTGGAGCAATCGCCTCGTGTCCCGCTGGACACGGGACGGCCTCCCCTGGTACGCGCGCGGTCGATGGCCGGTTTGTCTCATTGCCCTAGGCTGCCGCAGTGAACATGGAGCTCAGGCATCTCCACGTCGTGCTGACCGTGGCGGAAGCGGGCAGCATCAGCCGAGCCGCCTCCCTGCTCAAGATCGCGCAGGCCGGGTTGACCGCGCAGTTGCGCCGCATCGAACGCGGCTTCGGTGGTCCGTTGTTCCTGCGCCGCACCGACGGCGTCGAGCTGACCGAACTGGGCCGCCACGTCGTGCTGCGGTCCCGTGACCTGGTGGAACGGTTCGACGACCTGCTCGCCACGGCGCGCAAGCTGGCCGCGGAGAGCGACGTCGCGGGCGTGCGGCTCGGCGGTGTGGCCGGGTCGCTGACGCCGTTGCTGGTGGGCGTGGTCCGCACGTTGCTGCCCACGCACCCGCAGACGACCCACATCGAGCGCACCAGCGACGCGGTGCTCGACCTGGTCCGCACCGGGAAGCTGGACCTCGCGCTGGTCACGGAGTTCCCGGAGAGTCCACTGCGGATCCCCGAAGAAGTGGACTGCCGGACCGTCGTGACGGAGCCGATGCTGGTCGGGATCGCGGTCGGGCACCGGCTTTCCGCGCGCAACGAGGTACGGCTGTCCGAACTGGCCGACGAGGAGTGGGCGGTGCCCGACGAGAGCTACGGCGGCGGGCGGCTCGACCTGCACCTGGCCTGCGAGGCGGCCGGCTTCACGCCGCGCTGCGCGCACTTCGGCGTCGACCCGGCGTCGGCCGCTGAGCTGGTGCGCTCGGCGCACACCGTGGCGTGCTTCTTCCCGACCGGCCACGACCTGCCGGGCGTGCTGCTCAAGCCGATCGTGGGCAACCCGGTGCACCGGCGCGTCACCGTGGCGTGGCGGCGGGACTGCGCGGTGGCCGAGTACGTCGACGACATCCACGCCGCGCTGCTGCGCGCCTACCAGGAGCGGATCTGGGCGCACGGCCCCCGGACCGCGAAGCTCGCCGCGACCGGGTGGACCGTGGCCGCGAGCTGAGGGTCCGCCGACTCGGGATCCGGGCCGCGGGTCGCGGTGCCGCCCGGCAGCGCCCCGCGGCCCGGATCCCCGTCACCGGGCATCCGGCGGCCCGACGCTAACGACGTGCGGTAAAGCCGCGCCTAAACGCCCAGCGCCGCGCGGTACAGCTCGCGCAGCCGCGGCCCCGGCGGCACGCCCAGCTCGTCGGCCAGCGTGCGGCGCGTGTCCTGGAAGACGCGCAACGCCTCGGTCCGCCGGCCGCAGGCGAGCAGCGCCGTCATGAGCTGCTGGCGCAGGTTCTCCGACAGCGGGTGCTCGGCCACCAGCGTCGTCAGCGCCTGCGCCGCCTGGGCGTGCCTGCCCAGCGCCAGGTCGGTCGCGATGGCCGCTTCGAGGGCGGCCAGGTGCTGCGCCTCCAGCGGCGCGCACAGCCAGGACCGCAGCGGCTCGGACTCCGCGCCCGCCACCGGCGTGCCCCGCCACAGGGCCAGCGCGCGGGTGTACAGGTCGCGCCGCCGTTCCAGGTCGGCGGTGGCGGCGGCCCGCGCGGTCAGGTCGCGGAACCGGAGCGCGTCGACCTGGTCCGGCTCGGCCCGCAGCACGTACCCGCCGTCCTGGTGCGCGACCGGCACGCCCTCGCCGCGCAGCGCGGAGACGTGCACCTGGAGCGACTTGCGCGCCCGCGGCGGCAGGGACTCGCCCCACACCAGGTCCAGCAGGCGGTCCACCGGCACCCGCCGGCCGCAGTGCGCCGCCAGCACGGCCAGGACCTGGCTCGGCTTGCGGCGCGGCGACCGCGGCTGCGCCCCGTCCCGCCGCACCTCGACCGGACCCAGGATCAGGAACTCCACACCGCCCCCAGTCGCGTCGACCCTGCACCGAGATGGACGCGACTGTGACGGTCTCCGGAAGGCCGCGGTTCCGCCGGGGGGACGGGTCCGGCGCGCCTACCGACCCAGGTGCTCGGCGGCCACGCGCTTGGGCACGCACATCCGCCACGCGTCCACCACGAGTTCGGTCAGCTCGTCCACGTCGACCTCGGCCAGGGCGCACTCGACCCAGTGGTACCGCAGGTCGGACGGCGCGGGCAGGCGGAACTTCACCGGGTCGGCGGCGACCAGCGCGTCCCGCTCGTCCTTCGGGAAGGCGAAACCGAGCGTCCGCTCGTCGCGGGAGAGGGCGAGGTAGACGATCCGCCCGATCCGGAACTTCACCCGGTCCCGGACCACCGCCTCCTCCGTGCGCGGCAACGACCGCGCGATGCGGCGGACGTCGTCCACGGTGGCCACGGCGGCGTGCTCGGCGGTCAGCGGTCGGCGTGCCGGAGCACGCTCTCGACCTCGGCGCGGAACGCGTTGACGCCGTCCTCGCCCTCGGGCGCGCCGTGGGCCTGCAACAGGTGCAGCAGCGCGACGCCGTCGGCGGACCGGCGTGACAGCGCGTGGAAGGAGAACGCGGACTCGCAGACCGTGACGGCGGTGGCCAGGGCCGCCGCGACCGCGGCCAGGAACGCCCACAGCGCGCGGTGCCGGCCGTCCGCGACGGCGACCGCGCCCAACGCCGCGGCGGCGGTGAACAGCAGCACGGTCAGGCCGGTCGTCCACCGCCGGGCGGTGGTGTAGCGGGCGCGGGCCTGCTCGAACCCGGCGAGCCGTTCGCCGACCCGGTGGCGCAGGTAGGCGCGGACGAACTGCTCGCGGTGGTCGTCGGCCACCGACGCGGGGGGTGCGACGCGGGTCATGGGCGGCTCACCGATTCGTGCCGGCACCGCGCCACGGCGGCGGCCAACTCGCGGGCGCGTTCCTCGCGCTCGGCGTCGTCGGCCGCGGGTGGCGCGGCGAGGTGGTCGAAGTACAGGGCGCGCAGCCGCTCGGCGCGGACGCGGGCGTCCGGGTCCTCGCCGCCGCGGGCGACGACCGCGAGCACCGCCGCCGCCGCGCCGGACACGGCCAGCAGCACGCCGGGCCACGGCACGTCCCGCAGCCAGACCTGCAACGCGGCGAACACCGTCGCGCCGAAGCCCGCGGCGACGGCGAGCACCACCAGCAGGCGGGCGCGCTCGCGGGCGCGGAGGGCGGCGACCTCGCACTCGTGCAGCGCGGGCGCGACCACCCGGTTGGCCTCGTGGATCGCGTCGGCGAGCAGCGGGTAGTCGAGCACGTAGCCGGGTTCGATCACGGGACGCGGCTCGGGCTCCCGGAACCGCAGCCGCGGCCACACGGCGGGCGGCGGCACGTCGGCCCGCGGCCTGGTCCCGGGGCGGTTGCCCAGGATCCGGCGCAGCACGGCCACGACCTTGTCCGGGCCCTCGTCCAGGTGCACCGCGGCCACCTGGCCGCTGCGCACGAGCACGGCGAGGTCGTCGTGGTCGGGTGCGGTCCCGGTGCCGGCCGCGGTCCCGGCGGGTTCGGTCTTGGCGACGGCCTCGGGGGAAGCGGTGTCGGCGGCGGTCCCGGCGGCTCCGGCCCCGGTGACGGCCTTGGCGGCAGCGGTGTCGGCGACGGTCCCCGCGGCTCCGGCCCCGGTGGCGGCGTTGACGGCAGCGGTCCGGACGGGCTCGCCGTCGGCGGGTGCGGTCCGGTCGACCGGGGTGTCGCGGAGCCGGCCGCCGGCGATCTCGTCGGCCAGCGCCCCGGTGCCGCCCAGCACGAGCAGCGGCCGGTCGCGGCCCAGGTGGTCGACCAGCGCGGCCCGCGCCCGATCGTCGCCGCCGATCAGCAGCGCGAGCACCGGGCGCTTCGCCCCGGCCACGGCGTCCACCGCGCGGAACAGGGCGGGCACCTCCTCGCCCCACGTCGAGCCCGGCACGAGCACCGCCGTGTCGTGGTTCACGTTGAGCCGCACCTCGCCCTCGGCCGGCTCGGCGTCCTCCGCGGCCACCCGGCCGGACGGCGCGACGCCCACCAGCCGTGGCCACCGGCCCTCCAGCGACTCCGCGGCCAGGCCCACCAGGTGCGTGACGCCGACGTCGGCGCCCGCCGTGACCACGACCGCGTCGGCCTTCGCCGCCGCGGCGAGCACCGCGCGCAGCACCGGCAGCACGGCGGCGGCGAGGTCGGTGCCCAGGGCGTCGGTCGAGCCGAACACGGCGAGGACCGGGCGGCCGCGGGGCAGGCCGAGGGCACGCGCCCGGATGTCGGCGTCGGGGTGGGCCAGTCGCCGCACCCGTGGGCCGGTACCCGCAGTAGGCATGCCGGGCACCCTAGCGGTGCCTCACGCGAATTTCACCCGTCCGGGGGCGAATTTCGCCGCAGGTAGAGTGCTGGGCGTGTCGATTGACCCCGCCGAGCTGGAAATCGCCCTAAGGGTGCTCGCCCAAGTGGACGAACTGGACACCGAGCACCCCGACGCGGTAGCCGTCCGCCGGGCCACCGCCGGCATCTGGAAGAGCCTCCGCAAGCGCCGCAAGGCCGAACGCCGCGCCTCCGTCACCGCCGCCGACCGGGCGGTCATCGAGGCGACCGCGACCGGCTCGCCGTCCCGCATCGACGACGAGACGCGCGGCCTGCTGCTGCGCGAGCCCGAGCCGGGCGCGAAGGCGGGCACGCTGCTGCGCGCCCGGTCCTGCTACACGTGCAAGCGCCGGTACACCGAGGTGGACGCGTTCTACCACCAGCTCTGCCCGGACTGCGCGGCGCTGAACCGGGCCAAGCGCGACCAGAGCGCCGACCTGACCGGCAAGCGCGCCCTGCTCACCGGCGGCCGGGCCAAGATCGGCATGTACATCGCGCTGCGGCTGCTCCGCGACGGCGCGCACACCACCATCACGACCCGGTTCCCGCGCGACGCGGTGCGCCGGTTCGCGTCCATGCCCGACAGCGCCGACTGGCTGCACCGGCTGCGCGTGGTCGGCATCGACCTGCGCGACCCGGCCCAGGTGGTCCAGCTGGCCGACTCGGTCGCCGCCGCCGGACCGCTGGACATCCTGATCAACAACGCCGCGCAGACCGTGCGCCGGTCGGCCGACGCCTACGCGCCGCTGGTCGCGGCCGAGTCGGCGCCCCTGCCGTCGGGTCCGCTCCCGGAGCTGGTGACGTTCGGGCACACGGTCTCCGCGCACCCGGTGGCGTTGGCCGGCACGTTGGCCGACACCATCCCGGCGGTGACGGCGCTGGCGCTGACCGCCGGCTCCCGGGAGATCGACGCGGGCGGCCTGGTGCCCGACGTGGCGGCCGTGAACAGCTGGGTCCAGCGGGTGGACGAGGTCGACCCGGTGGAGCTGCTGGAGGTGCAGCTCTGCAACAGCACCGCGCCGTTCATCCTGATCTCCCGACTCCGCCCGGCGATGGCCGCCTCGCCCGCGCGCCGCAAGTACGTGGTGAACGTCTCGGCGATGGAGGGGCAGTTCAGCCGCGCGTACAAGGGGCCGGGCCACCCGCACACCAACATGGCCAAGGCCGCGCTGAACATGCTGACCCGCACCAGCGCCGAGGAGATGCTGACGACCGACGGCATCCTGATGACGGCCGTCGACACCGGCTGGATCACCGACGAACGGCCGCACCCGACGAAGGTGCGGCTGGCCGCGGAGGGGTTCCACGCGCCGCTGGACCTGGTCGACGGCGCGGCCCGGGTGTACGACCCGATCGTGCGCGGCGAACTGGGCGAGGACCTGTACGGGTGCTTCCTGAAGGACTACGCGCCGTCCGCGTGGTGAGGCGGTCACCGGGACGACTCCGTCCACTCCCGACAGCAGGAACGCGACTGGGCCGATCGGGTATCCGGGTTAACGAACCGGCGCGGGTGTGCGACTCTCCGTCGGTAGGCTGAAGCGTTCGTTGTGCCGCCGTGAGGCGACGGGGGTGGGCATGGACCGCGGGCGGGCCGGTCGAGCCGCCGCGCTGTCGCGCGTGACCGGCCCGACGCCGCCACCGGGATCGGCCGACCGGGCGACACCCGTTCGCGGTGGCCGTGACGGTCGGTGCGCGAGGTGGACGTGGTGACCGCGCGCCGCGTCAACCCGTTCCCGCTGCCGGGCTGGGAGAGCACCCCGATGCGCCCGCTGCGCCCGTGGCACCGGCCCGCGCACCGCGACTACTACGTGCCCGTGGACGGCGCCGAGGACGCCTTCCGGCAGTTCCGGCAGGACATGGGCGACCTGGGCGTGATGCTCGAGTACGGCCGCCTGGTGCTGGTCACCGGCGAGTCGGGGTGCGGCAAGACGGCGCTGGTCAACCGGTGCGCGGACTGGGTCGTGGGCGAGCTGACGCGGCGCGGCATGCGCGGGGTCGTGCTGGACCTGACGGGCTGCCTGCCGACCGACCGGGAGCTGTCCATCGACGAGCGCACGGTCGAGGTCTGCGACCAGATGTTCGACCTGCTGGTGGACCACGACGCGCTGCGGCCGGAGGCCGCGGACCGGCTCGCGGACGACCGAACCGTGCCGCGCCGCGTGTTCCCCCGCCTGGGCCGGGCGCTGCGCGAGGAGGTCGCGCTCATCCTGCTGCTGCCCAGCCCGAACGAGCTGGTGGACGAAGTGATCCGCTACGCCAGGGTGCTGAGCAACGCGAAGGTGCTCTTCCTCGCCGAATCCGCGTACCTGGGCACGGACGAGGTGGCCGACGTCGTGCGCCAACTGGAAACGTGGGTCCCGCCGATCACCCTGCACGTGGGACCGCTCGACCCCGGCGACGCGCAGCGGTTCGCCGAAGACCGGCTCACCCGCCACTCGGCCGCCGGGACCTTCCCGCGGATGAGCGACGACGCGATCGAACTGGTGGCCAAGCACTGCCAGTCGGTCGCGATGTTGCAGCGCTTCCTGCACGGCACGTACGAGCACAAACTCGAAACGGGACTGGGTTACACCGAGACCGACCTGGTGACCGTCGAGGACATCAGGGCGTTCCTGAACACCAGGTCCCGGACCGGACTGGGGAATGGGCCATGAGCGTTGGCAGCGATCTCCCGCCCCCGCGGAAGAACCCCTTCTCGCCGATGGCGGTCGCCCGGATCACGGATTTCGACGCCGACCCCGACGCGGTCGACGTGGCGATCACCACCGACGCGACGCGGCAGGCGCTCGCGCACCTGACCTCCTACCTCGACGCGCCGCCCGCGCGCGGCGGGCGCGACCGCTCCGGCACCGTCGTGGCCGTGCTGGGGGACTACGGCACGGGCAAGACGCACCTCGCCGTGCGGCTGGTCCGGCACGCGCGGGAGGTGCTGGCCGACCCGACGCACGCGCTGTACCTCGACGCGACCGCGGAGAGCTTCATCGAGCTGTACCGGCGGTTCATGCAGAAGCTCGGCCGCGAGGGCGTGCGCGCCCAGGTCAGCGAGTACTACGCGGACATCGTCGCCGATTCCCTGCAGAGCAGCGGCCTGACCAGCGACATGCTGGAGTGGCTGGGCAGCAGGCAGTTGGAGCCGCAGGAGGTCGTGGAGCGGCTCGGCCTGATGGAGAGCGCGCTGCTGCGCAAGGTCCAGGACACGCTGCGCGAGGTCACCAACAACAAGAACTTCGGCACCGCGCTCACGCTCCTGCTGCGGCCGGGGTTCGAGCACTCGGTGTGGTCGTGGCTGCTCGGCGGCGCGCCCGACCAGGTGCTGGTCGAACGGGGCATCGCCACGCCGATCGACACCGAGGTGGCGGCGCTGGAGGCGATGGGCGTGTTCGCCCTGCTGTTCGGCGGCAGGCAGCGGCGGTTCGTGCTGGCGATCGACGAGCTGGACAAGATCTTCTCCGCCGACAGCCGGCCGCAGGCGCGCACGATGGCCGCGTTCCAGACGTTGCTGCAGGTGTTCGCGAAGGCCGGGGCGTGCCTGGTGCTGTGCGGGCTGCCGGACTTCAAGTCCGTGCTGCCGCCGTCGGTGCGGCAGCGCATCCCGTTCACCGTGGTGATGTCCGGGCTCAGCCGGCGCGAGGTGCGCGAGTTCATCACGCTGGCGCAGGAGCAGGTGTTCGGCACGCCGCAGCTCGCGCCGTTCACCGTCGACACCGCGCGCTACCTGCGTGACCTCGCCCGCGGCAACGCGCGCAACGTGATCCGGCTGTGCCACCGGGTGTTCCGGATGGCCGACGACGCGTCCCGCACGCCGGGGCACGGCTTCGCGGTCACCGAGGACATGGTGCGGCAGGCGGCGCGCGAGCTGTTCGGGTCGCTCAGCTCCGACGACATCGACGGCGTGGTGCGGCGGCTGCTCGACGCGGGCGGCCTGGACTACCTGCACCGGCACCTGCTGGGCGTGGCCGAGGACTCGCTGGCGGACTTCTGGGTCACGTTCCCGGAGCACCGCGCCGGCTGCGCCGTGCTGATCACCGGGTCGCTGCTGGACAACGCCGACGTGGGCGCGGTGGTGCGGCGGATCTCGGCGGTGCGCGAGGCCGAGCCGGACGCCGAGCTGATCCTGCTGGTCAACGGGGTGCTGGCGGACGGCGTGGCGATCCAGTTGCGGGAGCTGCTGGGCGGCGAGCCGCTGGTGTACGTCGACCGGACGTTCGCCGAGGACTTCAAGGCGCTGATGGGCGCGACGAGCAGGCGGTTGGGCGGCGACACGGACCCGATGTCCGCGTTGCGGCTGCGGATGGACCAGTTGGCCCGGCAGCAGTCGGGCATCTACGGGTTCATCGAGCACCTGGCCGAGCACATGGACGGCGTGCGGGCGTCGTCGGACCGGCAGCTCGGCGCGATCCAGCGGCAGCTGGAGGCGATGGCGGGCGGGACGCCGGGCCGTGCGGCGGAACCCGCGGCCGGCCGGTTGCCCGGCGAGGTGGAGCGGCTGTTCCGGGACGCGGTGGACGCGCTGGACGACCTGACCCAGGTCGACGTGATGTTCCAGGAGGCGTTCGACCACGCGCCGACCACGACGCAGGAGGCGGTGCACCGGCGGCTGCGGACGCCGGAGTTCACCCAGGCGGCGGCGCAGGCGGTGTTCCTGCGCCAGGCCGTGCGGGCGTTCCGGGCGGCGGTGTCGCAGTGGTACCAGTCGGCCGAGGACGACGACGCGGAGGACCGGCTGGACGACCTGTGCGGCATCTACGACGGGATCGTGGAGTTCCTGCCGCTGTTCCTGCTGGAGCCGCTGTTCACGCTGCCGCCGTGGTCGGCGCGGGCGGGCGGCCTGGTGGCCGAGGTGGGCCAGGGGTCGCGGCGCGCCCGCGTGCACGAGGCCCTGTCCAACCTGAGCCCGCGCGTCCGCCGTGCCGTCGTCCGCGCCCCGCGCCTGACCTGAACGGCGAACTCGGGGCACCCCAACGTAGGACACGCCTGTTCCGAACGTAGGACACGCGCGGCCTGAACGTACGACTCTCGCGTGAGTCCTACGTTCGGAACGCGCGTGTCCTACGTTCGGGATGCGTGAGGTGAGCGTTCAGGGCGTGGACGGGGTGGGGTGGGGCGAGGGGCCGGTGGAGCGGGCGAGGGTGGGGGTTGGTGAGGTCAGGCGGTCGTGGAGGCCGTTGGCGGCGGCGTGGAGCAGGTTCACCACGATCACGGCCGGTGCGACCACGGCGATCGCGCCCGGGAACGTCGGTTCCAGCAGCAACGCGAGGATGATCGCGGTCAGCCCGTTCTGCTGGCCCAACGCGAGCCGCACCCGGTCGCCGCGCCACTGCCGCGGCACGGTCAGCGCGAACGCCACCACCGCCTGCGCGCCGAACGCCGCCACCCCGAGCACCGCGCCCACCCCGGCCAGCGCCCAGCTGAACTCGGCGGCCAGCACGAGCCCGACCGCGGCGGTCGCCAGGAACATGCCCACCTCGGCCAGCCCGTCGACCCACCGCCCGAGGTCCGGCCGGAAGAACAGCCCCAGCAACGCCAGCGCCAGCAGCAACGAGTGCTGCACCGCGACGAACCCGAGCGCCAGGACCGCCACCACCATCACCGCGCGCACCGCGTACCGGACCGCGCGCCCACCGGCCTCGGCCCGCCGCACCCGACCGCGCACCAGCGCCCACAGCACGAACGCCACCCCGGCCAACGCCAGGTTGAGCAGCAGGTTCACCGCGAACGACCCGACGCCGCCGACCGCGCCGCCCCGCAGCGCGAACGCGGTCAGGTACACGGTCAGCAGCACGGTGATCGGGTCGTCGAACGATGCCCACGCCGACAGCAGCGCCTTCGCCGAGTCCGACATCCGCGACCCGGCCCGCATCGCGGCCACCGACAGCGGGTCGATCTGCGCCACCGCCACCGCGAGCACGAGGTGCTCCGGCTCCCGGAACACGAAGAACACCGCGCCGAAGATGAGCGCGACCTTCGCGAGCACGCCCAGGGTCACCGCGACCACCACGGTGCCGAGCTGCCGGCGGAACTCCGCGATGACGATGCCGCTCGTGCTCGCGTAGAGGCCGAACCCCAACAACGCGGTGATGAAGAACCCGTACACCGGTGACCGGTCGACCTCGTCGAGCCCCGCCCCGGCCGCCGCCAGCCATCCCGCGCCCAGGGCCGACAAGAGCGCGACCGAACGGATCACCGGCGTCACCGTCCCACGGTAAGCAGGGGTGCGGGGGCGTTCAAGGACCGATCGGAGTGAGTTCCTCCGCCAGGGCGGACATCCGCTCGTCCGCCGCGCGCACCCGGGACTGGTCGATCGTCACGCCCACGAGGTACTCCCCGGCGCGCAGCCGGTAGTAGAAGACCGCGCCCATCTCGACGTCCAGCACGAGCCGTTCCAGCAGCCCGCCGACGACCGGGTTCACCGCCCGGTTCAGCCTGGTCGCCAACGCGCCCAGCTCCTGCGCGAACCCGTGGTAGAAGCGGCGGCGCGCGTCCACCGTGATCTGCTTGAAGAACGGCGACAGCGACGGGTCGCCGAGGCAGTCGGCCATCGCCCGCACCTCGCCGCCCGCCACGTGCGCGACCAGGTGCAGGTCCTGCGCCCGCACCGCGGCCAGGCACGCGGTCAGCGGGCCGTCGCCCGCCGTCACGTGCGGCCTGACCCCCTCCCGCACCGGCAGGGGCTCGTCGTCCGCCGCGCTCTCCCACCCGCCCGGGTTGAGCGAGCCGAGGCTGAGCTGGCGGCGCAGCCGGGTGGCGAGCCCCGACACCGCCCGGTCGGCCTCCTCCACCGCCGGGTGGGTGAACAGCGGCCCCGCGCCCGCGTGGTCCAGCACCAGGCCGACGACGTGCTCGGTCGGCACGACGGAGTCGCAGAACAGCGCCCCCTCGTCGGTGTGCAGCACGGTGCGGATGAGCCGGCCGGTGCGGACCTCCTGCAACGCCCGGTCCAGCGTGGCGACCTGGAACGTGAGGTGCCTGCCGAGCCGCTTCAGCTCCTCGCGGCGGGTGCCGCCGGGCAGCGCGTCCGGTGCGGGCGGCGGGTCGCCGAGCACGTCGACGCCGAAGTCGAACACCCCGCTGCTGTAGTGCGCGAGGTAGTGCAGCGCGGGGCTGTCGGCCACCGCCTCCCGGCACGCCTGCCTGGTCAGGTCGAACTCCGGGCCGACGTGCTCGGCCTGCTCCTCGTGCAGCTCCACGCCGGTCCCTCCTGGGCGCTCACGTGTGCGGGATGTCGACATCGCACTCCCGCCAGTCCTGGTCGGTCGGGTGCGCCGCGAGCCGCAGGTTGTGCGCCGCCGCGGCGGTGTGCGGGTGATCGTGCCCCAGGAACTCCAGGCAGTCGGTGTGCGCCTCGGCGATCAGTTCGGCCGCCCGGTCCGCCGCGCCGGCCGCCGCGTGCACCCGGGCCTCGTCCACGGCCGCCGCGAGCGTCCACGGGTGCGTGTCGCCGAGGCGGTCGCGCAGCACCAGCACCGCGGCCTCCACGTGGCCCACCGCGCCGGCGTGGTCGCCCGCCGCGCGCAGCGCCAACCCCAGGCCCAACTCGCACAACGCCACGAACGGGTGATCGTCGCGCAGCTCGACGTGCCGCTGGAAGCCGGTCAGCGCGGTGCGCGCCAGCTCCACGGCCAGCTCCGCGTCCACGCCGACCCGGCGGTGGTCGGCGGCGAAGCTGAGCGCGCAGCCCAGCGTGTACGGGTGGTGCGGGCCGAGCAGTTCGCGGTAGTCCCGCAACGCCTTGCCGGTGCGCTCCTTGGCCTCCTTGGCCCGGCCCACGAGCCGCAACGCGATCGCCCGGTTCCACTGCACGCCGACCTGCGCCTGGTTCAGCTCGTGCCGCAGCGCCTGGAGCTGCTGCGAGGCGTGCAGCAGGGAGTCGAGCGCCTCCGGGTAGCGGCCGAGTTCGCGCTGGTAGAGCCCGATCTGGGCGAGCGTGGCCCAGGTCCGCTCGTCCCCCGTGCCGAACAGCCGGCGACGCCTGCGGTAGTTGTCCTCCTCCAGCGCGAGCGCGCCCGCCGCGTCGCCGGACAGGAACATCGACGACGCCAGGTTGTTCGCGGCCCGGCGGGTCTCGGGGTGGTCGTCGCCGAGCACCGAGCGCAGGCCCTCCCAGGTGGCCTGGTCCTCGGCCAGCGCCTCGGCGAACAGGCCGAGCCCGCGCAGGTCGCCGCCCCGGCCGCGGGCGGTGATCAGCGGGCGCGGGTGGGTGAGGTCCAGGGCCCGCCGCTGCTGGGCCAACGCGAGGTCGTCCAGCCGCAGCGCCTCCGTCGGCTCGCCGAGCACGCGGTGCACGTTGGCCAGCTCGGTGGCGAGCCGGTTGCGCAGCGGGTCGGCCGTGCCGAACGCGCGGGTCCACGCCTCCAGCAGCGCCCGGCCCGGTCCCAGCGCGGCCCGCCGCACGCCCGCGCCGCCGTCGGTGAACAGGAACCGCACCTGGTTGACCAGCCAGCGGCGCACCCGGGGATCGCCGCTGTCCAGCGCGCCGGACGGGATGACGTGCTTCTGCAGCTCCGCGAACCGCGCCCGCCGCGTGGGCGACTTGTCCTCCACCTCCGTGGGCGCCAGCGCGGCGAGCGCGCTCAGCACGTCGGCCTGCCGTTGTGCCCCCTCGGCCGGGGTCATCCGGTCGCGCAACGCGCGCTGCACGACGCGGTGCAGCCGCAGCGAGTACTGGTCGCCCCAGTCGACCCGGAACAACCCGTAGCGCGCGCCGTACCAGAGCACCCGGTCGATCTCGGCCGCGTCCAGCTCCAGCGGCTCGGCGTCCACGCCGCCCGCCGCGACCACGCGGCCGAGGAACGCGGGCGAGCGCACCAGCCCCAGGTCCGCGCCCTCCGGCGACAGGAACGCGCACAGCTCCGCGACCAGCACCGCCAGCCGCCCGGTGGCGCTGCCGCGCAACGCGTCCACCGCGATGTCGACGACCCGCGCCACACCATCCACTTCGGACCGTTCAAGGCGTTCGAACAGGGTCCGCGTGGCCCAGGTCGCGGCGTCGGCGTCGCGGGCGCCCGCGGCCACCTCCAGCCGGGCCACCTCGCCGAGCCACGAGGACGCGAGGTCCAGCGCCAGGGGCAGGTGCTCGACCGCGTCCGCGACCCGCCGCGCGTCGGCCGCGGTGAGGCCGGGCACTCGGTCCAGCAGCAGGCGGGTGCTGTCGTCGGGCCGCATCGGCACCAGCTCGACGGCCTGCCCGGCCGCCGGTCGGGCGGTGATCAGCACGTGCCCCGCGGCGCCGGCGGGCAGCAGGTCGGCGATCGAGCCCGGGTCGTCCACGTTGTCGTAGACCAGCAGGAACCGGGCGTACGCCGGGTCGTTCGCCAGCCGTTCCAGCGCGGACAGCGTGCCGTAGTCGGTGGAGCCGGGCTGGTGCAGCCGGACCGCCAGCTCGGCGAGGCCCGTCAGCACCGACTGCCGGTCGTGCGCGGACAGCCACCACACCGCCGCGTAGTCCGACGAGAACCGGTAGGCGTACTCCAGCGCCAGCTCGCTCTTGCCGACGCCGGGCGCGCCGTTGACCGTCACCACGGCCCGCGCGTCGCCCGCCGCGACGAACCGGTCCCGCAACGCCTCCAGCTCGTCGTCCCGGCCCACGAAGCCGGGGTGGCGGGGCGGCAGCTCGAACACGTTCGGGTCGCTGCCGGGCACCCTCATGCCGGGCTCGTGCACCGTGCCGGGCCGGTCGATCAGGCCGAAGTGGGCGAGCAGCCGGGCGGCCAGCGTGTCCGGGGTGTGCTCGTGCGCGGCCAGCGCGCCGTGCGGGGCCGCGTCCTCCGACAGGTGCAGCCGCAGCACGGTCAGCGGCACGGCGGGCAGCTCCAGCGGGCCGAGGTGCGGCGACGACAGGACCACCACGCCCGGCGGCACGTCGGCGGCGAACCACTCCCCCGCGTCGGCCAGGCGGCGGACCTGCGCGCCCGCGCGTTCCAGCTGGCCGCGCACCCAGTCCGCCCAGGCCCGGTCACGGGGCGCGTGCACCAGGACCACGCGGTCCGGCTCGGTGGTGGACGTCAGCCCGAACACCCGCCGGTAGCGGGCGCGCAGCACCGGCGACACGGGCACGACCTCGGTCACCGCGCCGCCCGTCACGGCCGCGGCGAGCCGGCCGTACTGGGCCTCCAGCGCCCCGCCGCCCGCGGGTTCCTCGACCAGGATCGCCAGCAGCGGGTCGAACGCGTCGAACGGGCGGTACGGGATCTCCACCGTGCCGCCGTCGGGCACCCGCTTCGCCTGCCCCGCCAGCAGTTCCGCGAACGCCGCGTGGATCGCGGACCGGATCCGCTGCGCCCGCGACAGCTCGTCGGCGTCGTCGAACAGCGTCGCCACCGGCACCACGTCGATCCGGATCGGGGCGCGCTTGCGCAGCCGCGCGGCCAGGTCCGCCGCGTCGGCGATGGCGCGGGGACGCGGGCGGAAGCACACCACGGCCAGCTCGCACAGCGTCGCGATCAGCGTCAGCGACTCGTCGCCCGCGCCGGTGGGCGCGTCGATCAGCACCTGGTCGTAGTCCGACTCGGCCAGCCGGGCGCGCAGGTCCGCGACCACGCCCGGGTCGCCGTGCCGGGTCTCGGGCCGGGGACGGCCGGCCGCGTCGGTCGCCGCCGGCGACACCACGTCGACGTGGCCGGGTTCGGCGACGTCGCCGGCGGGCGGCGCGAACCGCTCGACGGCGGGCGCGGTGTCGTCCTCGCCCGGGGCGTCGCCCCGGTACGCGGCGACCAGGCCGCGCCCCAGGGCGTCGGGTAACGCGAGGCGTTCCACCAGGAACGGCTCCAGGTACTCGCGCACCCGCGGCACCTCCGAGCCCCAGTCCACGACCAGGACGCGTTGGCCGGCCGCGGCGAGCACCCACGCCAGGTTCGCCACCGCGCTGGTGCGACCGGTGCCGCCGGTCGCCGACAGGAAGGCGGTGACCCCGGTGCGGGCCGGGGTGGTGCGCGGGGTGCTCATCTGCTGCTCCAGGGCGGCGTGGGGACTGGGGGATACCGGTGACGGCGACCGCGCGCCCGCGACTCAGCCCCGCTGCACCCGAACGGCCCCGCGCGGGGCGGCGGTCGTCACAGGGAACTCTCGAACGCGGCGAACCGGGTGGGCAGTTCGGCGTTCTCCGCGAGGATCCGGTGCAGCGCGGCGCGCAGCGCGGTGTCCGGCAACTCCGCCAGCCGGGCCAGGTCCACACCCGTGACGTCGAGGAGTTCGGACTCCAGGACGGGTTCGGAAGCCATGTGCGACGTACCCCCTCACCGCAATGCTGCGGTTCACCCGCAGTCGCCCGATTGCCGGCGACGCCGGCGGCGCGGTTCCCATCGTAGTGAACGACAACGGTCACCGTCGGGAATCCTCCGATCGGCGGAGGTAGCGGGCGGCGCGCTGTGTTTGATTGCTGGTGGGGGTGTGTCGAATGGGCGGGGCGTGGCCGGATTGCCCGGGGGGTCGTTGACGGTGGACTCGGCGAATGGGTTGCCGTTCCGCCAGTTCGTGCTCAAGGTGCACAGCAGGTGCAACCTGGCGTGCGACTACTGCTACGTGTACGAACTGGCCGACCAGCGGTGGCGTTCGCGACCGCGGGCGATGTCGCCGGAGATCGTGGCGCACACCGCCGACCGGGTGGCCGAACACGTACGCGCGCACGGTCTGCCCGAAGTCGAAGTGGTGTTGCACGGCGGTGAGCCGTTGCTGTTCGGCCGGGCCGCGATCGAGTCGTTGGTGACGCGGTTCCGTTCCGCCGTGCCGGCGCGGGTGCGGTTCTCGGTGCAGACCAACGCGACATTGCTGGACCGCGAATTCCTGGGGTTGTTCTCCGCGCTCGGCGTGCGGGTCGGGGTGAGCGTGGACGGCACGCCGGAAGCGCACGACCGGCACCGCGTGCGGCCGGACGGCGGCGGCAGTTGGGCGTCGGTGCGCGCGGCGCTGGAGTCGTTGCGGTCCTTCCCGGAGGTGTACGGCGGCCTGCTGTGCGTGGTGGACGTGCGGGAGGACCCGGTGCGGGTCTACGAGTCGTTGCTGGGTTTCGCGCCGCCCGCGGTCGATTTCCTGCTGCCGCACGGGAACTGGTCCGCGCCGCCGCCGGGGCGCGTCGCCGACCCGGCCGCGACGCCGTACGCCGACTGGCTGATCGCCGTGTTCGACGTCTGGTACGGCAGGCCGCGCACCCGGGTGCGGCTGTTCGAGGAGCTGCTGGCGGTGCTGCTGGGAGGGCGTTCGGGGGTGGAGGGGATCGGGTTGAGCCCGTCGGCGCAGGTGGTGGTGGAGACCGACGGCACGGTGGAGGCGTCGGACATCCTCGCGTCGTCGTCGCCCGAGGCTTCGGCGACCGGGCTGCACGTCGCGCGCGACCCGTTCGACGCGGCGTTGGACCTGCCGGACGTGCGGGCCGGGCGTTCCGGGTTGGCCGGGTTGTCGGCCGAGTGCCGGGGGTGCCCGGTGGTGTCGGCGTGCGGCGGCGGGCTGCGGGCGCACCGGTTCCGGGAGGGCGGCGGGTTCGACCGGCCGTCGGTGTACTGCCCGGACCTCGCGCGGCTGATCGGGCACGTGCGGTCGCGGGTCGCGTCGGACCTGGCGGCGCTGGCGTGACCATCGCGCCGTTCCGGGTGCCGGCCGCGGACTTCGTCGCGCTCGCGCGGGGCGGTGGCGGCGCGTCGGCGGTGCGCACGTTGCGGCGGGCGCGGCGCAGCCGGACGTTGCTGCTGATCCGGTCGATCGCCCGGGACCCGGCGGCGCGGCCGGCGTTCGCGGCGTTGCGCGAGGTGGCGCGGGTGGCGCCGGAGGCGGTGGACCGGGTGCTGGACCACCCGTCGGTCGGGGCGTGGGCGACGCGGACGGCGTTGGCGATGCGGCGGGGCGACGCCGCGCGGCCGGCGGAGCTGGCGTTCACGGCGGCCGCGGCGGCGGTGCGGGCCGGGGTGGCGGTGGACCTGGAGTTCCCGCCGGTGGAGGTGTTCTCGCTGCCGTCGTTGGGCGTGGTGGTGGGTCCGGGGTTGGCGTACTCGCCGCTGCCGGAGGTGGCGCTGGGCGGGGTGACGCTGCAGGTGGACCTGTGGCACGGCGGCGGGGTGCCGGACGGGCTGTCGGTGGCCCCGTCGGTGGACCTGCCGCGGTGGCGCGCGTCGCTCGGGGCGGCGTGGGACCTGCTGGCGCGCGACCACCCGGCGCTCGCGGCGGAGTTCGCCGAGGTGGTGTCGGTGGTGACGCCGATGCCGTCGTCGCCGACGGGGACCAGCAGCGCCACCGTGGCGGACGCGTTCGGGTGCGTGTTCCTGTCGCCGACGCCGGACGCGGAGACGCTGGCCGTGACGCTCGTGCACGAGGCGCAGCACAGCAAGCTGGTGGCGTTGATGGACCTGTTCCCGCTGGTGGAGCCGGGTCGGGACGCGGTGTTCTACGCCCCGTGGCGGGAAGACCCCCGCCCGGCCGCCGGCCTGCTGCACGGCACGTACGCGCACCTGGGCGTGGCGGGCTTCTGGCGTGGCCGTCCCGGCCCGGCCGCGCAGGCGGAGTACGCGCGCTGGCGCTCGGCGGCCCTCGTCACCGCCGAAACGCTGCTGGCCTGCGGCCACCTCACCCCGACCGGCCACGCGTTCGTCACCGAGATGGCCGACGTCCTGCGCGCCTGGTGCGCCGAACCCCTTCCCGCCGCCGCCCTGGCCGCCGCCGAAGCCGAGGCCACCGCCCACCGGGCCCGCTGGCGCGCCGCCCACGGCCCCCTCCCCTGAACGCTCACCTCACCCGACCCGAACGTAGGACACACGCGTTCCGAACGTAGGACTCACGCGAGAGTCGAACGCTCAGGCCGCGCGTGTCCTACGTTCAGGTCGTGCGTGTCCTACGTTCGGAACGCGTGAGTTCTACGTTCGGGACGTGGCGCGGGGCACGGTGCGGCGACTCGCCGGGCGCGGTCCGCCGGGTCGAGCCGTTCGGCCGCGATACTGCCCGCCATGCTCACCGCCGACGGCCACCTGGTGCACTCCCCCGCGGACCTGGTGGACCTGGTGGAGTGCGACCACCGCAGCCGCCTCGCGCACGCCCTGGCCGCCGGCCTCCCCGGCGCGCCCCTGCCGGACGACCGGCCCACCACGCTCGCCACCCGGCACGGCCTCGCGCACGAGCAGGCGGTCCTGGCCCGGTTCCGGGCCGAGCACGACGTGGTCGAGATCCCGCAGCCCGCGCCGACCCACGAAGCCCTCACGCACGCCGCCGCCCTGACGGCCGACGCCCTCGCGGCCCGCGCGCCGGTGATCTACCAGGCCGTCTTCTACGCCGACGGCTTCCACGGCCGCGCCGACTTCCTGGTCGCCACCGACCGCGGCTACGAGCCGCACGACGCCAAGCTCGCCCGGCACGCCACCCCGGCCGCCGTCGTCCAGCTCACCGCCTACGCGGCCGCCCTGGGCCCGCACGCCGGCCCCGCCATGCACCTGCTCCTCGGCGACGGCACCACCAAGTCGTTCCAGGTCGCCGACTTCCTCCCCCTGGTCCGCGACCTCCAGGCCCGGCTGAGGACCCGCCTCGCCGCGCCGCCGTCCCTGCCCGAACGCCTCTGGGCCGACGAACGCCCGGCCTGCGCCACCTGCCGGTTCGGCCGGCACTGCGCCGGCGGCCGGGAACGCGACCGCGACCTGTCGCTCGTCGCCGGCATCCGCGCCGACCAGCGCCGCAAGCTCGCCGCCGCCGGCCTCGGCACGATCGACGCCCTCGCCAACGCCACCCGCGCCGACCGCCCCGCCACGATGTCCGCCGCCACGTTCACCGGCCTGCGCGCCCAGGCCGCGCTCCAGGTCATCCAGGACGACTCCCGCACCGAGGACGACCCGGTCGGCAAGGTCGCCTACGAGGTCGTCGCCCCCGAGGCCCTGGCCGGCCTGCCCGTGCCGAGCCCCGGCGACCTGTTCTTCGACATGGAGGGCGACCCGTTCGCGCTCAACGGCGAGGGCCTGGAGTACCTGTTCGGCGTGGTGGACGCCGAGGAGCGGTTCACGCCCTTCTGGGCGCACACCCGGCCGCAGGAGAAGGCGGCGTTCGAGCGGTTCGTCGACTTCGCCACCAGGACGCTCGAACAGCACCCGGACGCGCACGTCTACCACTACGCGCCGTACGAGGTGAACGCCCTCAAGAAGCTCGCCGCCCTGCACGGCACCCGGGAGGACGCGGTGGACCACCTGCTGCGCTCCGGCGCGCTGGTCGACCTGTACTCCGTCGTGCGCAAGGCGCTGCGCGTGTCCCAGCGGTCGTACTCGATCAAGTACCTCGAACCGCTCTACATGCCCGGGGCACGCGCGGGCGAGGTGACGACCGCCGTCTCCAGCATCGAGGCGTACGAGGAGTTCCTGGCGCTGCGCGACGCGGACCCGCCGCGCGCCGAGGACGTGCTCTCCGGCATCGCCGACTACAACGCCTACGACTGCGTCTCCACGCTGCGGCTCTACCGGTTCCTGCTGGAGGTCCGCGCGGAGGCGGGCATCGAGCCGCACGTGCCGGAGCCGTCGTTCACCGAGGAGATCGAGGACGAGCTGGCCGCCCAACGCCGGGCCGAACGCGCCGAACGCCTCGCCGCCGTGGTGGACCCGCTGCTGGAGGGGCTGCCGGACAACCCGGCGGAGGCGACCGACGACGAACGGGCACGCGCGCTGCTCGCCGCCGCCGTCGGCTACCACCGGCGCGAGACGAACCCGGCGTGGTGGGACTTCTTCCGGCAGGTGGCCGCGCCGCTGAGCGAGCTGGAGTCCGACAGCGCGTGCGCGGTGCCGGTGTCGGTGCGGGCGCAGGACTGGGAGATGCCGTCCGGGCGGGTGCGCAAGGCCAAGCGCGAGGTGCGCGTGTGGTGCGACCCGGACCGGCCGCACCCGTTCGCCAAGGGCGACCAGGTCCGGCTGCTCTACCCCGGCACGCCCGCGAACGTCGCCCGGGACGCGGTCGTGCTCGCCGAGTCGGCCGAGGACCTGGTGGTGCTGGAGAGCGTCGCGCCCGACGACGTGCACCACGACCGGCCCCTCGCGGTGCTGCCGGGCAGCCCGGTCCGCCCCACGCCGAAGGACGAGGCGGTGTACGACCTGGCCCGCGCCGTCGTGGACGGGCTGCCGGAACTGCCGCCCCACCCCGGCGTCGACCTCGTCCGCCGCACGCCGCCCCGGCTGAGGACGGGCGCGCTGCCGCGCGGCGACGACCTGATCGCGGACGTCATCGCGGCGGTGGACGCCCTGGACGGCTCCACGCTGGCCGTGCAGGGCCCGCCGGGCGCGGGCAAGACCTACCTGGCGGGACGGCTGATCGCGCACCTGATCCGCGGCGGACGGAGCGTCGGCGTGACCTCCACCAGCCACAAGGCGGTGGAGAACGTGCTGAGCGCGGCGTTGGCGGCGGGCCGCGAGCTGGGCGTGCCGATCCCGACGGCCAAGCGGGCGAAGGGCGCGCCCGTCAAGGACTGCGCGTGGGAGCAGCCGCGCGACAACCCGGCGCTGGTGCGGTGGCGCGACGACCAGGGCGGCGGGCACCTGGTGGGCGGCACGGCGTGGACGTTCGCCAACGCCGCGCTGCGGGAACGGCCGTTCGACGTGCTGATCGTGGACGAGGCCGGGCAGTTCGCGCTGGCCGACGCGCTCGCCGTGTCCACGTGCGCGCGCAACCTGGTGCTGCTCGGCGACCCGCAGCAGCTGCCGCAGGTCGTGCAGGGCACGCACCCGGCCGGCGCGGAGGCGTCGGCGCTGGGG
The DNA here is from genome assembly GCF_053601135.1 of Actinosynnema sp. NPDC004786. NCBI lineage: Bacteria > Bacillati > Actinomycetota > Actinomycetes > Pseudonocardiales > Pseudonocardiaceae > Actinosynnema > Actinosynnema sp. NPDC004786. The sequence goes on along the minus strand of NZ_JBSGBG010000076.1, from coordinate 798 downwards.
CACCTGATCGGCGACGCCGACGTCATCCCGCCGGAGCTGGGCTACTTCCTCGACCAGACGCGGCGCATGCACCCGGCGGTGTGCGCGCCGGTGTCGAACCTGTCGTACGCCGGCCTGCTGCACGCCCACCCCAGCGCCGCCGCGCGCGGCATCGACGGCGTGCCGTCCGGTGTGTACGTCCACTCCGTACCGCACTCGCACAACACCACCTCCTCGATCGAGGAGGCCGCGGCCGTGGTGGGCGTGGTGCGCTCGCTGATGGGTCGCATGTGGACGGACGGTCCGGACGCGCGCGCGTTGGACGACTCGGACATCCTGGTGGTGGCCCCGTACAACCTCCAGGTGCGGTTGGTGCGGCGGGAGCTGGAGAAGCACGGCTACGAGCACGTCCGGGTCGGCACCGTGGACCGGTTCCAGGGCCAGGAGGCCCCCGTGGTGATCACCACGATGACGTCCTCGGCCGCGGTGGACCTGCCGCGCGGGCTGGACTTCCTGTTGTCCCGCAACCGGTTGAACGTGGCGTTGTCGCGGGCGCAGGCGGTGGCGGTCGTGGTGTGCTCGCCCCGGCTGGTGGAGGCCGACATCCGCGACGTCGACCAGCTCCGCCTGGTCTCCGGGATGATCGGCCTGATGGCCGACGCCGTCCGGTGGGACATCGACGGGGGCTATGGCCAAACCGTATGACCCGGGCCGTTCACCCGCTCTTAGTGATCAGTTCAGAATGAGTTTCCGTAGGCAGATGATCGAGCAGGCCAGGCTGAGGATGGCCTGGTGGACATCGGCTCGTCGTTCGGTCCG
>NZ_JBSGBG010000075.1:0-26356 GCF_053601135.1 Actinosynnema sp. NPDC004786 | reverse complement strand
CGCGGCCCTCATCCCGGCCACCACGTCCCGCGCCGGCGGGTCCGCGCCCTGATCCCCGGCGATCGAAAAGCGTGATCGCCGGGGATGAGGACGCGAACGGTCGACGCGACCTCGCGGTCGGGTGGTCGGGTCGGGAGAAGGGAGTGGGAGAGGCGAGATTCACTCGGTTGGGTTAGTCGATGAAGACGCCGTAGCCGGGGAAGAAGGCGGGTTGGTCGGACAGCAGGTGGTCGCGGGCCTCGGTGGCGGTCAGGGAGAGCCTGGTCATGGTGGCGGCGATGCGGCCGGCGACGTGCGGTGCGGCGAACGAGGTGCCCAGCCAGTAGGCGAACCGGTCGTACTGCTCGGCGGGCAGGCCCGGCAGCTCCCAGCGGCCCTTGAGGTAGGTGCTGGTCCGGTTGCCGACCGCGCACGCGTCCACCCAGTGCCCGTGGTTGGAGTAGCACGCGGGGGTCCGGTTGCCGTCCAGGTCCTCGGCGACGGCGGCCACGGCGACGACCCGGGGCAGGGCGGCGGGCCAGCTCGGCCGGTTCGTGCCCTGGTTGCCGGCGGACGCGACGACGACCACGTCGCGCGGCAGGGCCTCGACCGCCCGGCGCACCGGCTCGGACGCCACGTCGTCCTGGGTGAAGCACCCCAGCGAGATGTTGACGACCGCCACGTTCTTCTCGTCGAACGACGACAGCGCCCGCACGAAGTCCTCCTCCGTGCCGAGCCCGTTGGGCTGCAGCGCCTTCTCCGGGTCCACCCGGACGCCCGGCGCGGCCTGCCGCACCACGCCCGCCACGAACGTGCCGTGCCCGCCTTCGAGGGCGAACACGTCGTCGTGCGCGTACGCGGCGTCCACCTCGTCCGCCTTCGGCGTGAACGCGGTGCCCAGCCACAGCGGGTGGTCCTGCGCGGCGGTGCGCGAGATGCCCGTGTCCACCACGGCCACCACGACACCCCGGCCGTCGCCGCCCGCGGCCGGGTCGGGGTCCGGCAGCGACGAGCGCACGCGCGGCGGCTCGCCCGGGTTGCCGTGCATGTTGCCGCCGTGACCCACGAGCACGTGGTGCGGCTGCACGAACGGCGTGCGCTCGCCGGGCCACTGCAACGGGTCGCGCAGCAGCCGTACGATCGCCGGGATGTCGTCGGAATTGCGGGACAGCGTCAACCGCGCCATTCCCGCGAAATCGCCGCCCCGGCCGTTGTCGATGTTGTTCTGCGACAGTTTCCGGCGAACCCGGTCGACGTCCTCGGGAATGGTCAGCAGCTCGCCCGCGACGAAGAGGAATTCCCGTCCGCGCTCGGCGTGCAGCCGATAGGTCTTGTGCTGCCGGACGACCTGGTTGAACGCCAGTTGGTACAGCTCGGAGCGAGTCGATGGTTCGGACATCGAAGCCTCACAGCAGCGTCGACGGGTGCTGGATTGGTGCAAGCTACCACAGGGGTCTTGGTAATAAGCTGGCTGCGTGGCAGGGGTTTCCGCCGCCGCAGCACTGGAAGCCCGGCAGCGGGATCCGCGCGCGGCGATCGAGATGGGTCGGTCCGCGCTGCGGGCGGCGAGGGCGTCCGGCGACGCCGAGGAGGCGTCGGCCGCGGAGCGCGCGATCGGCCTCGCGCTGCGCGAGTTGCACGACTTCGACGCGGCATTGCGCCATTTGCGGCGTTCGGTGCGGATCGCCGAACGAGCCGGGTCCGCGCGTTCGGCCGCATTGGCGCGGATGAGCCTCGCGTTCGTGCTGTCCAACACCGGGCGGCACGCGCAGGCGTTGCGCGCGATCAACGCGGCGATGCCGCACCTGCGCGGGGTCGACGCGGGCAGCGGGCGGATGCAGCGGGGGCTGGTGCTGCACTACCTGTGCCGCTACGACGAGGCGTTGCGCGAGTACAACGGCGCGATCGAGGTGGTGCGCCGGTTCGGCGAGCGGCTGGTGGAGGCGCGCGCGCTCAACAACCGGGGGCTGCTGCGCGCCTACACCGGCGGGCTGCGCGCGGCGGACGAGGACTTCGACCGGGCGGCCGCCCTGTACCGGGAGCTGGACCAGTCGCTGGCGGTCGCCGACGTCCGGTGGAACGCGGGCATCTCCGCCTCCCGCGCGGGCGACGTGCCGCGGGCGTTGACCATGTTCGCCGAGGCCGAGCGCGAGTACCGGCGGCTGGCGGTGCCGCGGCCCGCGCTGCTGATCAACCGGCTGGAGCTGCTGGTGTCCGTGCCGCTGCTGGAGGAGGCGCGGGAAGCGGCCGACCGGGCGCTGGACGAGCTGGGCGGCGACCTGGTGCTGGCCCGGTCGGAGGCGTTGTTCTACCGGGCCCGGGTCGCCCTGCTGGAAGGCGAGCTGGACCGGGCGGTGGAGCTGGCGACCGCGGCGCGCAAGGGCTTCCGCCGCCAGAAGCGCGAGGTGTGGGCGGAGGGCGCGCGGCACGTCGAGCTGCGCGCCGCGTACCTGAGCGGACAGCGGACCAGGGCGCTGGTGACCGCGTTGACCAGGGTCGCGTCCCGGCTCGACGCGCTGGGCTGGCGGATGGCGGCCCTGGAGGCGCGGGTCGACGCGGCGCTGGTGGCGCGCGACCTCGGCGACCGGTCCCGCGCGGTCGCGGAGCTGACCACGGCGGGCGCGGCCCGGCGCGGCGGCCCGGCCGCGCACCGCGTGCAGGGCTGGTACGCCGAGGCGCTGCGGCGCGACCTGCTCGGCAACGCGCGCGGCGCGCAGATCGCGTTGCGGCGCGGGCTCGACCTGCTGGACGAGTACCGGGTGTCGCTGGGCGCGATGGAACTGCGCGCGTTGAGCGGCGCGCAGGGCGAGGCGCTGGCGCTGGAAGGGCTGCGCACGGCGGTCGCCGGCGGCCGGGCCGGACGGGTGCTGAGCTGGGCGGAGGCGTGGCGGGCCGGGGCGCTGCGGATGACGCCGGCCCGGCCGCCGGAGGACACCGGGCTGGCCGACGCGCTCGCCGAGCTGCGCGCCGTCACGGCGGACCTGGAGGCGGCGTCCACGGACGGGCGTCCCACGTCGGCGCTGCGGCAGCGGCAGGCGCGCGGCGAGCAGCGGGTGCGCGAGCTGACCAGGCAGGCGGGCGGCGGCGGCGCGGTGTTCAAACCGCCCGCCGTGGACGAGCTGGCCCGGGCGCTGGGCCGGTCGGCGCTGGTCGAGTACATCGACCACGAGGGCGAGCTGCTGGCCGTCGTGGTGGCGGGCGGCCGGGCGTCGCTGCACCGGCTCGGCCCCCTCGCCGGCGCGCTGCGCGAACTGCGGCTGCTGCGGTTCGCCCTGCACCGGCTCGTGACGCTGCCCGAGCACGTGGACCGGACGGCGGTGCGCGCCGGCGCCGAGCACGCGGCCGGGCTGCTGCAGAACCGGCTGCTGGAACCCCTGCGCCGACGGCTCGACGACCGGCCCCTGGTCCTCGCCCCGACCGGGCGGCTCGGCGGCCTGCCCTGGTCGGTGCTGCCCGCGTGCCGGGGCCGCGCGCTCACCGTGGTGCCTTCGGCGACGGTGTGGCTGCGCGCCGCGACCTCCGACCTGGTCTCCCACGACCGCGCGGTGCTGGCGGCCGGGCCGAGGCTGCCCGCCGCCCCGACCGAGATCGCCGCCGTCGCACCCCTGGCCGGGTCGGCGTCGGTGCTGGTGGACGACGCGGCCACGGTCGACGCGGTGGCGTCCGCGATGGACGGCGCGCCGCTGGCGCACGTCGCCGCGCACGGCTCGTTCCGCGCGGACAACCCGCTGTTCTCCGCGCTGGAGCTGGCCGACGGGCCGCTCACCGTCTACGACCTGCAACGGCTGCGCACACCGCCCGCGCGGGTCGTGCTGTCGGCGTGCGACTCGGGCCGGTCGGCCGTGCGACCCGGCGACGAGCTGATGGGGTTCACCGCGGCGCTGCTCGGGCTCGGCACCCGGACCCTCGTCGCGCCGGTCATCCCCGTGCCCGCCGAGGTCACCACCCCGCTGATGGTCGACCTGCACCGCAGGCTCCGCGCCGGCCGCCCGCCCGCCGAGGCCCTCGCCGGCGCGCAGGAGGCGCACCGCGGCGACGGCGACACCGCGTTCGCCGCCTGCGCCGGGTTCCTCTGCTTCGGGGCGTGAAGCGCGTGACCCCGGGCCGCCGTCCGGCTAGGTTGGGTCCGTGGACGAGGACCTGGACGTGCGGGAACTGCTGGCGGTGGCCGTCGCCGAAGCGCGGGCCGGGCTCGCCGAGGGCGGCATCCCGATCGGCGCGGCGCTGTTCACCGCCGACGGCGCGCTCCTCGGCCGCGGCCACAACCGGCGCGTCCAGGACGACGACGCGTCCACCCACGCCGAGACCGCCGCGTTCCGCGCCGCCGGCCGCCGCCCCGGCTACCGCGACACGGTCATGGTCACCACGCTGTCACCCTGCTGGTACTGCAGCGGGCTCGTTCGCCAGTTCGGGATCCCCCATGTGGTGATCGGCGAAGCACGCACGTTCCACGGCGGTCACGACTGGCTCGCCGAACACGGCGTGAAAATCACACTGCTGGATGATCCGGCCTGCGTGCGGATGATGACCGAATTCATCTCCGCCAAGCCGGAACTGTGGTTCGAGGACATCGGCCAGGATTAACGCGCCGCGCCGCGCGCGGACACAATTCCGACACGGGCCGACGCCACCATCCATCGGCATGCAGCCGTGGCACGTCGACGAACCCCTGGACTCCCTGGTGCTGGACGAGGGCGCGATGGCGGTGGAGGTACCCGCGAGCTGGGCGGCCGAGGTCAGCACCTGCCTGCGCTCGGCCGGACCGCTCGGACCCATCCTCGCCATCCCCGGTCCCCGGCTGCGCTGGCTGTTCCTCGCCAGACCCGACCCGGAACCCGCGCCGCGCGACGTGCCGCCGCCCGACGTGCGCTACTGGCACGGCCCGAGCCGCATCCCGGCCACCTCCTCGCGCTGGGTGGTCGCCCCGGCGGGCGCACTGCCCCCGGTGGGGGCGGTGCGCTGCGCCATCAGGACGGTCCGCCGGCTCTGGTGAACGGCGTCACTCGAACCGGCTCAACGCCTCTTCCACGGAACCGACGACGGTGAACACCGCGCTGAGGCCCGTCGCCTCGATCGGCCGCTGGGTGGCCCGGCTCGTCGCCACCAGCACCAGCGGGACGCCGAGCGTCCCCGCCCGCTGGTTGCCGACCACCAACGACTCCAGCCCGGCCGAACCGAGGAAGCGCACCCCACCGAGGTCCACCACCACACCGCGCACGTTCTCGACGAGGTGCTCCGTGAGCGGCCTGGTCAACTCGTCCGCGCTGCTCGTGTCCAACTCGCCCGACACGTGCAGCACCACCACGCCGTCCGAGGGTCTGTCGACCCGCACGGAAGCGAGCGTCGCCGCGGGTTCTGGCACGCCGGTACTCCTCTCACTCAGCGACGCCGGCGCGGCGTCGGAAACCTTCACGGTAGACCTCATCCGACTTCCTCGACCGTTTCGGCCAGGACCAGGTCCACCAGCGTGCGCGCGTCGGGCGACGAGCCGAAGGCCCGCCGCTGCCGGGCGGCGCCGCTGCCCCGCGTGCCCAACCACGTGAGGTGATCCTCCACAGTGGACAACGCCGAGGCGTCCGCCAGCGCGTCCGAGCACCACGACACCAGTTCGGCGAGGCGGTCGCGGGCCGGCGTGAGGCTACCCGTGCGGGGGTCGACGGCCAAGCCGTCCACGCCGTCGCGCGCGGCCCGCCAGTAGGCGGCCCGCAACAGCACGTCGTCCACCCGCTCGGGCTCGCGCGACTCGGCGGCCGTGCGGGCGAACGCCCGGATGATCTCGGCGATGACCACCGCCTCCCGCGCCGTCATCGGGATGTCGGCCACCCGCACCTCCACCGTCGGGTGCTGCGCGGACGGGCGCACGTCCCAGTAGACCATTCCGGTGTCGAGCAGCACCTCGGTGCCCTCCAGCGAGTGGACCAGGCGGTCGTACTCCGCGGCCGACGCCAGGTGCGGCGGCGGTCCGCTGATCGGCCACCGCGACCACACGATCGTCCGCCAACTGGCGTAACCGGTGTCCTCGGCCTGCTCGATCGGCGAGTTCGCGCTCAACGCCAGCAGCGTCGGCAGCCACGGCCGCAGCGCGTTCGACACGCGGACCGCGACGTCCCGGTCGGGCACGCCCACGTGCACGTGCATCCCGCAGACGCCCTGGCCGCCGATGATCTTGCGGTGCGAGTGCTCCATCATGCGGTAGCGGCGGTCGTCGGTGCCCGGCGGCGGTCCCAGCGTGCCGATCGGCGGGATCGCCGAGGCCAGCAGCCGGCAGCCGGCCGCGTGCGCGGCCTTCGCCAGGTGCAGCCGCCCGCCCAGGACCTGCTCGGCCAGCTCCTCCAAGGTCTCGCACACCGGGGTGGCGACCTCGATCTGGAACGGCGTCAGCTCGCGCTGCACGTCGTGCCCCGCACCCGCGTGCTGCGCGACCGACTCGGCCAGGGGCACGGGACGGCGCGAGTCGGGGTCGACGAGGAGGAACTCCTGCTCGACGCCCACGGTCCACGGCTTGGTCATGACGCACCCATACCCACTCGGCCGCAAGTTCAATCCCGGTGTCGCGGATTTCCGGCGGGCGTCGCCGGCGGGCGGTGTTTCGGTCCGGCGGTGGCGGGAACCTGCGCGGTGTGAGACTGCGCCGCAGCGACCCGTCCACCCCCGGCTGGCGCCGTCGTGCGCGCGGCCGCGGGTTCAGCTACACCGACGCCGACGGCGAGCCCCTCGACCCCGAGTCGGTCGCCCGCGTCAAGTCCCTCGTCATCCCGCCCGCGTGGCGCGACGTCTGGGTGTGCCCGCACCCGAACGGCCACATCCAGGCGGTCGGCACGGACGCGGCCGGGCGGCGGCAGTACCTCTACCACGAGCGGTGGCGGCAGGACCGGGACGAGGAGAAGCACGAGAGGGTGCTCGCCCTCGCGCCGCTGCTGCCGGGGTTCCGCGAGGAGATCGCGCGGGAGCTGCGCGAGCGGGGGCGCGGGCGGCGGCGGGTGCTCGCGGTGGCGTTGGCCGTGCTGGAGCGCGGGGTGTTCCGGGTCGGGGGCGAGACGTACGCGGCGGACAACGGCACGCACGGGGTGGCGACGCTGCTGTGCTCGCACGTGGCCGTGCGCGGGTCCACTGTGGACTTCTGCTACCCGGCGAAGGGCGGGATCCGGTTCACCACGGCGGTGGAGGACGAGGCGTTGGCGCGGGCGGTGCGGTCGTTGCTGCGGGGACGGGCGGGGGAGGACCGGCTGCTGGTCGACGCGCGGGGGTGCGTCGTGGGGTCGGACGACGTGAACGAGCGGTTCAAGGAGCTGGTCGGGTCGGAGTTCTCGGTGAAGGACCTGCGGACGTGGCACGCGACCGTGCTGGCGGCGGCGGCGTTCGCGCGGGAGGGGCGGCCGGAGTCGAAGCGGGGGCGCAAGCGGGTGGAGGCGGCGGTGATGCGGGAGGTGTCGGAGCACCTGGGGAATACGCCGGCCGTGGCGCGGAAGTCCTACGTCGATCCGCGGGTGGTGCGGTTGTTCGAGGAGGGGACGGTCATCCGGCCGAAGTCGGCTGATCGTGAGACGGTGGAGCACGCCGTGCTGCGAATGCTGCGCCGGAAGTGAGTGCGTGCGGATGCTGCACTGGAAGTGAGCGGTTGTCGGTTTCGTGTTTGTGCAGGTGGGGCGGAGTGAGGGGTCGCACGATCGGGTGATCAATGGCCGAAAATGTACGGAAACGCTGTTACCGATCCTCGGTTAAAACCATGAGGAGCCCTCGCCAACCACACCCACGCCGTCCACCCCACACCCCCGCTACCCCACCCACTTCCCCTTCCCCGCCCTATGGCTTTCTCACCCCACAGCCTCACCCAGCCTCGTGGCCGCTTCCGCTTGCCCGCCTCGCCTGGTGTGGGACCTGCCTGCCGGACGCGCGCGGGGAGTTACGTGCGAGCGGAGCCGTGGCCGCCGAGTGCCTGACCCCGCCGGGTCGGGCTCGACTGCGGGGGATCGGCTCGGGCTCAGGGGTCGGCTCGGGCGCGGGGGTCGGCTCGGGCGCGGGAGTCGGGTCGGGCGAGGGGGTCGGCTTGAGCGCGGGGTCGGGTCGGGGTCGGGTCGGTCGCGTGGTCAGTCGCGGAGCAGTGCGCCGACGTCCTCGTGCAGCCGAACCGCCCCGCCGACGAGCACGATCTCGGCCTCGCACTCGACCGCCCGCAACGGCAGGACCTCGTCGGCCCGGCCGCCGTCCACCTCGCGCGACCCGATCAGCGCGTCGGTGACCAGCAACGTGTCGACCCGCCCGTCCGCCAACGCCTTCCCGACCGCGTCCAGCCCGTGCACCGCGCGCCCCGTGAGGCGGGTGGACTCGTCGCGGAACCGCTCGACCACCGCGCGGCGGGCGTCCTGGTTCGCCCGGCCGGCCAGGTGCAGCACCGCCCGGTCCGGCGGTCCCTCCACCTCGACCACCAGGTGGTGGTAGCGCGTGGGCAGGGCGACGCGCAGCGAGCGGCGTCCGGCCAGCGGTCCCGCCAGCACCAGCAGCGGCGCGCCCAGTCGGTCCACGAGCGCGGTCGCCTCTTCGGCGACGTCGGCCAGCTCGGCCGCGTCCAGCCGTCGCCCCGGTCGCCGCGCGCCCACCGACGCCACGGCCACCGGCCGGCCGGTCGGGTCCACGCCGCGCAGGTCAGCGCCGTGCTCGCCGACCTGCACGACGACGTGCGGCAGGAGGGGTTCGGACAGCTCGACCAGCGGCAGGACGTAGGGCAGCGGGCCGTAGCGGGCGGTGTAGCCGGAAGGTGGGACGGGGACGTACTGATCGATCAACACCCGTCCGCCGCCCACGACCAGGCCGCGTCCCGCGAGGCCGCGCGGGGTCACGCCGGACGTGATCGCGTTGTGCGTCAACGCCACCAGGTACGGGTCCGCGGCCATCGCCTGGAGCTGGTCGCGCATCGCCCGCCACCGCAGGTCCACGTGGTCGCCGACGTCGAGGAAGACGGAGATGAAAGGGCCCTCGACGTCGACCAGGTTGTGCAGACTCGCCGTGTGCATCGATCCTCCCCGTTCGGGTCACTGGGGAGATACCCGAAAGGGGGTTGATGCAACCGCCTTCCCGGTGCGGTGGCGGTGGCTTGGAGGGCGGGGGAAAGTTGGCTGACACGAATGGGTTACGCCCCGACCCCGACCCTGGCTCCGACCCCCGGCTCCGACCCCGGCTCCGCCCCCCGGGTCGGACCCCGTCGCCGGCCTCAAGCCGGAGGCCGCCGCCGATCTCTCCAACGCGGTGGGTGAGTTGGCAGCGTCACGAGAACCGAGGGAGGAAGTGCGCCCGCCCCTGGGTGCGAGAGGCGCGAGAGGGAGGCTGGTCGGCTGGTCATGCGTGCGAGGGACAGGCCCTGGCCGTTGGTCGGCGGGCAAGCCCGAATGCCGGAACGCGGGAGCGGGTCGGTTCGGGAGCGGGTCGGTTCGGGTGCGCGGGCGCGGGTGGGTTCGGGTGCGAGGGGCGCGGGGCGGTTCGGGTGCGGCCGGCGCGGGTCAGTTCGGGCGTGGTCGGTGGGGGTGGTGGGTGGTGCGGTGGGCGGTGTGGCGGGTTGCGCGGCGGGCGCGTTGTTCGCACCACGCGCAGCTCTCGGCGACGGCCACCGAGGCGAAGCCGATCAGCAGGTGCGCGGCGTTGCCCACCGCCTCCGCGTCCATCGACCCGCCCGGCTGCCCCACGCCGACCGCGAACACCACCAGGTACACCACACCCATCAACGACGCGACCAACCGCTCGGCCCGCGTCCGCACCGCCGACCCCCCGATCACCATCCCGGTCACGACGTGCAGCACCCCGAGCGGCACGTGGCCGCGGGCGAAGTCGATCACGGCCCACACGACCAGCAGCACGCCCAGGAGCAGGGCCGACCGCTGCGGCCACGTCAGCGCAGCCGGGCCTGTCACCACGACGACCACCTCCACCGCGACCGGACGACGGCACCCGGACGACCCGGAGCCCCGACACCCCGGGGATACCCCGGGCGAGCCGGGAAATCCGGCCGGCACGGGGGAACCGCGCGGCTACTCGTCGTCGAGCAGCGACCGCAACCGGGCCAGTGATCGGCTCAGCAGCCGCGACACGTGCATCTGCGACACCCCGACCGAGTCCGCGATCTGGCTCTGCGTCATCCCCCGGAAGAACCGCAGCACGACGATCCGCCGCTCCCGCTTGGGCAGCCCCCGCAGCATCGGGTCCAGCGCGTGCTGCAGCTCCACCACCTCCAGCGCGGGGTCGTCGCTGATCAACCGGTCGGCGTGGTTCAGCTCCTCGCTGATCGACTGCTCGTCCAACGACAGCAGGTGGTACGCCGACGTCGCGTGCAGCCCCTCGTACACCTCGTCCACCCCGATCCCGAGGTGCCGCGCGACCTCGCTGGGCGTCGGCGTGCGCCCGCTGTGCCGAGACAGCTCCACCCGCGCCGTGTCGATCGCGACGCACAGCTCCTTCAACCGCCGCGGCACGCGCACCGCCCACCCCTGGTCGCGCAGGTACCGCCGCACCTCGCCGGTGATCGTCGGCACGGCGAACGCCAGGAAGTCGATCCCGCGCGACACGTCGAACCGGTCCACCGCGTTGATCAACCCCAGCGCCGCCACCTGGCGCAGATCCTCCACCGACTCCCCGCGCTCGGCGAACCGGTCGGCGATGTGCCTGGCCATCGGCAGGTGCTCGGTGACCAACCGGTCCCGCAACCGCTGATAGCGCTCGCCGTCCCGCTCGGCTTCCGCCAACTCGTGGAACAGCGGCTGGTAGTCCACCGCGTTCATGCCCGACACCTCAGCTCGACCCGCAACCGGCCATCTCCGTCAACCCAGGTGGCCACCGCATCGGTCACGGAACTGACAACCCGCCAGTACAACGAGTCATGATCGGGAACGGTGACGGCCGACGATCGGACCTCCGCACGGAACCGCACCGAATCACCTTCCCGGGCGAACCGGCACAGCAGCACCGCGGTCGGGTCGAGGGTCCGGGCGATCAAGGCGCTGCACGCCTCGTCGACCGCGATGACCAGGTCGATCGCCAAGCCGGGCAGGGGGCGGCCGATCGCGCTCGCGACGGCACGCACGGTCGACAGGTGGGCGGGTTGCGCCGCCACCCTCAGCTCCACCTCCGAGCCATCCATGCGCGGCGATCGCTCCTTCACTCCTTCGTCGCAGTAGCCGGGGCATACCCCCGGACCAGTGCCGCTACACCGGTCCACACAGGACCGAGCAACAGAATCGTGAAAGCCGAACATGCCGTGCGCTGGTTCATCACGGTTTGCGAACAGTGGTAGGTAACGTTGTGATCAGGGCCATACTGGGCGCCTCCCCGACTCCCCGGAGGCGCCCGTGCTCGAGGCGAACAACCTTGAGGTGGTCTACGACGACGTGATGTTGGTGCTGCGGGGCGTGAGCCTGAAGGTCCCCGAGGGCCGGATCGTCGCCCTGCTCGGCGCCAACGGAGCCGGCAAGACGACCTTGCTGCGCGCGCTGTCGGGCCTGCTCGACGTGCACGACGGCAAGATCACCCGGGGCCGGATCACGCTGGACGGCGAACCGGTCCACCGGGCCTCGCCGACCCGCATCGCGACCCTCGGCGTGAAGCAGGCGCTGGAGGGCAGGCGCATCCTGTCCGAGCTGTCGGTCGAGGAGAACCTGCGCATCGGCGGGCACAGCAAACCGCGCGCCGTCAAGCAGAACCTGGACCGGATGTACGAGCTGTTCCCCCGGTTGCGGGAGCGGCGGCGGCAGAGCGCGGGCTACCTGTCCGGCGGCGAGCAGCAGATGCTGTCCATCGGCCGGGCGCTGATGTCCGAGCCGCGCTACCTGCTGCTGGACGAGCCGAGCCTGGGCCTCGCGCCGCTCATGGTCCAGCAGATCCGCGACCTCATCGTGAAGATCAACTCTGCGGGCACGACCGTGCTGCTGGTCGAGCAGAACGCGACCATGGCGCTGTCCATCGCCGATCACGGCTACGTGCTGGAGACCGGCAAGGTCGTGATGGACAAGCCGGCCGCCGCGCTGCTGGCCGACGAGGACGTGCGCGAGTTCTACCTGGGCCTGCGCGGCGAGGACGCCGCGCGGTCGTTCCGCGACGTGAAGCACTACAAGCGGCGGAAGCGGTGGTTGTCATGAGCACCGGACCGGGCAACGACGTCCTCGACGTGCGGGACGTGCGGCTCGCGTTCGACGGCGTCACCGCCGTGGACGGCGTGTCGTTCCACGTCGGCGCCGGCGAGCTGTTCGCCGTCATCGGGCCCAACGGCGCGGGCAAGACGTCGATCTTCAACGTGCTCTCCGGCGTGTACCGGCCGCAGCAGGGCTCGGTCCGGTTCCTCGGCGAGGAGGTGCTGGGCAGGCGGCCGCACCGGATCGCCGCGATGGGCATGGCCCGGACGTTCCAGAACATCGAGCTGTTCGCGCACCTCACCGTGGTGGAGAACCTGATGCTGGGCCGCCACAACCACATGCGGTACGGGGCGCTGGCCGCGTTCGCGTGGGTCGGCCGGGCCCGGCGCGAGGAGCTGGCCAACCGCGAGGCCGTCGAACGGGTCGTGGACTTCCTGGAGCTGGAGCAGTGGCGACGCCTCCCGGTGGGGTTGCTGCCCTACGGCGTGCAGAAGCGCGTGGAGCTGGGGCGTGCGCTGGCGATGGAGCCGAAGCTGCTGCTGCTCGACGAGCCGGTCGCCGGGATGAACGTCGAGGAGACCGAGGACATGGCGCGGTTCGTGCTCGACGTCCGCGACGAGCTGGGCATCGCGATGATCATGGTGGAGCACGACATGGGCCTGGTGATGGACCTCGCGGACCGGGTGATGGTGCTCGACTTCGGCAAGCCGATCCGCACCGGCACGCCGGCCGAGGTGCAGCGCGACCCGGACGTCGTGCGGGCCTACCTGGGCGAGGCCGGCCAGGGCGTGGGAGGTGCCGCGTGACCGCCACGACGACCGGGACCGGGCTCACCACCGTGGTGACCAGGGTGCGCGACCGGGCGGCGGCCACGCCGGACGCGGTGGCGTTGCGCGCCAAGGAGTTCGGCATCTGGCGCGAGGTGACCTGGGCCGGCTACTGGGAGCGGGCCGAGCTGGTCGGGCACGCGCTGCTCGCGCTGGGCGTGGACCCGGGCGACCGGGTCGCGATCCACTCCGAGAACCGCCGCGAGTGGCTCTACGCCGACATCGGGGCCGTGGCCGTGCGCGCGATCACCGTGGGGCTCTACCCGACGAACCCGGCGAGCGAGGTCGCGTACCTGCTCTCGCACTCCGGGGCGCGGGTCCTCGTCGCCGAGGACCAGGAGCAGGTCGACAAGGCGCTGGCCGTGCTGGACGCCCTGCCCGACCTGGAGCGCATCGTCTACCTGGAGCCGCGCGGCATCCGGCACCGCTACGACAACCCGAAGCTGTTGGCGTGGGACGACTTCCTGGCCCTCGGCGAGGAGCACCGCGCCGCGCACCCGGACGCCGTCGCCCGCCGGATGCGCGAGGTCGAGCCGGACGACGTGCTGACGTTGATCTACACCTCCGGCACGACCGGGCCGCCCAAGGGCGCGATGCTGACCGTGGCCAACGTCGAGTTCGCGATCGAGTCCCTGATCGAGGGCGGCGGGTTCACCGACCCGCCGCCCTCGCCCGAGGACGTCACGCTGTCGTACCTGCCGCTGTGCCACGTGGCCGAGCGCATCTTCACCACGTGGTTCAGCGCGTCGGCGGGCGTGCGCGTGCACTTCGCCGAGTCCATCGAGACGGTGCAGGCCAACCTGCGCGAGGTGCAGCCGACGATCCTGTTCGGCGTGCCGCGCATCTGGGAGAAGGTGCTGGCGGCCATCACGATCAACGCCGCCAGTGCCACCCGGCTCAAGCGCGTGACCACGCGGTTCTGGCTGCGCGTCGCCGACGGGCTCGGCGAGCGGCTGGTGCGCAACGGCGGCAACCACACGCTCGCCACGCGGCTGGAGTACGCCGTGGGGTGGCTGTTCTGCTTCCGCGCGCTCAAGGCCCGGATCGGCATGCGGCACGTCCGGTACGCGTCGTCCGGCGCGGCCCCGATCTCACCGCAGGTGCTGCGGTTCTTCATGGGCATCGGCGTGCCGGTGCACGAGGTGTACGGCATGACGGAGAACACCGCCGTCGCCACCGGCAACCGGCCCGGCCGGGTGAAGGTCGGCACGGTCGGCGAGCCGCACCCCGGCGTGGAGCTGCGGATCGCCGACGACGGCGAGGTCCAGACCCGGCACGGCGGCGTGTTCGCGGGCTACTGGCGCGACGAGGACGCCACCCGGCGCGCGATGACGCCGGACGGCTGGCTGCGCACCGGCGACGTGGGCGAGTGGGTCGACGGCACGCACGTGCGGATCACCGACCGGATGAAGGACATCATCATCACCGCGGGCGGCAAGAACGTCGCGCCGTCCGAGATCGAGAACGCGCTGAAGAGCTCCCCGTACATCAAGGAAGCGGTCGTGCTCGGCGACCGGCGCCCCTACCTGGTCGCGCTGATCGGCATCGAGTTCGACACCGTCGGCCACTGGGCCCGGCAGCGCCGGATCACCTACACCACCTACCGCGACCTGGCGGAGAAGGACGAGGTGCGGGAGTTGGTGCAGGGCGTCGTCACCGCGGTCAACGAGCGGTTCGCCACCGTCGAGCAGGTCAAGAAGTTCCGCATGCTGCCCAAGGAGCTGGACCACGAGGACGGCGAGCTGACCGCGACGCAGAAGGTGAAGCGCTCGGCGCTCGCGCAGGCGTTCGGCGAGCTGGTGGACGACATGTACTCCGGGGGGCGCGGATGACCGAGTTCCTGCAATCGCTGGTCCGGGGCCTGGGCTCCGGGTCGATCTACGCGCTGCTGGCGCTGGGCTTCGTCATCATCTACAAGTCCACCAGGGTGATCAGCTTCGCCCAGCCGGCGTTCATGCTGGCGGGCGCGGTGCTGGTCAGCTACCTGGCCGCGGAGGTCGGGTTCTTCGCGGCCGTGCCGATCGCCGCGGTGCTGATCGCGGTGCTGGCGCTGGGCGTGGAGCGGACCGTGCTGCGGCCGATGATCGGCAAACCCGTGTTCGTGGTCGCGATCATCACCATCGGCGTGGACGTGGTGGTGCGCGTGGTGACCAACGCGTTCATCGGGCTGGACGTCCGGCAGGTCGGCGACCCGTGGGGCCTGTCCACGGTGACGCTGCTGGGCGTCGAGGTGCAGCAGCGGTACCTGGTCATGTTCGGCACGACGGTGGCCGTGGTGGCGGCGCTGTTCGCGTTCTTCCGGTTCTCCCGGGTCGGGCTGGCCATGCGCGCGGTGGCCTACGACCAGGAGGTCGCGCTGGCCCAGGGCATCTCGGTCGGCTCGGTGTTCGCCCTGTCGTGGGCGATCGCGGGCGGGCTGGCGGCGCTGGCCGGGGTGTTCGTGGCCACCGGCGCGGGCGTGGACCAGCAGCTGTGGGTGATCGCGCTGAAGGCGTTGCCGGCGATCATCCTCGGCGGCCTGGACTCGCTGGGCGGCGCGGTCGTGGGCGGGTTGGCGGTCGGGGTCGTGGAGTCGCTGGTCGGCACCTACCAGGGTGACGTCGCGCCGTGGCTGGGTCCGAACTTCGCGCTCGTCGCGCCGTACGTGCTGATGCTGGTCGTGCTGCTGTTGCGGCCCTACGGGCTGTTCGGCGGCAAGGAGGTGGAGCGGCTGTGAAGGGTCGTCCGGAGCTGTACACCTCCTACGCGCAGGACATGGCGTTCCTCAACACGCGCCCGAAGCGGGCGTGGACGGGGGCGCTCGTGGTGGTCGCGCTGCTGGCGCCGTTCGCCATCACCGACGACGTGCTGATGCTGCTGGCCACGGGGTTCGTGGCGGCGATCGGCGCGATCGGGCTCAACATCGTCACCGGGTACGCGGGGCAGGTGTCGCTGGGGCACGCGTTCTTCCTCGCGATCGGCGCGTACACCGGGGCGGCGCTCTCCGGCGACCCGGACGGGCGGGTGCTCGGGTTCGGCGTGACGTCGCTGCCCGTGTGGCTGCTGGCGTCCGGGCTGGTGGCGGGCCTGGCCGGGCTGGTCGTGGCGCCGATCGCGGTGCGGCTGCGCGGGCTGTACCTCGCGATCGTCACGCTGGGGCTGGTGTTCCTCGGCGAGCACGTGTTCCGCGAGTGGACGTCGTTGACCGGCGGCCCCGGCGTGGGCAGGCCGGCGGCGGTGCCCGAGCTGTTCGGGGTGCGGCTGGACCGGCCGTCGGAGTTCTTCAGCGGGCCGCAGCAGCTGTACCTGCTGATGTTCGCGCTGCTGGTGATCTTCGCGGTGCTCGCCCGCAACCTGGTGCGGTCGCGGATCGGGCGGGCGTTCGCCGCGGTGCGGGACCGGGACCTCGCGGCGGCCGTGATCGGCGTCGACCCGACCCGGTACAAGGCGCTGGCGTTCGCCGTGTCGTCGTTCTACGCCGGTGTGGCGGGCTCGTTGTTGTTCGTGGTCAACGGGTTCTTCGACCCCGGCTCGTTCGGTTTGCTGCTGTCGGTGCAGTACATCGCCATGGTGCTCATCGGCGGCGCGGGCACGATCTCCGGCGCGATCATGGGCGCGCTGTTCATCACGCTGCTGCCGCGCATCACCCGGGAGCTGCCGGCGGTGCTGCCGTTCATCAGCGCCGACGCGACCGGTGCGGTCACGGTGTTCCAGGTCGAGGCGGTCCTCTACGGGCTGCTGATCGTGGTGTTCCTGATCGTCGAGCCACGGGGCCTGTTCGGAATCTGGGTGCGGGTCCGCAACTACTGGCGCACCTGGCCTTTCTCGTACTGAAAGGGTGGATGGGATGGCAAGTCACAGAGCGGTGCTCGCGGCGCTCGCCGCGGTGGCGCTGGCCGCCGTGGCGTGTCGCGGCGGCGACGGCGCGGCTCCCCAGGAGGGCAAGGGCGGCATCAAGGTCGACTTCGGCGTGACCGCCGAGCCGTGCCCGGACACCGGTCACGCCGACCGGGGCTGCATCTACCTGGGGTCGATCTCGGACCTGACCGAGGGGCCGTTCAAGACGCTCTCGGTGCCGATCACGGAGTCGCAGGCCGCGTTCTGGAAGCGGGTCAACGACCAGGGCGGCATCGGCGGCTACGACGTGGACGTCACCACCTACGTCAAGGACAACAAGTACAACCCCCAGATCCACAACCAGGTGTACCAGGAGATGAAGGGCAAGATCCTGGCGCTGGCCCAGACCCTCGGCTCGCCGACGACCGCGGCCATCCTGCCCGACCTCGAGAACTCCCAGATGGTCAGCGTGCCGGCGTCGTGGACGTCGCTGTGGGGCCTGGAGGAGGTCGTCCTGGAGTCCGGGGCGAACTACTGCATCGAGTCGATGAACTCGGTCGACTACGCGGTGGACGAGCTGGGCGCGAAGAGCGTGATGGCCGTGCACAACGCCGGCGACTACGGCGACGACGCGGCGGCCGGCGCGAAGATCGCGGCCGAGAAGCGCGGGGTGCCGTTCACCAACGCGGTCACCCAGACCGGCCAGGACAACCAGGGCGGCGCGATCGACGCCGTGCTGGCCAACAAGCCCGACGTGGTCATCCTGACCACCGGCCCGACCGACGCGGCCGTGATCATCGGCCAGACCGCGGCGCGCGGGTTCAAGGGCAGGTTCATCGGCACGTCGCCGACGTGGAACCAGGGCCTGATGCAGAGCCCGGCCGCGCCCGCGATCAAGGCGCTCTACCTCCAGTCGGCCCCGTGGAAGTCGTGGGAGACGGACTCGCCGGGGCACCGGGCTCTGCGCGAGGCCCTGCCGTCCGTGACGCCGAACGACGGCTACACGGCCGGGTGGGTGTGGTCGTACCCGCTGAAGGCGGCGTTGCTGAAGGCGGCCGAGAACAAGGACCTGACCAGGGCCGGCGTGCTGGCCGCGGTGCGGCAGCTGACCTCCGTGGACTACGAGGGCATGCTGCCCGAGGGCGCGGGCAACTTCGCGGGCAACCCGAACGACGCCGCGTTCCGGCAGACCCTGATCTACAAGCCGGACGAGCAGGCGGCCACCGGCGTGGGGCTGGTGCAGGACTTCTTCACCGGGCCGACGGCGAAGGACTTCAAGTTCGAGAAGCCCTGCTACCAGTAGGCGCGGTCCCCGCACCCCGGTCGCGCTCGTGGCGGCCGGGGTGCGTTGCCCTGGACGGGTCGCGTCGTGGTGGTCCGGAGTCGGTGGTGGACCGGGGCGTCAGGCCAGGGCCGGGTCGGCCCAGACGGCCACGCGTTCCGGGCCCGGGCACGCGCCCGGGTCGTCCGCCGGCGGTTCGACGCCGATGGTCAGGCGCTGCGCGCCGGTGACCGGGACGTCGACCGGTTGCGGGGTGGGACCGGTGTTCGGGAATTCGGCCGTCCGCCGGTCGTCGACCAGGACGTAGAAGTCGAGTTCTTTCGTCATCAATGAATCGGCCGCGATCGCGACCTGGGCGGTGAAGTGGTGGTATTTGCCGTCCAGTGCGAACGTGAGCCGGGCGGTCGAGCACCAGGCTCCCGTGGCGGAGAGGGATTTCGTGTAGGTCGTGTCGCGGACGTCCGCGGCGGTGGCCGTCCACGGGCTTTCCACGTACTGGTCGTCGATCGAGCTGCTGTCGACCGGGGCCAGGTCGGCCAGCCAGGTGACGCCCGGTCGCAGCGGCGCGGTGCTCCGGGAGGTCGGCGGGGCGACCTCGGGAACAGGCGGTGACGTGGGAAGACGCGTCGTCGCGGTGGGCTCGGGAGTCAGCGCCCCGCCGATGGCGATCCCCAGCGCGAGCACGGCCACGCCGGCGGCCGACAGCCACACGGCCGACCGGCCGCGTCCGCGCGCGGCGCTCGAATCCTCGTCATCCATGTCCGCGCCCCCTTCAGGCCAGAAGACGTGAGTCGAACTCGGGAGGAAGAATGTCGGACAATGCGCCGACTGGAGCGGCACGTTAGCAGCAACAGGTCGGTTGCGCGTCGGGAATTGCGCATCCGAGTAGTTCCCGGGGTTGTCCGCAGGAATGCGGTGGAGTTCCCGGGAATGCGTGCAGCGCCGCTGCCCGTCGGGGCAGCGCCCGACGTCCGCCGCCCTGCCCTTCCGCCACCTGTCCGGACCGCGTTCATCACGGAGGATTCACGCCATGGGCGCAACCGCGACGCCAGGCCCGGACGTGACGCCTGACGAGGACGTCACCCGCACGGTCCCCGTGCGCGACACCGGTGACCTGGTGGGCGCGGTCGGACCGACCGGCTCCGGCCGTCCTCGTGCCCGGGGCGTCCGCCTCGGTGGTCGCGCGGTCCGCGCCGCCGCGCGCCACCGGGGTGGCCGCCGGACGCGCGTGGTTCACCCCCCGCGCGGAGTCCCGGCCGGCCGCTCGCAGGGGACGGGGCGGCGAGTGCGGGTGTGCGGCGAGTGCGGGGGCGCGGCGAGTGCGGGGGGATCGGTGCTTCGGGTGGCGCGGGGTCTGGTGCTGCGGGAGCGCGGTGCGGCGAGTGGCGCGGGTCCGGGGCGGCGGGTGCGCGGGACCGGTGTGGTGAGTGGCGCGGGACCGGGCACCCGACGGTCGGGCCGGGTCAGATCAGGCCCTCGCGGAGGGCGAACGCCACCGCGTGCGCCCGGTTGCGCAGCCGGAAGCGGTTGGTGATGTCGTGCAGGACCGACTTGACCGTGCGTTGCGAGTAGCACAGCTTCTCGGCGATCTCGCGGGTCTCGAAGCCGTCCGCGATCAGCCGCAGCACCTCGGTCTCCCGGTCCGACATGCCCGCCATGGTCCAGCCGTTGGGGTGGAGCACGTCGCGCTGCAACCGCGACACCCGGTCCAGCAGCCGGCCGAGCAGGTCCGGTGGGAGCGCGCCCTGGCCCGCCGCGGTCGCCTTCACCAGGCGTGCCAACGTCTCCGGCGTCGCCTCGGCGCGGCGGATCACGGCGGACACCCCGCCGCCGACCACGTCGAGCAGGTCCGGGTCGGCGATGTCGCCCGCCACCAGCACGATGCCCGGGCCGCCCGGGGCCTGGAGGCGGCGCAGGAGCTGCCGGGCCTCGCCGTCGAGCCGGTCGAGCACGACCAGCGCCACGGCGGCGGGCTCGTCCGGCCCGGCCGGCCGGATCTCCGGGCGCGACCGCAGCGCGGCGGTGACCCCGGCCCTGGTGATCGAGTCCGGCGCGTGCAGGGCGACCGCGATCTGGTGTGCGTTCATCTCGTGCTCCCGCCCTCCGTGGCCCCGAAGTCCCACGGCCATCGTGACTTCCCGGCGCGTCCCGGCACTATGGGCGCACCGTCCCGACCTGTCCCGGTCCGGCGGGTCCCGGCCCCTCGCCCAGACCCGCCCGCCTGGCCCGGGACACCGCCTGCGCCCGGTCGGGCACGTGCAGCTTGCGCAGGATGTTCGACACGTGGTTGCGCACCGTCTTCGGGCTGAGCACCAGGGCGCGGGCGATCGCGGTGTTGCCCCGGCCGTCGGCCAGGAGCCGCAGCACGTCCCGTTCCCGCGCGGTCAGCTCCGGGAACGCCCCTACCCGCTCCGGCGGCCCGCCCGCGAAGTACGCCGGCAGCCGCGCCGCGACGGCCGGGCCGAAGACCGCCTCCCCGTCGCCGACCGACCGCACCGCGCGCAGCACCTGCGTCGGCCGCGACGCCTTGAGCAGGTAGCCGAGCGCGCCCGCGCGCATCGCCGCGAACACCGAATCGTCGTCGTCGAACATGGTCAGCACCAGCACCCGCACGCCCGGGTCGTGGGCCACGATCCGCCGCGTCGCCTCGATCCCGCCCAGGTCGGGCATGTTCAGGTCCATCACGACCACGTCGGGGTGCAGCGAGGCGGCCAGCGACACCGCGGCCCCGCCGCCGGACGCCTCGCCGACCACCTCGACGTCGGGCGCGGCGGCGAGCGCGGCGGACAGGCCGTACCGGAACAGCGGGTGGTCGTCCACGACCAGCACCCGCAGCGCCGGCACCGGGGTCACGCCCCGCCGGCGAGCGGGAGTTCCGCCGCGACCCGGGTCCCGCCCGAGGCCGCGCGCTCCACCAGCAAGGCGCCGCCGACCTCGCGCGCCCGGTCCCGCATCGAGTCGAGCCCCACGCCGCCGCCGGGCGTCCCGTCCGCGCCGACGCCGTCGTCCACGACCTCCACGCGCAGCCGGTCGTCGAACCGCAGCCGCACCGAGCAGTGCCGCGCGCCCGCGTGCCGCACCACGTTCGTCAACGCCTCGCAGACGATCCGGTACGCGGCCACCTGCACGCGCACCGGCAAGTCCGGCACGTCGGCGCACCGCACGTCCACCCGCACCGGGTGCCGGTCGGCCAGCGACGCCGCGTGCGCCCGCACCGCACCGGCCAGGCCGAGCCGCGCCAGCACCGCGGGGCGGGCCCCGGACGCCAGCCGGCGCACGTCGTCGGCCGCGCTGTGGACCTCCTCCTCCAGCCGGGCCAGCAGCGGACCGGCGGAGCGCGGGTCGTGGACGGCCAGGTGCCGCGCGGCGCGCAGGCCGAGCGCGATCGCCGCCAGCGCCGGGCCCAGACCGTCGTGCAGGTCGCGCAGCAGCCGGCGCCTGGCCTCCTCGGCGGCGTCGGCGGGAACGGTGAACTCCCGACGCATGGCCCCTCCCGCCCCGGTGGGTGAGCGCGCGGACCGCCGTGCCGTGACGCCGGCCGCCTCGCCTGTAGGGAGAGTCGTCGGGCCGTGACACGCCGTTTCAAGCCGGGGCGAGGTTCCCACTTTGGGGGGAATGGAGGTACCCGACGTGACGGACAGACGTATCACCGGGCGTGGTGCGTGCTCCATACGGATAGCGAGCACCACGGGAGGGTGGAATGGGTCAGACGAGTGGCCGCGCGGTCGTGCAGGTCCACCCGACCAGGTTGTGCAACCTGCGCTGCCTGCACTGCTACTCCAGCTCCGGCCCCGACGTGGCCGAGGCGATCCCCGTCTCCGTGCTGTCGACCGTGGTCGCGGACGCCGCCGGGCTCGGGTACGACGTGCTCAACGTGTCCGGCGGCGAGCCGTTCCTCTACCCGGAGCTGCCCGCGCTGCTGCGCGCCGCCCGGGACGCGGGGATGCGGACGACCGTCACGACCAACGCGGTCGCGCTGACCCAGCGCCGCATCGGTGTGGTGCGCGGGCTGGTCGACCTCGTCGCCGTGTCGCTGGACGGCGACCGCGCCACGCACGACCGGATCCGGGACCAGCCGGGGTGCTTCGACAAGGCGCTGACCGGGATCCGCCGGCTGACCGAGGCGGGCATCCCGGTCGGCGTGGTGACCACGTTGACCCAGGGCAACGCCACCCAGCTCGGCGACGTCGCGCTGGCGGCGGCCCGGTCGGGCGCGCTGCTGCTCCAGGTCCACCCGCTCGAACCGGAGGGAGCCGCGAACCGGGCGATGGCGGGCGAGCGCCCGGACGCGGTCGAGCTGGCCTACGCCGCGGTGGAACTGGGCCGCATCGCGGAGGAGCACGGGCTGGCCGTGCAGCTCGACGCCGTGCCGCGCACCATGCTGGCGCGCAAACCGGAGGCGTTCATGGCCGCGCCCGTCGCCGAGGACCAGCCGCTCGGCCGGTGGCTGACCCCGCTGGTGATCGAGGCGAACGGCGCGGCGGTGCCGGTGGCCTACGGCTTCGACCGCCGCTACGGGCTGGGCAACGTCCAGACCGCGCCACTGGCGGAGCTGGCGGGGCACTGGGACGCGGCCCCGTTCCTGGCCCTGTGCCGGTCCACGTGGCAACGCCTGGTCGACGGCCGGACCGGTCCGCTGATCCCGTGGTACGGCCACCTGGTGCGCGCCTCACGGGGCCGGCACACCGCCACCGCCGGCCGCTGACCACTCCCCGCCGCTCCCGACCAACCGCCACCGGCGGCATCCCGCCGCCGCTCACCTCCGTCCGCCGCCGCCGCCGACCGCCGCTCACCTCCGTCCGCCGCCGCCGCCGACCGCCGCTCACCTCCGTCCGCCGCCGCCGACCGCCGCCGCTGTCCGCCGCCCGCCGCCGCCGCTCACCGCCGCCGACCGCCGTCGGTGACCGTTCCCGCCGACCGCTGCCGTCCGCCGCCGCTGTCCGCCGCCGCCCGCCTCCCCACTGGCCGCCTCCGCCGGCGACCGCCCCGACCGCCGCCGCCTCAGCGGGCCGGCAGGTCGTCCGCCTCCCGGGTGTTGATCACCCGGTCGGGCGTGACGCCGCACTCCTCGGCCCGCTCGCAGCCGAACGACAGCCAGTCGAGCTGCCCCGGCGCGTGCGCGTCGCTGTCGATCGAGAACACGCACCCCAGCTCCACCGCCAGCCGCAGCAGCCGCCCCGGCGGGTCGCGGCGCTCCGGCCGCGAGTTGATCTCCACCGCGGTGCCGTGCTCGGCGCACGCCGAGAACACCGCCTCCGCGTCGAACGTCGACTCCGGCCGCCCCTTGCCGACCACCAGCCGTCCGGTGCAGTGCCCCAGCACGTCCACGTGCGGGTTCGACACGGCGGCCACCATGCGCCTGGTCATCTCCGGCGCGGCCATCCGCAGCTTCGAGTGCACGCTCGCGACCACGACGTCCAAGCGCGCCAACAGGTCCGACCGCTGGTCGAGCGAGCCGTCGTCGAGGATGTCCACCTCGATGCCGGTCAGGATCCGGAACGGCGCCAGCTCCTCGTTCAGCTCCGCCACCACGTCGAGCTGGCGCAGCAGCCGGTCGGCCGACAGCCCGTTGGCCACGGTGAGCCGCGGCGAGTGGTCGGTCAGCGCCACCCACGAGTGCCCGAGGTCGCGCGCGGCCTCCGCCATCTCCCGGATCGGGCTGCCGCCGTCGGACCAGTCGGAATGCGTGTGGCAGTCGCCTTTCAGCAACGCGCGCATCGCCTGCCCGCCCACCACCGGCTCGCGGAACCGGCTCAGGTAGGCGGGTTCCCGCCCGGCCACGGCGTCCGCGATCACCCCGGCGGTGGCCTTGCCGATGCCGGGCAGGTCCGTCAGCGTGCCCGCCGCGGCCCGGCGCTCCAGCTCGCCGTCCGGCAACGCCGCCACCACCTCGGCGGCCCGGCGGAACGCGCGCACCCGGTACGTCGGTTCCCCGGCGCGTTCGAGCTGGAACGCGACCTGTCGCAGTGCCCACAGCGGATCCACACCCACTGTCTACCCCGGCCGGCGCGCCGGTGCGCGTCGACGGCCGCAGTTCTCGACTTGGCCGCGGTGCGCGCGAAACGCTTGCGGGCGCCGGTGCGGCCCACCGAGGATGTCCGCCATGTCCCCACGTGCCGGCACGGTCGGGTCGCGGCGCAGGCCCAGCAAGGGCGACCTCACCTCGCAGGCGATCCTCGACACGGCCGAGCGGCTGTTGCAGACGCGCTCCCTGGACGACATCGCGGTCGACGAGCTGGCCTCCGGCGCGGGGATCTCGCGGTCGACGTTCTACTTCCACTTCGCGTCGCGCGAAGCGGTGCTGCACGCCCTGGCCGGCGGCATCGTGGACGCGCTCTACGAGTCCGCGTCGTCCTGGCTGCGGCGCGGCAGCGAGCCGCCCGAGGACTCGATCCGGCGGGCGCTGGGCGCGAGCCTCGCCCTGTGGCGCAAGCACGGCGCGGTGCTGCGCGCCGCGGTCCGGGCGCGGGACACCGACCCGTCGATGCGCGAGCTCTACAGCGGCGTGGCGCGGCGGTTCGTCGACGCGACCGCGTCGCAGATCGAGCTGGAGCGCAACGCCGGCGTCGCGCCGCCGGGCCCGGACGCCCGGTCGCTGGCCGCGGTCCTGGTGTCGATGAACGAACAGGCATTCCTGAACCGCTCGCGGTCCCGCCGGTCGGCCGCGCGGGACCGCGAGCTGGTGGACACGTTGACGTGCGTGTGGTTGCGCTCGGTCTACGGGATCGGCGAAGGGGACCGGCGCGGGTAGCGCGGTCACGGCCCGGCGGCCGTGCCGGGGGAGGGGTCCGCGTACCGGGCGGCGATCGCGGCGGCGCGGTCGTGCAGGGCGGCGCGCAACCAGTGCGGCGACAGGGCTTCCGCGCCCGCGGCCAGTTGCCACAGCGCCCACTGCGCGTGGCGCGCGTCCTGGAAGGTGACCTCCAGCCGCAGCCGGCCGTCCTCGTCCACGTCCTCGGCCAGCACGGCCACCGCCGTCGCCAGCAGCTCCTCCCGCCGCGCCGGGTCCAGCCGCACCAGGACCGCGACCTGGTCGCCGCCGGCGCGGAACCGGGCGCCGCGCTCCTGCCAGGCCCGACCCAGGTCCACCCGCTCGGCGCGCCGGGCCGGTTCGTCCAACTCCTCGGCGGCCAGGACCCGGGACAGCCGGTAGGTGCGGTCCTCGCCGGACCTCGTGGCCAGCAGGTAACCCTGCTCGCGCACGGTGACCAGGCCGATCGGGTCCACCGTGCGCCACCGCGGCGGCTGACCGGCGGCCACGTACCGGATGCGCAGCCGCCGCCCGGCGACCACGGCGCGCCGCACCTCCGCCACGATCGCGTCCGGCACCTCCTCGGCGACCACGCGGCGGGAGAGCAGATCGGTCTCCGGGTCGACGAGCAGCCGCTCGGCCACGCCCGTCGCGGTCGCCCGGTGGCCCTCCGGCAGCGCGTCGACCACCTTGAGCATCGCGGACGCGAGCGCCGAGCCCAGGCCGAACGCCTGCGCGCCGCGCCGCGACCCGGCGACCAGCAGGGCGAGGGCCTCGTCGTGGTTCAGCCCGGTCAGCTCGGTCCGGAAACCGGGCAGCAACGCGAAACCGCCGTGCCGCCCGCGCTCGGCGTAGACCGGGACGCCGGCCGCGGACAACGCCTCCACGTCCCGCAGCACGGTCCGCGTGGACACCTCCAGCTCGCGCGCCAACGTGGCCGCGGACAACCGACCGTGCCGGCGCAGCAGCAGCACCAGCGAGACCAACCGGTCGGCGCGCACCCGGGAAGGCTAACGGAATACACGACAGGGGGTGTCGTGATTCGTTGCGAGGCTCTGCCCACGACGTGCTGTCGACCGGATCGAGGTGGAGCTGAAGTGGCTGTGGAACGAACGGCGGTCAACCCGTGGCCGTGGTCGGTGGAGCTGGGGTACGACCAGGGCCAGGTGGTCTCCGGGCACACCCGGACGCTGTACTGCGCCGGGCAGACCGCGACGGGCGGGGACGGGCGGCCCCGGCACACGGGCGACCTGGCGGCGCAGCTCGCGCTGAGCCTGGACAACCTGGAGGCCGTGCTCGCCGGGGCGGGGATGTCGCTGGCGAACCTCGTGCGGCTGAACGTGTACACCACCGACGTGGACCTGCTCTTGCGGCACTACGGCGTGCTGGCGTCGCGGCTGGGCGCGGCCGGGGTCGCGCCGGCCACGACGATGCTCGGGGTGTCGCGGCTGGCGATCCCCGCCCTGGTGGTCGAGCTGGAGGGCACCGCCGTCGCCTGACGCCACCGCGATGGCCTTGGTGCTGTGCCCGACCGTCAGCCCGAGCGCTTCGAAGACCCGCATCGCGTCGCCCTGCGGCGGGTCCGGGT
>NZ_JBSGBG010000074.1:0-26576 GCF_053601135.1 Actinosynnema sp. NPDC004786 | reverse complement strand
ACCGGGGCATCACCGCGTTCTCCACCTGGTCGCTCGCGAAGCTGCGCGAGCACCTGCTCGACCGCGGCACCGTGGCCGAGGTCAGCCGGGAGACGCTGCGGCGCATCTGCGCGGCGCGGGCGTCTCCCGGCAAGCCACCACCACCTGGAAGGCCTCCACCGACCCGGACTTCCTCGCGAAGACGCACCGCATCCTCGACCTCTACGACCACCCGCCCGACGACGGACGCGCGTGATCTGCGTCGACGAGTTCGGACCGCTCAACCTGATGCCGCGCAAAGGCACGGCCTGGCGACCCGCCGGGTCACCCCGCCGATTACGGGCGACCTACAACCGCCACCACGGCGTGATGCACATGCTCGCCGCACTCGACCTGACCACGGGGAAGATCCACTATCGGATCCGGCGTCGCAAGCGCCACGCCGAATTCCTCGACCTGCTCAAGACGCTGCGCGCCCGGTGGCCCGGTCAGCGGCTCTACCTGGTCATGGACAACTTCTCTCCGCACCGGCACCCCGACGTCCGCGACTGGGCCGCCGACAACGACGCCGAACTGCTGTTCCTGCCGACCTACTCCAGCTGGTTGAACTGGATCGGGGCCGAGTTCGCCGCCCTGCGCTACTTCGCCCTCAACGGCACCGACCACCGCAGCCACGCCGAGCAGAACGCCGCCATCGGCTCGTTCATCCGCTGGCGCAACACCCGAGCCCAGCCCAAGACCGGCTTCGCCACCGACTCACCCATCCGCACTTGGACCCATTACCCGGCCAAGGCTGCGTGACAAGCCACTAGCGGTCCAGCATCATTTTCGCGTGCAGCCGGATGGATCGGTCGACAACACCGCCAACGCCGATCACGTGACCAACCTTGTACAGGCGGGTGCGGTGGGCACTGTCAACTTCGGTGTCGCGTCGTCACCGCCTCCGGCCGCTCTGGTGCTGCCGCTGCACGGGGGGCCGGGCGCGGACACCGACGTCTTCGTGGGAAGAGACGAGGAAGTCGCGCGTCTGTCCGCCTTGCTGCAGCCGGGCTCCGGGACGGCCGTGACGCGCGTCGCCGGCATGGGCGGGGTGGGTAAGACCGCCTTGGCGCTGTACTGCGCCAGGGCTGCCCTCGGATCCGGTTGGTTCCCCGGCGGCGCGTTCTCGGTGAACATGCAGGGTTACCGCGCCGACGGCGGCGTCCCGGCGGAATCGGTGCTGCGTCCCCTGCTGCGGCTCCTGGGCGTTGATCCGCTCGGCACGCCGACCAACCCCGGCGAGATGGCGGCGGTCTACCAGCAGCTGCTCGACGGGATGGCCCGGTCGGGGCGCGAGGTCTTGTTGGTGCTCGACAACGTCTCCACCGCCCGTCAGATCGCGGGCTTGATCCCCGCCAACCCCGCGCACCGGGTCCTGGTCACGACCCGGGACACGGTGGACATCCCAGGTGCCCGCGGCTTCTCGCTCGACGTCCTGGCCGCGGACAAGGCCGGCGTACTGCTCGACGTGGCACTCCGCGACGTGGCGCCGGACGACCGGAGGCTTGCCGACGATCCCGCAGGCACGCGGGAGTTGGTCCGCACGTGCGGGTGGCTCCCCCTCGCCCTGCGGATCGTCGCGGCCCTGCTCGCCGAGGAACCGGACCTATCCCCAGCCCAGTTGGCCGCTGAACTCGCCGAAGCGGGAATCGAAGGCTTCGTCCACGGTGAGCGGGCCCTGTCGGCGGTACTCGACCTGTCCTGGCACCACCTGGTCCGTCGGAACCGGCCCGCCGCGCGGTTGCTGCGACTGCTCTGCCTCAACCCCGTGCCGGACTGCGGTACCGAGGCCGCCGCCGTGCTCGCCGACGCCTCCGAAGCCCGCACCGTCCACCTGTTGCGCGCCTTGCGCCAGGCCCACCTGCTCGTCCACACCGATCGGCGCTGGCGGATGCACGACCTCGTCCGCGCCCACACCGAGACGTACGACGCGGATCTCACACCGGACGACCTGCGGGCCGCCGACACCCGACTGGTCAACCATTACCTCATCGCAACCCAGGATGCCGTCAACCACCTGGCTGCGATGTGGGTCGGAAGGCCGGATGACCGCTTCACCGGCTCCGGGGAAGCCCTGCGCTGGTTGGACGGCGAGTACCCCGCCCTTCTCGTCCTCGCCCACAAGATGGCCGAGGCAGGGCACCACCACCAGGCTGCGGCGCTGTACAGCCAGTTAAGCGCGTACCAGGTCAACCGCGGCTACCTGACGGACCAGCTCACGACGTCGCGGCTCGCCTACGCGGCAGCACTCCGGCAGGACAACCTCTCCACCCAGGCGGACATGGCCAACAACCTGGGGCTCGCGCTCGGACATGTCGGACTGCTCGGGGAGGCGATCGACCTCTACCTGACCGCGATCGATCTGCACACCCGCAACGGTGACGACCACCGCGCCGCGAAAGCCCGCAACAACCTGGGTTCCATGCTGACGTCCTTCGGTCGGCACGACGAGGCGATCCGGCTCTGCCGCGAGGCCGTCGACGCCTACCGGCGGGCGGGTGATCCCAGACGGGAGGCGGGGGCGTGGCACAACCTGGGGACCGCGCTCGCAGCCGGAGGCCGGACCGACGAAGCGATCCTGGCCTGCGAGCGGGCCGCGAGCATCAACCGCGAGGTTCGCGCTTACGACAGAGAGGTCATGGCCTGGACGACGGTGGCGAACATCCTCCTGGACACCGGTCTGGGCGACGACGCCATCGACGTGTGCCACAGCGCCATCGCGATCGGCCAGGCATTCCACGACACCGTGGCCGAGTCCCGCGCGTGGGCGGGACTCGGCTCCATCTACCTTCGACTCGGCCGTCCTGCGGACGCCGAAGAGGCGTACCGGCAAAGCATCGCAACGGACGCCGGAGAGCACCCGACCGGGACGGTCGCGCAGCGGTGGACCGGCCTGGGGTTCGCGAGAGCAGCCGGTGGCGATCTCGCCGGCGCCGCGGCGGCGCACCGGGAAGCCGTCCGGACCTACCACCGGATCGGTGATCCGCACGGTGAGGCGATGACGTCGAACAACCTGGGCAGAGTCCTGTTGCGGGCGAAAGACAGGCGAGGAGCGGCCGAAGCGCACCGAACCGCCCTGAAGCTCACCACAGCGCACGACGATCACTTCGGGCAAGCAATGACCCAGGCCAACCTCGGCGAGTTGCACGACGAGGGGGGAGACACAGCCGCCGCCGAGGCCGCCTTCCACGAGGCGATCACCCTGTTCCACCGCATCCGCGACGCCAAACACGAAGCCAACGCCTGGCTAAGCCTGGGCATGTGCCTGCACGACCACGACACGACGAAGGCGGTATCCGCGTACCAGCAGGCGTTGACCATCTTCACCGAGTCCAACGACGAACACGCAGCGGAGTCCGCCCGCGAGTACATGCGGAGGGCATCCGCCTCGGAGCCGCTCCCCCATGACCGACCACGTCGTCACAGGCGCCTGCGGCACTGCTCCACCGAGCTGTCCGGTGTTCTCCCGCGCCATCCGCTCGATCAGCGCCACGACGGTGTCGTCGACCGGCGGTCGGCCGGTCCGGGGGTAGGCCGATTTCTTTGCGACCAGGCGTCGGTGCCATCGCCGCCCCGCTGCCCCACCGGAAGAAGATCGCGCCACCGGGCCATCTTGGGCCGTCGCCGTGGTCAAGGCAAAACAGGCGACGAATCCCGGTTCGAGCCGGCGGACGACGGCGGGGAGCCGCTGGTGGTGGACGTGCCGGTGCTGGCCCTCGACACGCAGCACTGGCGGGACGCGCTGGTCGCCTCGTCCCAAGATCCCGCCGCCGACGGTGTGAACGACACCCCTCCAACAGTCCGCACGGCCCACCAGTTTGGCGTCGTGGCGGTGCTCCACCCCATACGACGTGCACGCCACGATGCAACCGCACTTCGTCACGACGGCGACACCACGGCATGGACCCGGAACCGATCGACTGGCTCATCGCGTACCACGGCGACAACCACCACAGGCTCCGACGTGTGAAGTGCGACGTCGGCCCGGCGATTTCTTCTCTTTCGCTCAATCAGTTCTCACGTACTGACCCAGGCACATCGTGGGCTGTATCGAGCACCGCCGGTCCGTTACCTGCCGGCGCTCCATTAACGCAGGCCGAAGATTCACGCAGCGCCAGGAATGGGACTTACCGAGCTGGCCAGATCCGTATTTGTACGGCGCGATAAAAAAGAGCGCAGCCTCACCAGAGGGCCGGTCATGTTGATCAGGACACTGCGGTAGAACATGACCTGGCGGTGCAGTCGGATGCAGTTGAGCGCAGCTCGACCCTGTTGCCACACCTTGACTTCTCCCAATTTCCTCCCATCTTCCTCCCGCCTGGAGCCTGTGTCGCCCGCTGCGGGCGTCGAACGCCTGTGCCTGAATCAAGTGACCAGTCCGCAGCTGAATCACTCAGCACCGACTGAGCCCGAGAGTGTCCGATGGTCCTCCGCGTTGGCGTCGGAGCCTCCGCAGCAGCGCTACCTGTATGTGTGCCTGCCCGTTCCAGGCGGACAGCACACCGGACGCGCCGATCAGTCCACGTCCTCCTCAGTGTCCGCCTCGTCGCCGGCGTCGTCCGGCATCAGCACGGCCCGCATCACCTCGTCGGCGTCACCCAACTGCCTGATGGGGACCGCAAGCTCACCCTCGTAGACGCGGTGGTGCGCCCGTGCGGTGATCCGCCAGGTGCCGCGCAGCTCGGTGATGTCGGGCGCGTCGACGACCAGGGCGAACTCGTCGAGGTCGGTGTCGTGCGCGCTTCGGGGGCGCAGCGCGTCCAGCGTCACGGTGAGCGTCGTCGATCCGCCGTTGCGGTACAGGACTCCGATCCCCGTGGCGGCCGGCCGGAATACGTCGGGCACCGGAAAGTTGTTCAGCGCGATCGCGGAGGACAGCAGCGTCGTGGTGGCGCCCCATTGGCGGGGCAGGGGCGGCAGCGGAGACGAGAGATCGAGCCAGTCGTCCTCGACCGGGTCAACGGCCCTGACCTCGCCTTCGATGTGGACCTGCACCTCGACGTTCTCCAGGAACGCGTCGCTGTTGTTACGAATGCGCAGGTGAACGCCATGTCCGGCGTAGCCCGCCAGGTGGTCGAGAACCTCCGGCCATGCTCGCCGCACTTCCCCCTGCCAGGACTCCACCTCGGCCAGAAACTTTTCTGGTGTGCGGCGGTCGCCGATCACGAACGGGCTGGCCCAGGTGTCGACCGCAGCCACCTGGGAACGTCGGCGGATTCTGGCGCGGGCCGACACCTCGCCGAGCCTCTCGCGGTGTACCTCGATGTAGTCCTCCAGCACCTGCTCGTAGCCATGCGGGTGGCGTACCGCACGGCCGACGACGGCCACGTCCAGTTCCGCAGTGACGGTATGCCCGCGGCTCCGGTCGAACATCGCGCGGATTTCCGCGCCCTTGGCCAACCGGGTCTCACCGTCGGCGCGGACGAAGATGGCACCGTCGGTCAGTTTCTCGGGCCCGTCGCTCAGGCAGGTCCGGACGCTGCCCGTCGGCGGGTCGACCACGATGACGATGACGTCTCTACCCTCGCCCGCGGGAACGCGCTGGAAGTCCCATCGGGGTCCGGGCACGCCGGTGAAGCGGGCGACGAACCGGGCCAGGTCCATGGCCTCGAACGGCGCGATGCCGGTGACCGCGCCGGGAGCAACCCCAAGAACCATCAGGGCGTGCCCCTGGAAGTAGCGGGCCGCGGTGTCCGGATCCCGGTTAGCCGCACCGAGGATAAACTTGACCACCTTCGCCCGACCCGCCGACCCGGTGAGATCGACATCGGACTTCAACTCCAGGAAGTGTCGCTCGACCCGGTCGTCGGTCTTGCCCAGATCATCGATCAGCGACGTCCACTCCATCTGCCCGCGCGGCAGCACCGAGAAGTCCATAACCCATCCATCCCGAACACAGTGCGGAGGAACATCCGAATCTACCGCCCGACACCGACAACCTGACCCAGCGTGACGGAACACCGGGATCCACGCTTCCGCCGTACGCGGTGACTGGCGGCTCAGCAAGCCACGCCAACGGTGACCGATGTGAACTGCTCGCGGCGTTCGAACATGACATGTCACGCCAAACGCCATGGCGCCGGGCAATGCGCTCGCGGACGCCTACCGTCCGCAAGCCAGCCAGGTGATGCAGGCCGATGCTCGCCCGGTTCCCCGGAAACCCAGCTGATCGTCTGCGTGCGCAGGACCGAGCAGGGCTTCGGACTGTGGCTGCGTCACCACGGCTATCCCAGCAACGCCCGGTCCGACGCGCCTACCAGCGGCAGCCCGCCGCGATGGTGGAGCTGCCACGACGAGGACTACCTCGCGATCGCGGAGCGGACGAAAGCCGAGGGCGCTGTGATGCATGGGTGGCCGTGCGGATTGCGCTCGAACGTCGCGCCGTCCGGCCGTTCCTGGGCACCGAAGGGCCGTACGTCGGGCGCTGGTCATGATTTACGAAACGTAACTGTTCAACTACTTCCGGGCATCATTCTGTTCGGAGTGCCTGATCGGCCAGGCCGTGGCCGTTGGTCGGCTGACGTCGTTATTCTCTACTAGTGCTGCGTCACGCAACCTTGATCGGGTAATCGGTCCAGGTGCGGATGGGCGAGTCTGTGGCGAAGCCTGACTTGGGTCTGGCTCGGGCGTTGCGCCAGCGGATGTAGGCGGCGATGGCGGCGTTCTGTTCGGCGTGGCTGTGGTGGTCGGTGCCGTTGAGGGCGAAGTAGCGCAGGGCGGTGAACTCGGCCTCGATCCAGTTCAGCCAGGAGCTGTAGGTGGGCAGGAACACCAGCTCGACGTCGTTGGCGGCGGCCCAGGCGTGGACGTCGGGGTGGCGGTGGGGCGAGAAGTTGTCCATGACCAGGTGGAGTCGTTGGCCCGGCCACCGCGTTCGCAGGCTTCTGAGCAGCTCTAGAAGCTCGGCGTGCCGCTTGCGCCGGCGGATGCGGTAGTGGATCTTCCCGGTGGTCAGATCCAGGGCGGCGAGCATGTGCATCACGCCGTGGTGGCGGTTGTAGGTGGCCCGTAGTCGGAGCGGCGCCCCGGTCGGCCGCCATGCCCTGCCCTTGCGGGGCTGAAGGTTGAGCGGCCCGAACTCATCGATGCAGATCACCCGCCCCTGCTCGGGCGGATGGTCGTAGAGGCCCAGGATCCGGTGCATCTTGGCGAGGAAGTTCGGGTCGGTGGAGGCCTTCCAGGTCGAGGTGCTCTGCCACGAGACGCCACCGGCGTGCAGGATGCGGCGCAGGGTCTCCCGGCTGATCGCGGCCACGGTGCCGCGGTCGAGCAGATGGTCTCGCAGCTTGGACAGCGACCAGGTCGAGAACGCGCTGATGCCCCACGAGGCGGGGGACGTCCGGGCGATCAGGCAGATCCGTTGCCGGACCGCCTCACCGATCACCCTCGGGCGTCCCCCGCTCCATTTTGGGTCCAGCGCCGCGAACCCCCGCTCGTTGAACGAGTGGATCACATCACGTACATAGTCGGCGCTGACCTGCATCAACGACGTGATGTCCGGGACCGCCTGTCCCTGGGCGGACATCAGGACCACGATCGCCCGACGTAATCGCACCGGGTCCTTCGCGGTGCGACCGATCCGGGCCAGCTTGCGGCCCTCCTCCATGGACAACGGCCGGACGAACACCTCCGGACGACGACCCACGACCACCTCCCGCTCGACATGGGAGGACCAGCCTGGACCGTCAGCCCGCCACGCCGATTAGCGGGTCAACGTTCCGAGATGCAGCACTAGATGATTCGCTTGTGGCACAACGCGTCTCCCACTCGCACGGGTAGTCTTGACACCGAGCCGATAGCGGCGTGTTGCTCGCCGCCCTTGCCGTAGTAGTGGAACCAGTCCAGCTTGAAGACGACGCCTCCGGGCTGGAGACAGCGATTTCGGACAGGCACGCGCTATGTTGCGGTCGAGGCAGATGGTCATGTCATCGTTCGTGCTTGCGCAAGAGGTTCGCGAGTGTCGGCAGCACTTCGTCGTACATCGACTCCTGCTCGCGTCCCTCACCGCTCGGTGCGATGGCCTCCGCCAACGCACGAAGTTCCGATGGACCATCGGCAGCGAGCACGGCGGCTCTGGCGCGCCCACGCTCCAGTTCGGACGACGTCTGTCGGCGATACGGTCCAGCTCGCCACAGGTCGACGTCCATGCACACCGGTTCGACATGCCTGCCGAGCCTGACGATCAAATTGTTGATGATGCCGATGCCGTCGGCGTCCAAGTCGCACCACGCCGCTATCGGCAACTCGGTGAAGCCGGACAAGAACGCGACGAGCGGACGGCTGGCGTAGCCCTTACCCCACACGCACAACCACCGGTCGTAGACATCGGTACGCTGGCAGACCTGCTCGAAGGCGTCCTTGTTCTCGATCACGAGAACGCCGCGCACCCCTGGGGTGTCCACGGTGCCGAGCAGTCCGAGACCTCCGGCTGGCAATCCGATCCACGGCTCACTCGTGTGAGCGTCCGCGACAACGCTGCCGACGTGCCAGAGCAACGGGCCGCGCATGAGGATCTCGACATCGCTGATCTTCACGGCCTCGGTAAAGGACTTGCCGACGATGTTGGCGAACGCCGCCTCCCGCTCCGGCGTCCACCGCTTGGAGTCCCTGAACGCATGGCTGGCGATGTCCTTCGCGGTGAGCTCGACGCTGGGACCGTCGTGGAGGTACCAGTAGCAGGCGGCACGGATGGCGTCCTCGTAGACCGACCACACCTTGGTTCCCGCGCGGGTACCTGCGGGTGCCCGCAGAGGTGATCCCTGCTCGACCCGAGCCAGGAGAACGCGCTCGTCAGCCAAACTCAGGACCTCCTTCATCAGGTCTAGGAGTTCCTCGCGCGCAGTGTCGGGATCCGGCCGTCCGGTAAGTTCGTTGAGATAGTCGAGCCGGGCAGCCTGCCATGCCGCCGTGAGCCGGAAGTGCTGTGGCTGGAGGTCGAACCCGGCCTTGGTCGCGACCACCTTGCACCGCACGACGGCCACGCCAGCACGGATCAGATCCATTGTGAACCGCCAGGCGTTATCCTGGAATCGGGTTGCGATGCCGGTCCAGCGGCGTTCGACTTTGGTGTTGAGCACCCAGATGAGGTCGCGCTTGTCAAGCGTAGCCGGCAGCGCGAAATAGGACGAACGAGAACTGGGCAGCAGGTCGACCTGACGTGGGTTGACCCGGCCCTTCCGATCACGAGGCACCCGATCCGATGGAACACCGAGTTCGAGCTCGTCATCGTCATCAGCGCGAGGTTTCGGTACGGTGAAGGCCTTGACGCCGGGTGGCAGCAGGCTCGGTAGCGGTACCTC
This sequence comes from Actinosynnema sp. NPDC004786, assembly GCF_053601135.1. Lineage (NCBI taxonomy): Bacteria > Bacillati > Actinomycetota > Actinomycetes > Pseudonocardiales > Pseudonocardiaceae > Actinosynnema > Actinosynnema sp. NPDC004786. The sequence goes on along the minus strand of NZ_JBSGBG010000074.1, from coordinate 17,259 downwards.
AATCCGTCCGGCGCTTTCACCGAAAAGAAAATCTGGTTGATGTGCGTCCATGGTCAGGCTCCCTCGCGGCGTCGACCGGCGGCGAGGTGGTCAGCCGTAAGCTCAACCTGCTCGGAGTTCGCGTTGAAACCCCAGACCCGCGTGGGGCGGTTGTAGGCCTCCGCCTCACTCGTATGGGCGAACCACATCAGCTCGCCGCAAACGTCCGCGGCATCGACCAGCACACTGTCCTGGCAGGTACCGAAAATTGTGACTTGGGTTTCCTCAGCTACGCGTTTGAGTGCACCGAGGACATCTTTGCGGTTGACTTCCCCCAGGCTGTTGCCCAGCTCATCGAGCACCAGCACCCTGCCGTGCGTCTCAGCATCGGCCAGAACGGCTGCGAGGACCAGTTGCACAGCATGGACCTTGACCTGGGCCCCATTGGCAACCTCCCGGTAGGACACTGGTCCACTTCCTCGAGAGCGCTTCCAACGCGGAGTGACCTCCCAGACCCACTCGGCCGCGCCCTGTGGTGGCGAGGCCACGACATGCAGGTCGGCGCCGCTACCACCGCGCTGCTGATCCAAGTGGTCGAACTGCACGCTCACACGGCCGAGGATGCCTTCGAGGTGCCGCTCGATCATATCCTGCATGACTTTAAGGTTTCGTTCACCATCAGCCAGCTCGCGCTCCAAGCCCTGATGAATGCGCACGTGTTCGGCCCGCTGGTCCTCGATCCGCCCTCTCGTGACCCGATCCTGACCTGCAAGTGCTCCGAGTCTGCGGTGCAGTGGTTCCGCGACGGCGGGTAGATCTGTCATCGGGGCACGATCACCAGATCCCGCGGCGAGCACCTTTCGCAGCCGAATACATTCCTTCATCTCCATGGGCAGGGTTTCGTCGCGCTCATCGATGCCGAACAACCGCATCGCATCCGCCAACCTGTCGGTGGCTGCGACTCGAACCGCGCCGAGGTCGCGGATCGGTAGCTCGTCAAGGTCTCCGCTGTAGCGGTGCAGAGCGCCTTCGGCGAGCGCCGTCCATGCCACAACGTCCAGCTCGACGCGTTCCTGCTCACGGGCACGCAGCTTACGGCGCTTGTCCCGTTCGTCACTCTGGGAATTCTCCAGCCGGACTTGAAGGAGAGCGACCTGGTGGTCGTGTCCTTCCAGGGCTCCCTTTGCCTGCTCCCAGACCTCTTGCAGCTCGTGCTCCTTCTCGGACGCTGTACCGATCGCCCGGTCAAACTCTCCAATCTGCTTCGACAACCGGCCTTCGTCCTCGTTGACAATCTTTAGCCGCTCGGCGGCGACCGCGCAGCTGTGCTTCGCTGAGGCGAGCCGAAGCGCCGCCTCGGCCAGTTGGAGTTCAGTGTCTACTTGACCTTCGAACTCAACCGCGTGCTCCAGGTTTCGGCGTAGACGAACAAGCAATCCTTCCCGGCCAGTCATCGGGTCCGGGAAGTTCCCGCTGATTGTGAGGCCAAGGGATTTGTCATGAACGCGGTCGGGCGCGCCGCGGTACTCGAGCCGAGCTTCGAGAGCACGAAGAAAGCCTGTGATCGGTAGGCGACACCGGACACCATCCGGGAAATTGCTTTCTAGCCCATCAGTGGCGACGACCATCGCCCCGGGTCGCTCGGCGAGAGCGTGGTCCAGTTCGGAAGAGAGCAGTCGGTGATCAATGACGACGGCGTCCTTGTACGGCAGCAACCGGGGTTCCCAGACGGCACGCGCGGATTCGTCGACCTCTATCACGTCGAAGAGCGCGTCGCCTTTAAACCCGCTGCGCTCCAAAGCGTCTAGCACGAGTCCCGCGTCACCTCCACGACCCTTCTCAGCACGATCAAGCACCTCCGCTGCTTCGGAAACCGCTGCACGGGCCGCCTCCAGCTTGAGTTCGGCCCGGTTCCGATCAAGGAGCGACCGCGCGTTATCTTCTGCGGTCTCGGTGGACGGTCGACCGTCCCACTCTTCGGCGCTCTTCAGAAGCTTGTTTCGCTCCTCCACCAGGCTGCGGTGGGTTGTGTTGATTTCCGCACGCCGAATCCGCAAGCCGCCGGTTTTCTGTTGTGCCTCTGTCCAGGCGACGCGAGCTCGTCGTTCAGTGGTTGCGAAGTCAGTGGCATTCTTCAGGTCATGGAGAGCGTTCTCGATGCCGTTGGCGAATTCGGCTGCCATCGCGTGCCTCTTCGCGAGGTCCTTGATGTCTTCGGCGGCGGCCGCCTCGGCGGCCAGCGCCTTGCGGCACTGCGCTACGACGTACAGGTCCCATTGGGCCTCTGCCTCGGCCAGTGCGGCGCGAGCGGCGTCACGGTCCGCGATTGCCTGCAGTGTAACGGCCTCCTCGCGCTCGCGTTCAGCCGCTCGCGTTAGCGAATCGTCACGAGTACGCCGCTGCACAAGAACGGCACCGCGCAACGTGCGTTCCTCGTCGAGATGGGTCTTCGATCCGGACAGAGCGATCAAGGACTCGCCGATGTCCTTCGGCTCCATCTCGGTCATCTGCTGGCTGAGCAATGACGGGACTGGAGGCCGTAGTGGTGTGTCGAGGTAGGTGAGGCAACGCGGGGCGTCTCCGTAGAGCTGCTCGGCCATGTGGCGGGGCGACAAGGTGCCGTTGTGGCGCACGGCCTGCCAGATCAAGTCAGCCTGCAGGTCGCGTTGGTCGAGATCTTCATTGTCGGCGAGGTGCACGCCATTGGCCCACCTGACCTCCATCCACGGCTCCGACGTTGTGAGACGCACCCACACGGTCACAGCCGTCTCCAGCGCTTCCACCTCGTCCGCGAAGACGCCGACGATATACCCGCTTCGCGCGGGGCTTGCCTGGTGGATGCTCACTCCGGCCGAGTCCGGCCGGAAGAGCACACCGGTCGCCGCCTTACCTCCCTTGGTGTCGAACCTCCATTGCGGATCGCCAAGCAGGATGGAGACGGCGACGAGGAAGCTCGTCTTGCCGGAGCCGTTGGAGTCGCCGCGGGGTCCTTCACCGGACACCGCAATGAACGTGCCCGGCACTACGGGAACCGGATGTGTGGTCAACCTGGCCACGTCGAACGTCTGCACCGCGATCAGGTGACGTGACCCGATGATTCCGCGATTGCCCACCTTCGGGACGTACTGATCATTCATATTCGTATGCGCTCCCGAGTTGTGAGCTTGCGTCACGCTGCCTGCGGATCGCCAGCGCGAGATCGCCGTGCGGCTCGGCGAGCAGAATCATCTCTTCGAACAATGTCGTTGTCGCCCGCTGGGTGAGCCGAAGCACTTGAGGTCCGAGCACTATGCCTCCGGTCGCTGACTTGACCAAGCCGAGAGCCCGGAGTTCCCGAAGCGCTTCCTCGATCGTGCTTTGACGCTTGATTCGTCCCGTCTTGAGCAAGGCTGGTGACACTGGGTCACCATCGGTCCACGGTGCATCAGCGGAGAGACGTCCCGCCGCTCGTGGGATGGCGACCGATAACAACAGCACCATGGCCAGCACGGCGCTTTGGTCAGGACGTAAGAGACCTATGCCCTCTGCAGCCATCCGCTCACGAATCCGGTCGTCGTAGCCCGTGATGTAGCCGCCGCCACGCTTGATCAGCACTCGACCGGCCTCGGCCAGCACCTGCTCCACCACGTGCCGCAGCGGTACCTCCATCAGCGCACGGAACTCTCGAGCTGGGACCGGCAGTTCGGCGGTTTCCAATGCGGCAACCGCGGACAGGACGTCATAGCGGCGGTTGGTCGGCAGCATGTCCAGCAAGCGCTCAGTCACCCGTTCGTCCTTCCACAGCGGGCAGCTGGGAGTGTTGGCGGCGCAGCCGATCGACATCGGCTTCCGGCCAGGTCGCCACCACGGGCCCCAGCCTGATGGTGCCGTCATCCAAGTCGGGCGCGAGGTATCCCCACCTGCGCAGCCGATTGACGGCTTGCGTAACGTTCTGGATGCCCAACGGTGCAAGTATTCGACGCAACTCTTCGAACGTGGTGGGCACGCCGGGGAAGATTGGCGCGTCCGGATCCGGCCAACAGCAGGTCAGACATGCGGCGAGTACGACGACAGTAGCCTCTCCCGCGCCGCCGGGCCCGCCGACGTCATCCGGTGTCAGCGGTCCTTCTTCAAGCCACCCCAATGCCAAGTTCACTGGGCCGGTGCCTCGCAGTTCGACGAGCCTGCGGCCGGCGTTGGCAGCAGCGGCTCTGAGGTCGGCGAGATCCGCGTCGTCTTCAGGGGCTGCCATCGTCCGCCAGACTCTCAACTGTGCCAATCTGAAAGCCTCATTCACGGCGACTGCCTCTCTCATCGATCAGCCGGATCGGGGTGACGTAGCTGACCGGTCCAGTGACGTGCACCTGGAGCGCGTCGGACAGCTGCACGGTGAAACCGAGGTCAGGATCTCCGGATGCGGCGAGCAGGTCGGCGACCATGCGGATCGCGTCACGCCAGGGCCCGATCTCGATCTCTGCGGTGAGGTCGACTTCCACCTTGCCGCGCAGGTGCAGACGGAGCACGGCTTCGCGGCGCTCACGCAGACTCGCGCGTCTGCGACGCGCTTCCTGTACCGGATCATGCTCCGGCGGCAGCTCCGGCGATCGCGGCGCGCGCCTGCGTGGCTCAGGCGGGCGGTACTTGTCGATGGTCGCGAGAATCTCGTCCGGCGTGATCGACGCCGACGCCGGGTCGAAGACCATGCGTTCGAACACGCCTGCGAGATCGTCAGGCGACGAGTGCAGAGCCGCGGTGCGGTACTGCTCCGGCAAGAGCATGGAAAAGTCCCGCTCGGCGGTGACCGCGCGTAAGAGGCGGTCGACCAGCTCGCTGACCGCCGCCGAGTAGCGCATCGCTTGCGTGATCAGTTTCGACCCCGTGGGGCTGAGTCCGGGAAACCGCGTCTCAACGACCGCGACAAGTGCCTCCGCCTCGGCGAGCATGCGGTCGGCCCCCCGCCGGTTGCGCCGCTCACGCATCAGTTCCTCGACCGGTCGGCTGCGGAGCTGTATCAGCTCGCCCGTACTGATCGACAAGGCGCGCTTCAACGTGATCAACCGCGCCAGCACGTCGTCACGACCGAGCACGCCATCGACGATGTCACGTCTCGTCTGGTCCAGGAGGAACAGGATTTCCTGGATCCCCGTGCCGAGGCGCAGCATGTCAAAAACGAGCAAGGCAGCGACGCCAGCACCGTGGAAGTGCAGTTTTCGGTGGTAAGAACGCCCGCGTGGAGGCCCAATCAGGCCCAACTGCTTGAAGACGGCGATCCTGCTCTCGAACGTGCCGGGACCGGCGTCCCCGCAGGCGGCCTTGAGCTGCTCGAGGGTGAGCCCTTCGCCGTTCTCATCGAGGTCACCATAGGCCTCGTAGACGGCTTGCGCCCACTTGAGCATCGCTGGGTCGCGGATGACGGCACCGGCGTTGTCCGCTACAGCGGCCACGAACGCGCCAAGCCGTTCGAGATAGGCCTCCTCGGACTCCTCGTCGTAGCCGTCCTCGCTGAACAGATGGAGTTCTGTCACGGGATCGAGGCTGCAGAGGAGCGACTCAACGACGGCACAACGTAAGATCGTCTGGTATACACTCCAGGAAGTCATGCGCCGAACGAGCGAATGCTCACCACGAAAGAGTGAACCTGCAACGCAACGCGTGACGTTTCTACCCCGACCAGGCGACGCGAGCACCCCGCGTGTTCGTGCGGGTGTTCGAAGAGCAGCAAGACGACCATGCTCATCTCACCCGTACCGCTCGCCGTGACCTCCCGCGCGATGCGCCACTCGACCCTGCCCACCACCACCGAGGTCTACGGCCATCTGCTATGCCACGTCGCCCACGACGCGGTCGACGTCATCGCCCACGCTCTGGCCGAGGCCGATGTCGCCTGACCTTCGGGACGCGACCGCATTGCGACCACAACAGCCGAAAACGACACCAGCGGGTCTGCCTCGAAAGGCAAACCCGCTGGTCATGGCCGTCGGGACGACAGGATTTGAACCTGCGACCCCTTGACCCCCAGACCCGATCAAGGTCTGACCTGCGGAAACAGCCGCCGGAGGCTCCGGGTTGGCTTCGTTGAGCTCAGTTCAGGTCATGCCACCTCTGTTGTGGCACAACGAAGTCTCCTTCTTCCGCTCCCTCCTGCTCGGTCACTTGACTCGCGATCACGTGCCGATCTGGGCGAAGTAAGTCATGCCATGGCCAAGGGGCTCCGGACGATGACGACCGTGAGACCATGGACCCGGTCCCGTCGAGGGTGAGGGGAACGGTCATCGAGACGGCGAAGGTCCTCGTAGTCGACCCGATCGACGACACGGCAGTCCACCGCCTGCGACGCGTGGCGGACGTGCTCGTGCGCCCACAACCGTCCGTCGCCGAACTGCTGGATCTCGTGGCGGACGCCGACGTGGTCATCCTGCGCAGCGGTGTGCGACTGACCGCGTCCATCCTGGGCCGCGCCGCGAAGCTCAAGGTCGTCGTGCGGGCCGGTACCGGCGTGGACAACATCGACCTGGAGACCGCTTGGCGGGCGGGAGTGCGCGTGTTCACCGTCCCCGGCGCCTCCGCCAATGCGGTCGCCGAACTCGCGATCGGGTTGACGCTCGCGGTGTCGCGCCGGATCGCCTTCGCCGATCGGCAGGTGCGGGCCGGTGAGTGGCGGAAGGCGGAACTGGCGGGCCTCGAGTTGAGCGGCAAGGACTTCGGGCTCGTGGGGTTCGGCGAGATCGGCGCCCGCGTCGCGCGGATGCTTGCCGGGTTCTCCCCGCGCCTGCGCACGACGGTCCGGCTGCCGACCCGGTCCCGGCGGGCGGCGATCGCCCGGCAGGGCGTCGAGGTGGTGGACCTGCCCACGCTGCTGCGCGAGTCCGATGTCGTCTGCCTCGCCGTGCCGTTGACAGACCTCACCCGGCGCCTGATCGGCGCGGACGAACTGCGTGCCATGCGGCGCCACGCATGCCTAATCAACGTTTCGCGCGGTGGCGTGGTGGACGAGGACGCCCTGGCTGCCGCCCTGCGCGAGGGCACGATCGCGGGCGCTGGACTCGACGTGCATGAGTCCGAGGGCGGGAACAGCCCGTTCGCCGGGATGGACAACGTCGTCCTCACCCCGCACATCGGCGCGATGTCGGTGGACGCGCAGCGCCGCATCGGGAACGTCGTGGTCGACACGGTCATCGGAGCCCTCGGGGGCGCGACGACGATCCCCCCGGAAGCCCGGGAGCAACGGCCTGCCCGCTGACTACCGCAGCACGCACGGCCGGTGTGACGAACTTTCGCCGAGTCCGCCGCGCCGGCCGCTAGCCTCGGGTCCGAGCACCACTCCTGGCCCGGCCGAGGGAGAACGCCCGTGCGCACGTCAACGACCGCAGGCCGGCGACCGGTCGGCGGGTTGACCGCCGGGGTCGTCGGGGCGAGCGGGCACACCGGCGGCGAGCTATGCCGACTGCTGCTCGGCCACCCCGCGGTGGCGACGATCCTGCCCACCTCGCGCGGCGACCGCACGTTCGACGCCGTCCACCCCAACCTCCTCGGGGCGGGGCTGGCGTTCACCGACGAGGGTGAGCTTCGGGACCAGGCGGAGTCCCTGGACGTGGTCTTCTTCTGCACACCGACCGGTAAGGCCATGCGCCAGGCGCGGCACTACCTCGAGCTGGGCGTGCTGGTCATCGACCTGAGCGCTGACTTCCGCTTCCGCGACCCCGCCACGTTCCAGCACGCGCACGGACGCGCGCACACCGATCCCGAGCTGCTCGCCGAAGCCGTCTACGGCTTGACGGAGCTACGCCGGGAGGAGGTCGCGAACGCCCGCCTGATCGCCAACCCCGGCTGCTACGCGATCACCGCGGCCCTCGCACTCACGCCGTTGCTGCGCACCGGGTGGTGGCGTCGGCACGCGCCGGTGTCGGTCCACGCGGTCAACGGCAGCTCGGGCGCGGGCAGCGAGCCCAAGGCCGCCGTGATGCACGCCGAGATGGCCGCGTCCATGCTCCCGTACCACCTGTCGGGCCACCGGCACGCCCCCGAGCTGGAAGCGTTCTTCGCGGCGGAGACCGGTAAACCGGTCGTGGTCGACCTGAACACGACGCACGGCGACTTCGCCCGCGGCATCCACTTGCAGGCCAACGTCCGCCTCACCAAGCACGTGTCCCGTGAAGACCTGCTTGACCGGTACGTCGACGCCTACGGCACCGACCACGACGGGGAGCACTTCGTCCTCGTGAACACCCGACCGAAGGTCGGCGCGCGTGACGAGAAGCAGTACGACCTGTACCCGCGACTCGGGAGTGTGGTCGGGTCGAACTTCTGCCACCTCGGCGTCGATGTCGACCAGGAGCGGCAGATCGCCAAACTCGTCGCGGTGACCGACAACCTGGTCAAGGGCGCCGCCGGATCGGCCGTGCAGAACATGAACGTCGCCCTCGGGCTGGACGAGACGGACGGGCTGCGGGTCTATGCGCTCTGACGGTGTGCCGCGACTATCCGATGTGGACATCCTGCCGGGTGATCGATGGATCTACTCGGCGGGCTTCAACGTGCGCCCGGACCTCGCCGCCACGACCAGGATCGACACGGAGCTGCGGGACATCCGCCGGATCCTGGACGCCGGCGGGAAGCTCGCGATCCTGTCGCATCAGGGATCGCACCGAGACCGCTCCGCCGGATCCCTCGACTTCGTGGCGAGGTACCTGTCCGACCGGCTCGGCACGGTGGTGGAGCACCACCCGGACAACGACACCGCGGACTCCGTCGCCCGGGCACGGCGGCTGCGGCCGGGCGAGGCGGTGTTGTTCGGCAACACCAGGAAGCACGCGGAGGAGGAGGCGAATGATCCCGCGCTGGCGCGGCGGTTCGCGGCGCTCGGTGACGCGGTGGCCGTCGGTGGCTTCTCGAAGGCACATCGTGCGCACGCGTCCAACGTCGGTCTGCTCGGCCACCTCCCCGGCTACCTGGCCGACAGCGTGGTGGCGCAGCTCGCGTTGCTCGCGCCGTGGTCCGGTGCCTCGACGCGGTACTCGGTCGCCGTGCTCGGCGGTGTGAAGAGGGAGAAGACGGTGCCGGGACTGGACACGCTGACGCAGTGCTACGACTTGGTGGTGCCCGGCGGTGCGGTGCTCAACGGTCTGCTGCGCGCGATGGGGCACCGGATCGGCGCGTCGGCGCCCGGTGACACCCGCGTGGCGGAACGGGTGCTGGCCCGCGACAACCGCGCCGAGATGCACCTGCCGCGCGAGGTCGTGGTGGCCGACCCCGAGCTGACCCGCTCCGCCGTCGTGCCGGTGCGCGACGGCGTTCCGCCGGGGTGGTCAATCGTGGATTTCGTGCCGCAACCGTGGCTGCACGACCGGCTCGACCGCCTGGCCGGAGGTGGTCGTGCGCTGCTCGCGGGCACACCGTGCCTCTACGCACGTGGGTTCCGCCGAAGCGCCGACGTGTTGCTCGCCGCCTTCCGCGCCCCGTCGGTGGACGCGTTGCTCCTCGGTGGCGACACGGTCGCCGAACTGCCGTGGCACGGCCCGGCGTCCACCGGTGGCGGCGCCGCGTTGCACTTCCTCGGCCACGGGACGCTTCCGGTCCTCGACGCGCTCCGCCGTGGGACCGGGGGTGTGACGCGGTGATCTTCGACGTGTCCCTGCCGACCGCGGTGGTGTTCGGCTCCGGGCGGCTGTCCGAGCTGGGCTCCAGGACCAGGGCGCTGGGCGGTCGCGCGCTGCTGGTGTGCGGTCGGTCCGCAGCGCGCGAGCACGGGCTGCTCGCGGCCGCGGTGGCCTCGTTGGAGGGGGCTGGGGTCGCGGTGGCGGTCTTCGACCAGGTGTCCGAGGGGCCGTTGGACACCGAGGTCGACGCCGCCGTCAGGGTGGCCGTGGAGGCATCGTGCGACGTGGTCGTCGGGCTGGGCGGTGGCAGCGCGATCGACGCGGCGAAGGCCGCCGCGGTCGGTCTGCGCGCCGGCCCGGTCGGACCGCTGGTCGGCGGACCCGCGCTGGACGGCGACCCGCGTGCCGTGCCGGTCTTGGCGGTGCCGACGGTCGCGGGCAGCGGCGCCGAGGTGACCAAGGGCGCGATCATCACAGACAGCGGCCGCCAGCTGAGGGCGGGCATCCGGGGCGACGACCTGTTCCCGCGCGTGGCCCTGGTAGATCCGGACCTGCTGGTGACGGTGCCCTCGCACGTCGCGGTCGCGGCCGGTTTCGACGCGTTCACTCACCTGGTGGAAGGTTGCGTGGCCCACCGGTCGGACGACGCGGTGCGGTGGGCGGCCGAGCGGGCTCTGCCGGTCCTCGTGCGCCGACTACCCGAGATCGCGGCGGGCGCACTCGGGGCGGAGCAGCGCGCGGACCTCGCGCTGGCGTCTGTGCTGGGTGGTTTCTCCGTGGCCAACGCTGGCACCTGCCTGCCGCACCGGCTCCAGCAGGCGATGGGCGCGGTGCCGAGGGTCCGGGTGTCGCACGGCCGCGGCCTGGCGCTGCTCTACCCCGCGTGGCTAGCGCACGCGACCGGCCACGCGCGGGAGCGGTTCGCGGCCGTCGCGCGCCTGATGGGCGTCGACGACGTGGCCGACGGGACGAACCGGTTGGCGACCGCGATCGGCGTCGGTGCGCCGCCGGACTCCTTCGGCTTCACGCCGGATGACATACCGGCGTTAATGGGCGGCGTCACCGGGAATCTAGACAACGATCCCATCCCGAACGTGGGGGAAGGGATCATCAGGGACATCTACCTGGCCGCATTTCGGCGGTGATCGCGCAAAGCGGCTCCTTGCCGCCCGAGGCGGTCACGCACTACCATCGACCATTCGCTATTCGCCATGGCGCCCAACGAGGAGCGGGATGTCCGCCGACAGCTTGCCCGAGCCGCCCGCAGCCCACCCGGTGCTGAGAATTCTTCACGAACGTCGGGACGGCAACAGCAACCCCGGTGAACGGACGGACCCGCACAAGGTCGGCTTGGCCGTCGAGGGCGGCGGTATGCGCGGTGTGGTGTCCGCCGCGATGTTGGCCGCCCTGGAGGAATTCGGCTTCGCCGATTGTTTCGACGCGGTGTACGGAGCATCAGCCGGCGCGATCAGCGGTGCCTACTTCCTGGCGGGCGAGACGTGGAAATCGCTGCCCCTGTACTACCGCGATCTGCCCGCCCGCGGGCTTGTCGACCCTAAGCGGGCGCTGCATGGAAAGTCGATCCTCGACCTCGACCTGCTCTTCGACGAAGTGATGGAGCACGTCCGCCCGCTCGACTACGAGAAGATCCTGCGAGGGCCCGTGCCGCTCGGGGTGGCCATCACCCTCGCGGACCGGATGGAGCCCTTGCTGGTCACCTCCTTCGAGTCGAGGGCCGACCTGAAGGAGGCGCTGCGCGCGGGCTCGTGGCGTCCGGTGCTGGTCAGGGGCACCGGCAGGTACCGGGGGCAGCGGGCGGTCGACGGGTCGATGCTTGCCGCACTGCCCTACACCCTCGCCGTCGAGGACGGCTGCACGCACGTGCTGTCGCTGAGCACGTTCCCGACCGGTGGCTACTCGACCAAACCGTCGCTGCTGGGCAGGCTCACCGCGTGGCAGCTCGACCGAGCACGGAAAGGACTGGGCGCGTTGTACCTGGAACACGCGCGGCAGAAGTACGACGGTCTGCTCTGGCTGGCCGCGCAACGGGAAACGCCGAACGCCGATCCGCCGTTCGTGCTCGACCTGGCACCGGCCAATGGCGAGGACACCATCAGCCGGTGGGAAACACGGCTGGAGCCTTTGGTCCACGCGGTCGAACGGTCTTACGAAATGGTTTACAAGACATTCCAGATGAGCCCGGACGGTGAGGGCACATCAGTGCGCGCGGTGCCGCGGTGGACCGTCGTGCCTACGGATTGATGGCCGACGCGGATCGGTGCTCGCGGGCCAGCGATTGCCCGATCTCGTCGTGCCGGAATCGGTAGGCCGCGCCGTCCTGTCGCAGGATCTCCAGGTTCTTCGCCCGTTCGAGGCAGGCGATCAGCCGCAAAGGGCTCCGCTTCGCCGCGCACAGCAATGCGGAGGCGAGGATGTACGCACACCAAGGCGAGAAGCAAAAGGCGAACACCAGTCCGATGCAGCCCCCCAGGGCCGCGCCCGACTGCCACGACACGTTCGCCGCGTACTCGGCGAGCAGGCCGCTCACCCCGAGGCGCGCCGCGGCCAGGTGGAACGCCCACATCACGATCGCCGAGGCGACGGTAGGCAGCACCAGGTAGGTCATCGCGACCGTCCGGGCCGAGCGCAACGTGCTGACCGGTGTCGAGGCGACCGGTTTCGGCGTCGGCTCGCTCATCCACCTGACGTACCCACCCGCGAGGCCGACCGCCAGTCCCGCGGTGAGGCCGTAAACCAGGCCGATCACGGCCCCATACTCCAGACCGCTCTTGAGACCGCCCACGGCGCCGTAGCGCAGCGCGCCGATGAGCGCACCGCCCAGGCCGATGCCCAACCCGCTCGCCACGCCGAGCGCCAGGTACGGCAGCAGCCGACGTTCCCGCCGGGCGGTGGCGACATCGAGTGGAACGGGTTGGCGGGTTGGCCGGGCCACCTCGAACCGGCGCACCAGCACGCCCGCGATGAACACGCTGAGCCCGATGCCGAGCGTCGTCGTCAGCCCGCGCACCAGCCCCGCATGGGCATCCTTCACCGTCCACTCGTGGGCGGCGGTGACGAACGCGGTGATCACTCCCGCGACGAGGCTGCTCTTGAGCACCGCCGCATTGGAACGCTCGATGCTGCGCGCGACGGCGATGGCCACACCCATCGCCACACCCAGTTCGGCAGCCACGAAAAAGGCGTCCAGGGGGCGCAACAGGGTCAGCGCGCCCGCCAGCACGCTGAGCCCGGTGGTCACGCCCGCCAGCACGCCGCACCGCACCCCGCCCAGCGCGCCACGGGTGAGGCCGATCGTCATGGCCAGAACCAGGCCGACTGTGATGCCCCGCTTGAGCCCCTCCGGGAAGCCGCTGGTCAACAGGTAGACCAAGCCCGCCAGCACACCCGCGACGACCGACCACCAGGTGGCAGGCACGAACTCGTAGACCCGCCACCACTCGAACCTCGGTTTGCCGTCCGCAGCGACCAAGCGCAGCCAGCGGCGCGTGGGGTTCGCCCGCGACCCGGAGCCGTGCGGCGCGGCGTCCGCGTCCGCGTCCGCGTCCGCGTCGAGCTTGGCCAGCAGGTTTTCGATCAGGAAGGTCTTGATCCCCGACTCGTCGAGGTGGCCCACGTCGTGCACGAAATCGGTCGGCCCCGACTCGTCGTCACCGTACTTGCTCCTCACGAGGGACAAGTAAAGGGGCACGGTCATGACCTCTTTGACCGGTGACGGGCCGGGCTGTTCGAGCAACCGGAACAGCGATTGCCACTTCTCCGAACGGGTTGGCAGGCCCCGTGCTCCGAGTTCGCCGGCGTCCGCGCCGCCACTCACACTGGGGGAGACCCGATAAATGCGGAAAAGTCCGCCCCACCCCAACCTGGGGTTGGGCTCGACCGCACTCGGCGGAGCCTCGTAACCGTCGTCCGTGTCGCTCAGGAAGTCGATCGCGTCCTCGACTGCCAACGGCCGCAAAACGACCTCGGTGGCGTTCATGACGCGCAAGCGCTTCTCCACAGCGGGCCCGTAGTCGTCCGCGCGGCATGTGAGGACGAGCGAGGCCGCCTTCGGAAGGAAGCTGTGGATCTGTTCCACCACGGTGCCCCGATCGCGCTCTCCCACCTCGTCGAGGCCGTCCAGTACGAATGCCAGTCGCTTGGTCCGGATGAGGCGCAGGATAACGTTGGAGCCGTAAATCGGCGTGTTCTTCAGGAACGTGTAATGGTCGCCGAGGGTGCGGACAACCCACGATCCGAAGCTTTCCGAAGCCGGGCTCCAGCCGGACAGGCGGAGCACGACCGGAACCGCGTCGGAAGGCGAGCGTGAACGCAACATCGCCAACGCCAGGAACAACCCGAGAACCGACTTCCCGGATGCGGGCGCGCCGACGACGACGAACCGGCGGCGACCAGTCGGCGAGGACAGGTAAAGGTCGAGGATCGCTCGCTCGTAGTCGCTGAGCGGTTCCACGGCCTCCGCGTCGGGTGGCCGTCGAACGGCCGGAACAGCCGGTCCGCGGCGTCCGCGCCCGGACAGGTCCCACCTGATCGTCGCTGGCACGGTGTCGCGCAGGCCTTGGAGCCGGACCTCATCCTCCAGTTGCTCGACGACGGCCTCGGCCAGTTCGCGCACCGCCAGGTCGAGCTGGTCTACCCGCGCCGTCTTCGTCATGCTGGGCAAGCTGTTCTGCAGCACCCAGAACAACGCGGACAGCAGGGCCACAATCGCCGCGACGATGCTCGACACCTCGTCGGTCGTGCTGGTTCCGGCGAACACCCAACTGCCGATCAGGACCGCCAAGGCACAACCGAGCATCACTGCGGCGATCCGGTTGCGCACCATGGACCGAGACTAGTCGTGGAGGACCTCCTGTTCGATCCGCCGATCGAATGAGTGGAAGATGCGGATGAGGTCGGGCCGCGCGGATGTTTTCCACGGTCCGCCACACGCCAGAAATAGCTTTGGATTCGCGAAGTCAACGTGCCTGATTTCACGATCGCCTTATGGCACCTCGGAAAGAATTTGCCCAATAGACGTGTTTTTGGTTTATCTTTGCCATAGTGGCCAACCTTCGGCCCAACATCCTTGACGGCCCGGGCGGGGTGTGCTGACACTGGTGGCGCTTTGACGTCCTGGCGCAGAACCGACCCACGCGATGTTGACACCCCGACTTCCGACGTCGCCTTCATTCGGCCCCAACACGACGGCCAAGGCTTCCGGCTCGAATCCAGGTCGGTGCTCGAAACGGACACAAGGAGGGTCGATCACATCATGGGCGCAGATCTCAACACCGAAGTGGGAAACCGGATCAGGCAGCGCCGCGCTCTGGTGAAAATGGACCAGGCGGCCTTGGCGACCAAGTTGGACGTGCCCGTCTCGGTCGTGCAGGGCTGGGAGTCCGGCACCGGTGCGGAGCCCCTCGACCTCACCGGCTTGGCCGGGGTGGCCGCCGCACTGAGCACGAGCATCGCCGACCTGGTGCCCGCACCCGAGGACGACCTGACCGACGGGGTCCGGTTCCAGTTGCCCGATGAGGACTCCAGCATCGTCGGCAGTCGCGGCGGCATGGATTACTACGTCTACCGCTGTCTGGTCAGGAGCCCGTCAGTGCCGATGCTCATCCCCCTCGTGGTGGACGTCCTGGTCGACGACCGTGAGCGAGCCGAGTTCAACGGCGGCCACGCCGGGCACGAGTTCATCTACGTCATGGAGGGCTCGGTCCACATGCAGTGGGGCGACAAGGCCGAACCGAAGGCGGCGGACCTTCCCACCGGGGCGAGCATCTACATCAGCCCGTACGTCTCGCACACATTCACGGCGCTAGGCGGGCGCAACGCCCGCCTGCTGGCCGTCAACTTTTGATCACGCGACCATGCGGGCCGTCGACACCGTTCGGCGGCCTGCGGCGTCGCACCACGCCGGTTCCGGCCCGCACGACGAGGAGCGCTGAGTGATCCAAGGGTTGCAACCGTCCTTCCGCGACGTCTTGGCGCGCGGCGAACTCGTGAAAGTCGCCGGCGCCCACAACGCGCTCGGCGCGGTGCTGGCGGAACGAGCCGGTTTCCACGCGGTGTGGTCGTCCAGCTTCGAGGTCTCGGCGGCCCGGTGCCTGCCGGACGCGAGTCTGCTGACGATGACCGACTACCTGCAGGCCGCCGTGCACATGCAGCGGGCCGTCGGCGTCCCGGTCGTGGCCGATTGTGACTCGGGCTTCGGCAACGAGATGAACTTCGCGCACCTGGTACACGAGTACGAAGCGTCCGGCATCACCGCGGTCTGCGTAGAGGACAAGCTGTTCCCCAAGATGAACAGCTTCATCGGCGAGGGTCAGCGCCTAGTCGACGCAGAGGTCTTCGCACGGCGGATCGCGGTCGCAAAGCAGTCACAGCGCGGCGAGGACTTCCTGGTGATCGCCAGGACCGAGGCGTTCATCGCGGGCCTGGGGTTGGAGGAGGCGCTGCGGCGCTGCCACACCTACGCCGACGCGGGCGCCGACGCCGTGCTCGTGCACTCCAAGCAGAGCACCGAGTTCGAGGTCGCAGCGTTCCTCGCGCACTGGGCGCGGGACGTCCCGGTGGCGGTGGTGCCGACGACGTACCCCGCGTGGCACGCCGAGGACGCACACCGCGCCGGCGCCGCGATCGTCATCTACGCCAACCAAGGGTTGAGAGCGCAGGTCCTCGCGTTGCGCCACACCTTCGGCGAGATCGTCCGCGCCGGCCACACTGCGGGGGTCGAACCGGACATCGCCACCCTGGACGACATCTTCACCCTGCAAGGGCTGGAGGACTGGCGGAAGCTAGCGCGCTAACACGCTGTGAGGTGTCAGAACACTACGCTTGGGCGCTGAACTTCGGTGACCGGTCTTCGTCCGATCTGGTGACTGGCTGGTGCTGTGCTCACCCGGTCCATGGGCGCGGTGGGCAGCTCAGCGGACAACGCCGCCGAAAGCCTCAACGCCTCCTTCAAACGCGAAACGCTGCAGGGCGCCCAGCATTGGGGCACTGAATGGGAAGCACGGCTGGCCGTGTTCGGCTGGGCACACCGCTACAACACCCGACGCCGCCACTCCCACCTCGGCCAGACCTCCCCGATCGACTACGAGAACAACCTGCTACCGACACCGGCTACGCTGACCCACGCCGCATAACCCCGTGTCCAACATCCGGGGCGAAGTCCCGGTCGCGGGTCGCAAGCGGCATATCGTGGTGGACACCCTAGGCCTGCTGGTGGCGGTGCTGGTGACGCCGGCCTCGACGCAGGACCGGGTCGCCGGCCGCAGCCTGTTGCGGCGCCTGCTCGACATCGCCGGCGGGCGGGTGTCGTTGGTGTGGGCCGACGGCGGCTACACCGGATCCCTGATCGACTGGGCGCGGAAGATTCTTCGCCTGGCGTTCTGCTCGGCCAGTCATCGACGGGACGGGGAGTTGCTGGTGCTGCGGCACGAGGTCGCCGTGCTGCGCCGGACCAACTCTGGCCCGCGGTGGGACTGACCCGTCGGGCGCCGCCACAGCCTGGATGTTGGTGCCGTACTTGTGCGCCTTTCCGGAGTAACGCCGGTCGATCCGCTCGCCTCTCACGCTGGTGGACTTCTCGCCGAGGCGGTCGGCTAAGTGATCAGTTCAAAATGAGCTGGCGTGTCGCCTTTACCTGTGGCGTCGGGCGTTCCAAGATCGCGGCGTGCGTGAGGAGGTCTTGACCGAC
>NZ_JBSGBG010000073.1:0-27399 GCF_053601135.1 Actinosynnema sp. NPDC004786 | reverse complement strand
CTACCCGGTCGCGTTCGGCCGGACCCCCGACCTGGCCGTGGCCAAGGCCGTCACCGACCGGCTCAAGCATCAGGGGGACGCCCACCCCAGCGCGCGGGAGATGGCCAGGCCGCACGTGCGCACGGCGGGCACCACGGTGTCGGTGCGCGTGCCCGTGGGCACCACGACGGACACCGCGCCCACCACGTCGCCGTCCTGGCCGCGCACGGGCGCGGCGACCGAGTACGTGATCATCTCGATCTGCCGGTCGCTGATGGCGTAGCCGTCGCGGCGCACCCGGGCCAGCGCCTCGCGCAGGTGCCGCGGCGTGGCGATCGTCCTGGGCGTGTACCGCTTGAGCGGCGCGGCGAGCACGGCCTCCTGCACGTCGAGGGGCGCGGCGGCCAGCAGCACCAGGCCGACGCCCGTGCAGTGCAGCGGCATCCGGCTGCCCACCCGCGTCACCACGTTCACCGCGTCGCGGGCCGAGATCCGCTCGACGTAGACGACCTCCGTGCCGTCGCGCACGGCGAGCTGCACGTTGTGCCGCGTCACCTCGTAGAGGTCCTCCAGGAACGGCAGGGCGCGCTCGCGCAGGTCGAGGCTGCCCGGGGCCAGCGCGCCCAGCTCCAGCAGGCGCAGGCCCACGCAGTAGCGGCCGTCCGGTGTGCGGTCGAGGGCGCGCAGCTCGACCAGGGACGCCACCAGCCGGTGCGTGGTGCTCAGCGGCAGCCCGGAGTGGCGGCTCAGGTCGGACAGCGTCACCGCCGCCCGGTCCACGCTGAACACGGACAACAACGAGAACGCGCGTTCGAGCAGCGACTTCGGTGCCGGCACGTGCCCAGTCTTCCACTCAACGGAAGGCGGGTGGTGCGACCTCACGGGGTCGCGCCGGGTGGGGGTGGCTGGTGCGGCGGCCGGTTCGGGTCACCGTTTAGACTGCGGGTGACTCCAGTCGACCCAGGGAGATGCGCGTGGCCGAGATGACCGTCCAGTTGGTCGCCGTGGAACGTCGCCTGTGGTCCGGCACGGCCACCTCGGTGGTCGCGCAGACCCTCGAAGGCGAGATCGGCATCCTGCCGGGCCACGAGCCCGTGCTCGGGCAGCTCGTCGAGGGCGGCGTCGTCCGGATCAGGACCACGGACAACGAGCTCGTCACGGCGGCCGTGCACGGTGGGTTCCTCTCCGTGACCGGCGAGGGCGTGAGCATCCTCGCCGAGGACGCGGAGCTGGCCGACGAGATCGACGTGGAGCAGGCCCGAGCGGACGCGCAGAACGCGGACGACGTGCACCGGGCCCGGGCCATCGCGCGGCTGCGCGCCGCGGGTCACTCGGCCTGACGCGGACGAGCGGGCAGACGCCGTGGGGATCGCCGAACTGGTCGGGGTGGTCCTGTTCGGTGCGGTGGTGGTCCTCGCGTACCTCGCGTGGCGCCGCGTCCGGGTGTTGCGCGCGGGCGGTGTGCACGTCGCGCTGAGGTCCAGGATCGACGACTCGGGGCGGGGCTGGCACCTGGGCGTCGGGCACTACCGGGGTGACGAGTTCACCTGGTTCCGGGTGCTGAGCCTGCGCACCGGCCCCGACATGGTGATCTCCCGCGAGGGTTTCGAGATCGACGACCGCCGCGAGCCGACCGCGCCGGAGGCGTACGCGATGCCCACGGGCGCGGTCGTGCTCCGGTGTCGCGGCACCAAGGGCGAGGTCGAGATCGCGATGGGCCCGGACGCGCTGACCGGCTTCCTGTCCTGGTTGGAGTCGGCGCCTCCGGGCCGTTCCATTCCCTGGGCCTCCTAGCGGCTCAGGTCCGGTTCCTGATGCTCTCGTAGATCCGGGCGAAGCCCTCCTTGCCGTGACCGGCGTCGACCTGCCGCCGGATCAGGGCCTGCACCATCCCGACCACCTCGGTGGAGATGCCCTGGGCGGCGCTCGCGTCGATCATGGTGTCCAGGTTGGAGAACTCCAGGCTCTGCTGCCCCGGCACGGTGTAGTCGCCGCCGTCCACCACGGCGGCGAACCCGGCGAACGCGCCCGTCATCGCGGACAGCCACGGGGCGGCCCGTTCGGCGAACTCGCCGGCGGTGATGCCCGCGCCCGCGACCATGGCCGCGCCGTGCAGGAACCCGGCGAACATCGCGTACATGCCGGAGAGCAGGGCGAGGTCGTACAGCGGCGCGAGGCCCGGGTCCTCGCCGAAGTAGGCGCTCTCGCCCCACAGGTCGAGCAGCGGGCGGCACCGCTCGAACGCGGCGGCCGAGCCGCTGTAGAGGATCGAGGAGCCGGGCCGCCCGATCATGTGCGGCACGGCCATGATGCCGCCGTCCAGGTACACCGCGCCGTGCCCGGCGGCCCAGGCGGCGAGTTCCCGGGACTGCTCGGGCGTGGTGGTGGTGACGTTGACCAGGGTGCGACCGGCGAGCAGGTCGGCCACCGGGTCGAGCACCTCGCGCACGGAGGCGGCGTCGAAGAGGCACACGACCACCACGTCGGACGCGGTGACGGCGTCCGCCGGGGTGGCGGCGGCCGTGGCGCCGAGGTCGACGAGGGCGTCGGCCCGGCCGGGCGAGCGGTTCCAGACCGCGGTGGGGTGGCCCGCCCGGACCAGGGCCGCGGCGAGGGCGGAGCCCATCTCGCCGAGCCCGAGGACGGTCGCGGTCGCGTTCGTGTTCGTCATGCGGTGATCGTCCGTCCGGCCCAGCCCTTCTGGCCAGTACGGACTATTTTGTGCAGTACCCACCTTTTGGTAAGCACCCCCGGAGGGGCGATGGCACGGCGAGGTCCCTACATCTGCGGCATCGACGCCGCGATGGACGTGGTGTCCGGCAAGTGGAAGTCGCTGATCCTGTGGGAGCTGGACGAGCACGGCGTGCGGCGGTTCGCCCAGCTGCGCCGGGGCCTGCCGGGCGTGAGCGAGAAGATGCTCGCGCAGCACCTGCGGGAGATGGAGGAGGACGGCCTGGTGCGCCGCGAGGTGTTCCCCGAGGTGCCGCCCAGGGTGGAGTACTCGCTGACGGACGACGGGCGCTCGCTCAACGAGGCGCTGTCCGCGCTGGGGCGGTGGGGTGCCGAGCGGATCCGGCGCATCGGCGCGGAGAAGGTCTCGGCGGCGTCCTGACCGCCGGCCACCCACCGACGCGGGCGGCGTCCCGACCGCCGGTCACCCGCTCACGCACGCGGTGTTCCGGTCGCGGTCGGTGTTCTGATCGCCGGTCACCCGCGGGTGGCGGGGGTCGGCCGCGGGAACACCTCGGCCAGCCGGCGCAGGGCGTCCCGGTCGCCGGTGGCCGTCGCGGCGCCGGCGGCGACCTGCTCGGCCAGGCCCGACCGGCCGGCGGCCAGGTCGGCGAACACGTCCTCGCCGGTCTCGACCACGACGTCGGGGTGCTGGGCCGGACCGTGCGCGGCCTCCACCGCGCCGTCGTCCACGCGCACGTGGAACACCTCGTCGCCGACCCGGAACTCGTAGGTCACCCGTACGCCGGCCGCGGCGGCGGGGTCGAAGAACGCCTCCAGCGCGAGCACCGCCCAGCCGGGGTGGAACGCCTCGTCCGCGCGCCGCTCGCCCATCGCCCACTTCGCGCCCCAGCGGGCCAGCGCGAGCACGGCGGGGCCGAGGTCGCGGCCCGCCTCGGTGAGGGCGTAGGCGGGGGTGCGGGCCGGCGGCGGGAGGGTGACCCGCCGCACGAGCCCTTCGCGTTCGAGGTGCTTCATCCGGGCGGCCAGCAGCCCGGTGCCCAGGCCGCGCAGGCTCCTCTGGAGGTCGCCGAACCGCTTCGGCCCGGTCAGCAGCTCGCGGACGAGCAGGAGGGTCCAGCGTTCGCCGACCAGGTCGAGCGTGCGCGCGGTGGCGCAGTACTGGTTGTACGTCCGCTGCTCCACCCGCTCATCCTAGGGTCGGCGCGACCCGGCTCCCGAGGTCGAGCAGCACGTCGGCCACCCGCCGCGGGTGGGTCAGCACCACGTCGTGCGGGCCGTCGACCGGCACGGTGGCGTAGCCGAGGTCGGCGGCGAACCGGGCGAACGGGAACGTTTCGGGCACGCAGTGCACGCCCGTGCCGGGGATCCGGTCGACCGCGCCGCCCAGTCGGGTCGGCTCGGTGAACGACCGCAGCGGGTGGGCGCGCAGCCGCGGCGCGAGCCACCGGGCGTCGTCGGGGTCGGTGACGCCGTACGCGGCCGGT
Organism: Actinosynnema sp. NPDC004786; assembly: GCF_053601135.1. Lineage (NCBI taxonomy): Bacteria > Bacillati > Actinomycetota > Actinomycetes > Pseudonocardiales > Pseudonocardiaceae > Actinosynnema > Actinosynnema sp. NPDC004786. The sequence goes on along the minus strand of NZ_JBSGBG010000073.1, from coordinate 23,242 downwards.
CCGGGCGGGGGGATCAGGCCGTCGGGTCCGGCGGCGGCGGTGACGCGGGCGGCGAACCAGTCCGGGGCCAGGTCGGTCAGGCTCGCGCCGTCGGGCCCGGCCCAGCCGTCGAGCAGCACGAGGTGCGCCACCCGGTCCGGCCGCCGGTCGGCCGCCTGCCGCACGACCAGGCCCCCGTAGCTGTGGCCGACGAGCACCAGGTCGGGGTCGGTCACGGCGTCGATCGCGGCCACCACCTCGTCGGCGTGCTCGGCGAGGCCGACGTCGCGGTCGTGCGTGAGGTCGGGCGTGGCGACGTGCGCGCCGGCCGCGGTGAGCAGGGGCGCGACCCGCTCCCAGGCCCAGCCGCCGTGCCACGCGCCGTGGACGAGGACGTACGCGGTCATGGTCGACCTCCCGGTCAGGCAACTTCCTGTTTTCGAACTCTATGCTTCAAAAACAGGAAGCGCCACCGGGTCCGGTCAGGCGTTCGCGCCCGGCCGCCAGAGCACGTCGCCGTCCGGGTTGGCCACGCGGGCCAGGATGAACAGCAGGTCCGAGAGCCGGTTCAGGTACTTCGCGGTCAGCGGGTTCGTCCGGTCGGCCTCGACCTCGATCAACGCCCACGCGGCCCGCTCGGCCCGTCGGGCGATGGTGCGCGCCTGGTGCAGCAGGGCCGCGCCGGGTGTGCCACCGTTGAGGATGAACGACTCCAACTTGCCCAGCCGGGAGTTGAACCCGTCGCACCACGCCTCCAGCCGGTCCACGTACGCCTGGGTGACGCGCAGCGGCGGGTGCTCCGGGTCGGGCACGACCGGCGTGCAGAGGTCCGCGCCCACGTCGAACAGGTCGTTCTGGACCTGGCGCACGACCTCGGCGACGTCGGGCGCGAGCGCGCCGAGCGCGAGGGCCACGCCGAGCGCGGCGTTGGTCTCGTCCACGTCGGCGTACGCGGTGATGCGGGGCGAGGTCTTGGGCACCCGGGAGAAGTCGCCGAGGCCGGTGGTCCCGTCGTCGCCGACGCGGGTGTAGATCTTCGTCAGGTGCACGGCCATGTCGAGCACTGTAGACACCGCAGTGCCGCACCACGGACGGGCACGATTCAGACCGTCCGTAGGATTGCGGCACAACGAGCGAGGAGTTCCTTACGTGAGTGAGCACTTCCGGGTTCAGGGCGGTGCGCGGCTCGTCGGCGAGGTCGCCGTCGTCGGCGCGAAGAACAGCGTGCTCAAGCTGATGGCCGCGGCACTGCTGGCCGAAGGCACCACCACCATCACGAACTGCCCGGAGATCCTGGACGTGCCGCTGATGGCGGACGTCCTGCGCAGCCTGGGCTGCGAGGTGACCCTCGACGGTTCGGTGGTCACCATCACCACGCCGAAGGAGCTCAACCACCGCGCCGACTCCGAGGCGATGGGCAAGCTGCGCGCGTCCGTCTGCGTGCTCGGTCCGCTGGTGGGCCGGTGCAAGCGCGCGGTGGTCGCGCTGCCCGGCGGGGACGCGATCGGCAACCGGCCGCTGGACATGCACCAGAGCGGGCTGCGCAAGCTCGGCGCGCACAGCGAGATCGAGCACGGCTGCGTGATCGCCGAGGCCGAGGGCCTGCACGGCGCGCAGATCTGGCTCGACTTCCCCAGCGTGGGCGCGACGGAGAACATCCTGATGGCGGCGGTGCTGGCCAACGGCACCACGGTCATCGACAACGCCGCCCGCGAGCCGGAGATCGTGGACATCTGCGTGATGCTCCAGCAGATGGGCGCGAAGATCGAGGGCGCGGGCACGTCCACGCTCACCGTGCACGGCGTGGAGTCGCTGCAGCCGACCGAGCACCGGGTGATCGGCGACCGGATCGTCGGCGCGACGTGGGCGTTCGCCGCCGCCATGACCCGCGGCGACATCACCGTGCGCGGCGTGGACCCGCACCACCTCGACCTGGTGCTGGAGAAGCTGCGGATGGCGGGCGCGGAGGTCACCACGCTCGACGGCGGTTTCCGCGTGGTGCAGACGGACCGGCCGCGCTCGGTGGACTTCGTGACGCTGCCGTACCCCGGTTTCGCGACGGACCTCCAGCCGTTCGCGATCGCGCTGTCCAGCGTGTCGGACGGCACGTCGATGATCACGGAGAACCTGTTCGAGGCCCGGTTCCGGTTCATCGAGGAGATGGTGCGGCTGGGCGCGGACGCGCGCACCGACGGCCACCACGCGGTGGTGCGCGGCGTGGAGCGGCTGTCCAGCGCGCCGGTGTGGGCGTCCGACATCCGCGCCGGGGCGGGGCTCGTGCTGGCCGGGCTGTGCGCGGACGGCGTGACCGAGGTCTACGAGATCTTCCACATCGAGCGCGGCTACCCCGGGTTCCTGGAGAACCTGCGCAAGCTCGGCGCGACGGTGGAGCGCGTGAACGCCTGACGGCGGGTCACTGCCGGAGCAGCAGCCGTGCGTCGGGCGCGTCGGCCGGGAAGACCAGCAGGCGGTGCAGGTCGTTCCGGTTCACCACGGTCACCTTGATCTTCGCCGCGCGCAGGCGCCGGACCAGGACGTCGGCCGCGACCGGGGTCGGCACGGCGGCCACCTCGGTCAGCAGGCCGAAGTCGTCGCCGGTGTGGTCGGGCACGGCCCGCCGGTCGACGCCGAACGCCCAGTAGAGCACCAGGCCGAGCAGCCCGAACACGATCACCATGAGCAGGAAGGTGGTGAGCGCCGTCACGCCCTCCATGCTGCCGCAGTCACGATTCAGTGAGCAACGGCACGCACGGTGGAGGTTACTGGTCAGTACGCTACGGGGGACCCACCCGCCCGCGAGGTCGCGTCGGTCGTTCGCGACTCGTCCGCCGACGTGCACGCCCTTCGACCGTCGGCGGGCCAGGCGCGAACGACGACCTGCCGGCGACTTCGCCGCCGTCTGCGGAGCAGCGGCCAGAGACACAGGGGTTGCCGTGCCGTACCCGGCCGACCGAGAGCGCGACCGCCCGTGGGTGATGCGGACGTACGCGGGCCACTCCAGCGCCGCCGCGTCCAACGCGCTGTACCGCCGCAACCTGGCCAAGGGCCAGACGGGGCTGTCCGTGGCGTTCGACCTGCCCACGCAGACCGGCTACGACCCGGACGACGAGCTGGCCCGGGGCGAGGTCGGCAAGGTCGGCGTGCCGATCAGCCACCTCGGCGACATGCGGCAGCTCTTCGACGGGATCCCGCTGGGCGAGGCCAACACGTCCATGACCATCAACGCGACGGCCATGTGGCTGCTCGCGCTGTACGTGACCGTGGCCGAGGAGCAGGGCGCGGACCGCGCGGCCCTCGCCGGCACCACGCAGAACGACATCATCAAGGAGTACCTGTCCCGCGGCACGTACGTGTTCCCGCCGGGGCCGAGCCTGCGGCTGATCACCGACGTGGTCGCGTGGACCGTGTCGAACGCGCCCCGGTGGAACCCGATCAACATCTGCTCGTACCACCTGCAGGAGGCGGGCGCGACGCCCGTGCAGGAGATCGCGTACTCGATGTCCACCGCGATCGCCGTGCTGGACTCGGTGTTCGACTCGGGCCAGGTGCCCGAGGAGCGGCGCGGCGAGGTCGTCGCCCGCATCTCCTTCTTCGTCAACGCCGGCGTGCGGTTCGTCGAGGAGATGTGCAAGATGCGGGCGTTCGTCCGGCTGTGGGACGAGATCACCCGCGACCGGTACGGCATCGCCGACCCCAGGCACCGCCGGTTCCGGTACGGGGTGCAGGTGAACTCGCTCGGGCTGACCGAGGCGCAGCCGGAGAACAACGTGCAGCGGATCGTGCTGGAGATGCTGGCCGTGACGCTGTCGCGGGACGCGCGGGCGCGGGCCATCCAGCTCCCCGCGTGGAACGAGGCGCTCGGCCTGCCCCGGCCGTGGGACCAGCAGTGGGCGCTGCGGATGCAGCAGGTGCTGGCCTACGAGACGGACCTGCTGGAGTACGAGGACCTGTTCGCGGGCTCGCACGTGGTCGAGGCCAAGGTGGACGAGATCGTCGAGGGCGCGCGGGCCGAGATCGACCGCGTGCAGGCGATGGGCGGCGCGGTCGCGGCGGTCGAGTCCGGCTACATGAAGTCGGCGCTGGTGTCGTCGCTGGCCGAACGGCGTCGGCGGGTCGAGTCCGGCGAGGACGTCGTGGTGGGCGTGAACCGGTTCGCCACCACGGAGCCGTCGCCGTTGCAGGCCGAGGGCGCGAACGCCATCGAGCAGATCGACCCGGTCGTGGAGCGGCAGGCGGTCGAGGCGATCCGCGAGTGGAAGGCGTCCCGCGACGACGCGCTGGTGAAGTCCGCGCTGGACGACCTGCGCGCGGCGGCCAGGACGGAGCAGAACCTGGTCGAGGTCACCCTCGCGTGCGCCCGCGCGGGCGTGACGACCGGCGAGTGGTCGCAGGCGTTGCGCGAGGCGTTCGGCGAGTACCGCGCGCCGACCGGGGTGTCCGCCGCGGCGGCGTCCGGCGAGGCGGGCGCGGAGATCGCCCGGGTGCGCGAGCGGGTGCGGGCGACCGGCGGGGAGCTGGGCGAGCGGCTGCGGATCCTGGTCGGCAAGCCGGGGCTCGACGGCCACTCCAACGGCGCGGAGCAGGTCGCCGTGCGGGCTCGCGACGTCGGGTTCGAGGTCGTGTACCAGGGCATCCGGCTCACGCCCGCGCAGATCGTCGCCGCCGCCGTGCAGGAGGACGTGCACGTGGTGGGCCTGTCGATCCTGTCCGGGTCGCACCTGGAGGTCGTGCCCGCGGTGGTCGACGGGCTGCGCGCGGCGGGCGCCGAGGACGTGCCGGTGGTGGTCGGGGGGATCGTCCCGCCCGACGACGCCGCCGAGTTGCGCGCCCGCGGGGTGGCCCGGGTGTTCACGCCCAAGGACTACGAGTTGACCGGGATCATGGACGAGATCGTGTCCGTGGTCCGGGAGGCGAACGGCCTGTAGCCGCGCCCGTCCTCACTCCCAGGTCGCGGTGTCCGGGTCGATGCCGTGGGCGCGTGCGCTCGCGTCGACGACCAGGCGGAACCACGCGGCGAGGCCGGGGCGGATGCCGTCGTAGTGGGCGGCGAAACCGGGGTCGGCCTCGAACCCGCGGCCCAGGCACACCTGCATCCGCCTGGTGAGCGGGAAGTACGCGGCGAACACCTCGCGGTGCCGCTCCGCGAGGCGGTCCGCCTCCGGGCTGCCGGGGGCGACCCCGGCGTCCATCGCCTCGCCGAGGGAGCGCTCGAAGGCGGCCACGGCGTCGGCGACGGCCTGCCACTCCCGGGGTCCGCGCTCGGCGGACCGCTCGGCGTACTGGAGCCATTGCGCGGTGTCGCCGTAACGGCGGCGGGCCTCGGCGGGCCAGTCCGGGTTCCACCGGGGGCCGAAGATCGCGGCCTGCTCCTCGGCGGTGAGCAGCAGGCCGCGCTCGTGGGCCTCGATCATCCGGTCCAGCCCCGCGCCGAGCCGCCGGAGGTGCTCGATCCGCTCGGTGACCCGGGCCCGCTGCGCGCGCAGCGCGGCGGGCACGTCCGCGGCCGAGTCGTCCAGGACGGCCCGGATCCGGTCCAGGCCGAGGCCCAGCTCGCGGTAGACCACGATGCGGTGCAGGCGTTCCAGGTCGCCCGCGGTGTAGCGCCGGTACCCGGCCGCCGTGCGCAGCGACGGCCGGGCCAGGCCGATCCCGTCCCAGTGGTGCAGCGCCCGGACCGTCACGCCCAGGCGCGACGAGACCTGGCCCACGGTCAGGCCGTCGTCGTCGGTGTCAGGCACGGCCCTCATTGTGGTCGCCGGTGTCCGGCGGGGTGATCCCGACGGCGGCGAGGCCGCGCGCCTCCTCGCTCGCGGGGTCGAACGGCTTCGCCGCGGTGAACACCACCCGCGCGTTCTCGGGCGTGATCACCTCCACGTCGCGGGTGTTCCACGGCGTGTCCCGCGGGTCGCCGGCCGAGCCGGGTCGCACCGCGCGGCAGGACTCGGCCAGGCCGTCGACCTGGCCGAGCACGCACGCGAAGCTGACGCTCATCGCGGGCGGTCGCTCCGCGACGCCGTCCGCGGCGACCAGGAGCACGTCCTGGAACGCCCACCGGCGCAGGTGCACCAGCGTGCCGGGGATGGCGAACAGCTCGATGAACCCGAGCCCGCGCACCCAGAAGTCCACCGACGCCGCCAGGTCGTCGGTCGGGATCGTGACGAACGCGGGCATCCCGTAGATGCCCCGGAACGGTTCCGGCGCGACCGCGTCCGGGCCGGGGGTGGGCACGGGGCTGATCTCGAACGCGTTGTAGTAGTCGCTCATGCGGCCACCCTCGGGCCTGACGTTGCGTGAGGGTCAAGCCGCGGTGACGTGTCCTGGGCCACGTCCGTCGATCCGGGTGAACGGGCGGCCGTGGCCGGGTGCCCCGGACCGCGGCGCGCGTCGTCACGGCGTCGGCGAACCCCGCGGTCAGGTGCTCCGGACCACGTCGTCCGTGGTCACGACCTCGGCGAACCCGCCGCCGCGCAGGTTGACGGCCGTGGCGTGGGCGAGCTGGTCGGCGGTCAGGTCCTCCAGGTCGAACGTGAACGTGGCGTCCAGCACGACCCGCACGCGGTAGCCGAGGTTGCCGCCGACGCGCGCGGTCGTCTCGACGCACATGTTGGTCTGGATGCCCGCGAGCACGAGGTCGGTGACGCCGCGTCCCTTCAGCCACGCGTCCAGGTCGACCTCGCCGTGGAACGCCGAGTTGACGCTCTTGCCGAACACCAGGTCGGGCACGGCGCGGTCGAGTTCCGGCTTGAACCGGTTGCCGTCCCCGCCGGGCCGCAGCGGCGAGCCGGGCTTGGTGGAGTCGTGGCGGACCAGCACCAGCGGGCCGGTCCACGCGTCGAGCAGGCGGGCGATGTTGGCCTCCGCGTCGGGGTTGTTGCGCTTGCCCCAGACGGGGTCGTCGAAGGCGCGCTGCACGTCGATCAGGACCAGGGCGGTGTGGTCGGTCATGGCGTCGAGTCTGCGGTCGCGGCGGCCCGGAGCGGGAGTGGCGGAACCGGCGCGTTGGGGTACTTTCCTGCCATGCGCACGGTGGGTGTCCTGCTGCTGCCCGGGACCCGGGCGTTCGACGTCTCGGTGGTCGGCGAGGTGTGGGGCGTGGACCGGACCGACGCCGGGATCGGGCCGTTCACGCTGCGGCTGTGCGCCCCGGGCCGGGCGGCGACGCCCGTGCGGCCGGTGGGCGTCATCCCGGCCACGCACGGGCTGTCCGGCCTGCGCGACTGCGACCTGGTGCTGGTCCCGGGCCGGGCGGACCCGCTCGCGCCCGTGCCCGATGCGGTGGTGCGCGCGTTGCGGTCCTGCACCGGCACGGTGGCCGCGTTGTGCTCGGGCGCGTTCACCCTCGCGGCGGCGGGCCTGCTCGACGGCCGTGCGGCGACGACGCACTGGCGGCTGCTGGACGCGCTGGAGGCGGCCGCGCCGCGCGCCCGGGTGGTGCGCGACGTGCTGTTCGCCGACGAGGGCGAGGTGCTGACGTCGGCCGGCGTGGTGGGCGGGCTGGACCTGTGCCTGCACCTGGTGCGCCGGGCGCACGGCGCGGACGTGGCCGCCGCCCTGGCCCGCCGGCTGGTGATGCCGCCGACGCGCGAGGGCGGGCAGCGGCAGTACGTGGACCCGCCGCTGCCCACCCGGCCGGGCCGGACCGGCATCGCGGCCACCGTGGACTGGGCGGTGGACCGGCTGGGCTCGCCCATCGGCGTGGCGGACCTCGCCGCCCACGCGGGCATGAGCGAGCGCACCTTCCACCGGGCCTTCCTGGCCGCCACCGGCGACACGCCCGGCCGGTGGCTCCAGGTGCAGCGCGTCCGGCTGGCCCGGCGCCTGCTGGAGACCACCGACCTGCCGGTGCACCGCGTCGCCGAGCGCGCGGGCCTCGGCACGGCCGCGAACCTCCGCCGCCGGCTGCGCGGCGAGCTGGGCGTGACCCCCGACGCCTACCGCCGCACGTTCCGCGTGCCCGCGGCGTCCTGACGCCTCACCGCGTCGCCACGGCGAAGACCCCGCCGTTGTCGTCCACCAGCAACCGCGCGCCCAACGGCTCCGCCAGGGTCACGGTGTAGGTCTGGCTGCGGTACATGGCGTCGCGCACGCAGCTGCCCCCACCGCCGCTCACCGTCCGCACCCCCACCTTCACGGCCGTCGCGCCCTCCTCCACCACCGGTTCGAGGACGGTCGGCTCCTCGCCGGGGCACGGCGGGGCCGGCGCGGGCAGCTGGACCTCCAGCTGCCGCCCGTCGGCGACGGCCCCCTGGTCCAGGGCGAAACCCACCTCGCCGAGCCGCCAGAACGCGTCGGGCGTGATCGCGGGCCACGCCCACACGCTGCCGAGCGCGGTCGAGAACCGCCACGCGGGCAGCTCCCGCCGCCCCCGGTCGGTGGGGAACTCGGCCGTGCCCAGCTCCACCGCCACGAACTCCAGCGGATCGCCGTCACGGCCGTCCGCCGACATCGCGGTCAGCGCCTCGCGCACCCCGATCACCGGGAACGTCGCCGGGCCGTCGGGCAGCCGCACCGACACCGGTCCCGGCGTCGGCGGTTCGACGCCGCCGAAGGTGAACCGGCCGCTGCCCGCGGCGACCTTCTCCTGCTCGCTGCCCGCCGTGCGCACCAACGCCGGCGGCGAACCGATCAGCACGATCGGGCGCGGCGAGGCGGTCACCGGGAAGGACGCCGGGTCCGGTCCGGCGGTCCGGCCGGGCGCACCCGGCATCGCGCGCTGCTCGGGCAGGTCGGGCAGCGCCGACTCGCCGCGGGCCGCGCACCCCGCCGCCAACAACGCCAGGGCGAGGGCCAAGAATCGCAGTCCCATGCCCGCTTGACGGTGTTCCCCCGGCAGGTGGTTGCACCGCCGGTTACGGTCGCAACATGGCCGAATACCAGCACATCCGCGTCGACCGCACGGATGACGTCGTGCGGATCACCATGGACCGCGCCGCACGGCGCAACTCGTTGTCCGCCGAGCACCTGGCGGAGCTGCTGACCGCGTTCCGGGAGGTCGCCGCGTCCGACGCCGCGGGTGTGGTGCTCGCGGGCGAGGGGCCGGTGTTCTCCGCCGGGCACGACTTCGCCGACGTGGCGTCCCGCGACCTGGAGGGCGTGCGCGACCTGCTGACCCTGTGCACGGACCTGATGCGCACCATCGAGTCCGTGCCCCAGGTGGTCATCGCCCGCGTGCACGGCCTGGCCACCGCCGCCGGCTGCCAGCTGGTGGCGTCGTGCGACCTCGCGGTGGCGGCGGAGGAGGCCGCGTTCGCCCTGCCCGGCGGCAAGGGCGGCTGGTTCTGCCACACCCCGGCCGTGCCGGTGGCCCGCGCGGTGGGGCGCAAGCGGTTGATGGAGCTGGCGCTGACCGGCGACGCGGTGGACGCGCGCACCGCCGAGCGGTGGGGCCTGGTGAACCGCGTCGTGCCGCTCGCCGAGCTGGACGACGCGGTGGACGAGCTGATGCGGCGCGCCACCCGCGGCAGCCGGGCCAGCAAGGCGTTGGGCAAGCAGACGATCTACGCCCAGCTCGACCGGCCCGAGGCCGACGCCTACGCCATCGCGGTGGAGGTGATGGCGGCGGCGTCGCAGACCCCGGCGGCCAAGGAGGGCATGTCCTCGTTCCTGGAGAAGCGCCAGGCCGTCTGGACCGACTAGCGGGCCGGGTCGAGCGCGAGGGAGGCGACGGCGAGGGCCAGGAACGCGGTGGGCGCCGCGATGTTGTGCAGCACGCGCGCTTTCAGGTGCGCGACGACCGCGCCGACGAAGAACAGCACCAGCCCGACCGCCGCCGCCCGGCCGATCACGGGGGCCCCGAGCAGGCCGAGCAGCAGCCCGACCGCGCCCGCGCCCTTCAGCGCGCCCAGCGCGGGCACCCACGACGCGGGCACGCCGACCTCGGCCGAGTTGGCCAGGACGAAGCGCGCCCGCGCCAGGTCGGCGACGGCGATGCCGGCGTTGGCGAGGATCGTGAGGACGGTGACGACGACGTGCGCTGCGGCCACGGGAACCTCCGGACGTCCGGGTGAGCGGGCGGCTGCCCACCCACCCGACGTGCGGGCGGCGCGCGAGGTGACCGGTCAGCCCACCCGCTTGTAGAACAACGTCGTCGGCCGCAGCTCGCCGTCCGGGTCGGCGGCGTAGTCCGGGATCACGCCGGCCTCGGTCCAGCCGGCCCGGCGGTACAGCCGCTCGGCGGCCGACCCGGTTCGCGCGTCCAGCACGAGCAGGGTCGCGCCGCGCTCGGCCGCGCCCCGTTCGGCCACGTCGAGCAGCGCGCGGCCCAGGCCCCGCCCGCGCGCGTCGCGGTGCACGATCAGCTTGGCCACCTCGGCGCGGTGCGCGCCGTTGGCCGGGTCGGCGAACCGCACCTGGACGGTGCCGAGCACGCGGCCCCCGTCCCGCGCCACCCACAGCGCCAGCACGCCGTTCGCGACCGGCGCGGCCCTGGCCCGCCACCACTTCAGCGCCTGCACCCGCGACAGCGGCTTGAGGAACCCGACCGACGCGCCGTCCGCCACGGCGTCGGCCAGCACGTCGGCCAGCCCCTCGGCGCACGCCAGCAGCTCGGCGGAGGTCAGCTCCGCGATGCCGGTGGTCACGGTTGCGCGTGCTCGTGCAGCAGGAGCAGCGTGTACGCCGCGATCGACTGGGCGTCGGTGATGTCACCGCGCGCGACCATCGCCTCGAACTCGGCCCGCGGGAACCACGCCGAGCGCATGTCCTGCTCCTCGTGCTCCCGCTCGTGGAAGCCCTCCGTCAGCTCGGTGGCCAGGAACACCCGGCCGCGCTGGCTGGACATGCCCGGCGCGACGTCGAGCATGCCGAGCTGCACCAGCCGGCCCGCCCGCAGCCCGGTCTCCTCCCGCAGCTCGCGCCGCGCGAGCGCCAGCGGCTCCTCGTCGGCCCGCTCGGGCGCGGTGCCCTGCGGGAACTCCCAGCGCCGCATGCCGAGCGGGTAGCGGTACTGCTCGACCAGCCGCAGCCGCTCGCCGTCCATGGGGATCACCAGCGCGAAGTCGGGCTTGTCCACCACGCCGTAGATGCCGGTGGTCCCGTCCGGGCGCCCGATGGCGTCTTCCCGGACCACCATCCACTGGTTCGCGTACACCTCACGCGATCCGAGGGTTTCCACGATCACTCTCCCTGTGCCGAATGCCGGGCGAGTTCCGACCGGCGTCGCCCGTAGGCGAAGTACACCACCAGACCCGCGGCGGACCAGACGCCGAAGGCCGTCCACGTGGCGGGCGCCAGGCCCGCCACCAACACCACGCACATCCCCAACCCGAGCAGCGGCACCACCGGCACCCACGGCGTGCGGAAGCCGCGCGGCAGGTCGGGCCGGGTGCGCCGCAACACCACCACGCCCACGTTGACCAGGCTGAACGCCACCAGCGTGCCGATGCTCGTGGCCTCCGCCAACTGCCCGAGCGGCACCAGCGCGGCCAGCGCCGCGACGACCACGCCCACCAGCACGGTGTTCACCGCGGGCACCCGCTTCGCGCCCAGCCGGGCGAACACCCGCGGCACCAGGCCGTCCCGCGCCATCGCCACCAGCACCCGCGTCTGTCCGTACAGGACGGTCAGCACCACCGACGCGATGGCGACCACCGCGCCCGCCGCCAGCACGGTCGCGGGCCACCCCGAGCCCGTGACCCGCAGCAGCACCGCGGCCAGCGACGCGTCCGAACCGGCCAGCGCGTCCACGCCCACCGCGCCCACGGCGGTCAGCGCCACCAGCACGTACACGACCGTGACCACCGCCAGCGAGAGCACGATGGCCCGCGGCAGGTCCCGCTGCGGGTCGCGCGCCTCCTCGCCGGCCGTGGACGCGGCGTCGAACCCGATGAACGAGAAGAACACCAGCGACGCCGCGCCGGTGATGCCCGCGACCCCGGCCGGCGCGAACGGCGCGAGGTTGCCGGCGCGGAACCCGAACACCGCCACCACCACGAAGAACACCAGCACCGCCACCTTGAGCAGCGTGGTCACCGTGGTCACCGCCGCGCTCTCCCGCACGCCGCCGAGCAGCACGGCCGTGGCCAGCAGCACGACCACCGCCGCCGGCAGGTTCACCACCTCGCCGGACAGCGCCGGGGGGAGTTGGAACCCGAGCGCGGCGTCGAGGAACGCGTTGAGGTAGCCGCTCCAGCCGACCGCGACCGCCGCCACCGACACGCCGTACTCCAGCAGCAGGCACCACCCGCACACCCACGCGACCAGCTCGCCCAGCGTCGCGTAGGCGTAGGAGTAGGCCGACCCGGACAGCGGCACCGCGCCCGCCAGCTCGGCGTAGGACAGCGCGGAGAACAACGCCGCCAGGGCCGCCACGGCGAACGAGACGGTCACCGCGGGCCCGGCCACCGGCGCGGCCTGCCCGAGCACGACGAAGATGCCCGTGCCCAGCGTCGCGCCCACGGAGAGCGCGACCAGCGGCAACAGCCCGAGGCTGCGGCGCAGCCCCTGGTGCGCGCCCTCGTCGGCGATCGGGTCGACGGGCTTGGTGCGCAGGAGCTGCCGCAGCGGTGACACGTCGGCCGACGGTACCTGCCGGTGGTTCGGCGTTCGCACCCCGTAGCCTGTCGGCCGTGCGCCTCGTCATCGCTCGCTGCCAGGTCGACTACGTCGGACGCCTCACCGCCCACCTGCCCATGGCGCAGAGGCTGCTGCTGATCAAGGCGGACGGCTCGGTGTCGATCCACTCCGACGACCGCGCGTACAAGCCGCTGAACTGGATGAGCCCGCCGTGCTGGCTGATCGAGGACCCGGACATGTGGGTCGTGCAGAACAAGGCGGGCGAGAAGCTGATCATCACCCTGGCCGAGGTGCTGCACGACTCCAAGCACGAGCTGGGCCCCGAGCCGGGCCTGGTCAAGGACGGCGTCGAGGCCGACCTGCAGAAGCTGCTGGCCGAGCACGTCACCACGCTGGGCGAGGGCTGGACCCTGGTCCGCCGCGAGTTCCCGACCCCGATCGGCCCGGTCGACCTGATGTGCCGCGACGCCGCCGGCGGCTCCGTGGCGGTCGAGATCAAGCGCCGCGGCGAGATCGACGGCGTCGAGCAGCTGACCCGCTACCTGGAACTGCTCAACCGCGACCCGCTGCTGGCGCCGGTGAAGGGCGTGTTCGCGGCGCAGCAGATCAAGCCGCAGGCGCGCACCCTCGCCGAGGACCGGGGCATCCGCTGCGTCGTGCTGGACTACGACGCGCTGCGCGGCATCGAGTCCGACGAGTTCCGGCTGTTCTGAGTCGTCCGGGTCCACCGGACGGGTGATCCCGTCGCGGCGAGCGGCCGGAACGCGCTCGGGCACTTTCCCCGGTCGTGCCGGTATTCGGCCCGGCACGGTAATGTGACGCGAAGGCCACCACGACGTTTCCGCACTTCTGCGCCTTCCGCGGCACAAGCGAGTAACGCTCGGGGAGGAATGCCCATGCCCACTGCGCGCCCGGTTCTCCGAAAGGTCGCCGTGGTCTCGTGCGACATCGAGGGGCATTCCACTTCGGACCCCGACAAGCAGTTCGACAGGGTCCGCGAGATCAACCGGATCGTGGCCGAGTGGGTGGTGCGCCTCGGCCACGACAGCATCGCGTGGTCGTCCGGCGGCGACGGCGGGCACGTCGTGTTCCTCGACCCGGACTGGCACGCCGACGCCGTCGCGCTGCTCGCGAGGTTGCGGGGGTGGGCGTTGTCGGCCGGCGTGCCGCTGCGCATCACCGCCCACCACGGCGTCGCCGCCGAGACCAGCGGCGCGGACGGGCGCCGGCAGCCGGTGGGCGAGGCCATGAACTACGCCGGCTGGCTGCTCGCCCAGGTCATGCCGGCGGGCGTGGTGGCGTCGGACGCGTTCCGGGAGGAGGTCGTCTCCTCGAACGCCGACCCGACCCTGCGCTTCGAGAAGCCGCGGCTGTTCCCGCACCGCAACCTGCAACCGCAGTTGCTCCACCTCCTGTCGTTCCCGGACATGCCGTCCGCGTGGGGCGGTCGGGGGCAGGACGACCGCGCCGCCTTCCTCGACAGCCGCAGTCGGGCCGACGGGTGGGAACTCCTCTACTACGCCAAGCGCATCTGGCAGGTGAACTCGGGCGACAAGGAAGTCGCCATGGCGCTGGCCGGGGTGCCCGACAAGCTGAAGTCGTCGGGGGAGCGCGAGAGCATCTTCTCGGTCCTGCGGCCGGGGCAGCTGAACGAACTGCTCCGCCTCGGCCAACTGGTCGAGCGCAAGGCCGGCGAGATCGTCTGCAAGTTCGACGACCCGGGCGACTCGTTGTTCCTGATCCTGCGGGGCCGGGTCGGGGTCTACAACTTCGAGGACGAGGGCTACGGACCCGTCACCGAGCCGCGGCACGAGCACACCGTGGGCGACATCGTGGGCGAACTCGCCTACGCGCTCGGCCGCAACCGCACGGCCGACCTGGTCGCGCTCACCGACGTGGCGCTGCTGTCGTTCAACAACGACGACATCCGGGCGCGACTGTCGCGGAGCAGGCAGGGCAAGCTCGCGGTGGACCTGCTGGACAACTTCGTCAACGAACGGGTGCTGGAGCACGTCGCGCAGACGGCGACGTACCTCGTCGGGCCGAACCGGACGGGACCGCTCAGCTCCGTCGGCGACGAGGGCTCCAGTCCGGAGGACCGGGACGAGGCGTGGCGCGAGGCGCTGCGGGTGCTGGAGGAGCACAGCTACCTCATCCCCGTGCGCAAGGGCGCGGTGGACCTCGACGTCGAGCTGCTGAGGCAGGGCGAGCACGGCCTCTACATCCTCACCAGCGGGGTGGTGCGACCGGTCGACGAGCCGAACGTGACGTTGCAGGGCGTCGACTTCCCGGTGCTCTGGGTCGACCTGCCGGAGCTGGTCTCCGGACAGGCGAAGTCGTACGAGGTGGTGCGGGACGCCACGTCGATGAAGATGCTCTACATCGGGGCCGACGGCATCAACGACCTCACGGTGCCGCAGCGCACGGCGCTGAAGACCAAGTTGCGCGACTCCGTCGGCCGCAAGCCCGACGACTACGAGTTCGACGTCTACCTCTGCCACACGAAGCGGGACGAGCCGCTCATCCGGGAGATCCGCGACCGCCTCACGGCCGCCGACGTCCGGTGCTGGTACGACGACGTCGAGCTGGAGGCGGGCGATTTGATCACCGAGAACATCCAGGTGGGCCTGCGCAGCAGCCGGTACGTGCTGGCGTGCGCCAGCGCGAACTTCATGGCGTCGGAGTGGGCGACGCGCGAGTTCGGCTACGCGCTCCACATGGACGTCAAGCGGCGTGACAAGCCGCAGGCCCTGGTGCTCATGCTCAACGAGGAAGACGACAAGGACGACGCGGTCCCGCCGCTCGCCCGCGACATCAAGCGGCTCCACTACCGGAGGGACGGCGACTTCGAGAAGCTGGTCGCCCTGCTGCTCCGGCGCGGCGCGGCGGCGAGGTAGCGGTGGGCGGGGACGTCCACAACCGGGCTTCGGCCACGTCGGCGAACCTGGTGCAGGCCGGCCGGATCTACGGCGACCTGCACTTCCACGACTCCAGGCCCGCCCGCCCGGCCCCGAGGCAGCTCCCCGCGCCGCCGAGGTGGTTCACCGGGCGCGCCGAGGAGTCGCGGCGGTTGGACGACTTGGTGCGCGGGCAGCGCGCGCCGGTCACCGTCGTGTCCGGTCCGGGCGGGGTCGGCAAGACCGCGCTGGTGGTCGAGTGGGCGTGGTCGCGCGCGGACGAGTTCCCCGACGGGCAGCTCTACGCGGACCTGCGGGGCTACGGACCGGACGAGCCGCTGGACCCGACCGAGGTGCTCGGTTCCTTCCTGCGCGCCCTGGGGGTGCCGGACGGGGAGGTGCCCGGCCCGGCCCACGAGCGCGCGAGCCACTTCCGGAGCGTGCTCGCGGGCCGCCGGGTGCTGGTCGTGCTGGACAACGCCGTCAGCGCCGACCAGGTGCGCCCGCTGCTGCCGGGCAACCACTCGTGCCCGGTGCTCGTCACCAGCCGGGACGCGCTGCCCGGCCTCGCGGTGCACGACAACGCGGAGTCGCTCGGCGTGGAGGTGTTCGACCGGGGCAGGAGCATCGACCTGCTGCGCGCCCTGCTCGGCGACCGGGTGGTCGGCGACGACGCCGCGGCCGACCTGGCCGGCCACTGCGCCGGCCTCCCGCTCGCGCTGCGGATCGTCGGCCGGCTGGCGCTTTCCCGGCCGGAGGTGCCGCTGGCCGCGGTGGCCGCCGAACTCGCCGACGAGCGCGAACGGCTCGACGCGCTGGACCTCGGCGACGACGCGCGGTCGGCGGTGCGCCCGGTGCTGTCGTGGTCCTACCACCGCCTGCCCGAGCCGACCGCGCGGGCGTTCCGGCTGCTCGGCGCGCATCCCGGCCGGGAGTTCGACGTGCCCCAGTTCGCCGCCCTCTGCGGTGCGACCCGCGCGCGGGCCACCCGGGTGCTGCGCGAACTGGTCGACAAGCACCTCGTCGTGGAGTCGTCACCGGGCCGGTACTCGTCGCACGACCTGCTGCGCCTGTACGCGGCGGAGGTGTGCGCCGCCGGCGACCCGGCGGAGGTCGCGGCCGCCCGCACCCGTCTGCTGGACCACTACCTGCACACCGCCGACCGGGCCGACCGCCTGGTGACGCCCAACCGGTACCGGCTGCCGCCGGTGGGGTCGGCCGAGCACGCGGTGTCGTTCGACGACCGGGCGGCGGCGTTGTCGTGGCTGCACGCCACGTGGTCGGACGCCGTGGCGCTCGGCCGGCTGGACTGCCCGGAGCTCGACACCCGGCGGTGGCGGCTCGCGTACACGCTGCGCGGCTACTTCTTCCTCGCCAAGCAGTGGCGCGGCTGGATCGACAGCCACGAGGCGGCGCTGGCGGCGTGCCTGCGGCTGGGGGACCGGCACGCCGAGGCACGGATCCGCAACGACCTGGGACGGGCGATGCTGGAGTGCGGCCGACCGGAGGCCGGCGCGGTCCACTACGAGACCGCGCAGCGGTTGTTCGCGGAGGTCGGCGACCGGCACGGCTGGAGCAACGCGGTCGCCAACCGCGCGGTCCTGCTGCGCCGGACCGGGGACCTGGAGGGGGCGTTGCGCCTCAACGCCACCGCGCTGGACTACTACATCGAGGCCGGGGCACGCCGCAACACCGCGATCGCGTGGCGCAGCCGCGCGAAGATGCACGTCGAACTCGGCGCGCTGGACGAGGCCGCCGCCGACCTGGAGCGGGCGATCGCGATCTTCGCGCAGCTCGACGTGCCGCTGGACCTCGCCGAGGCCCACAACCTCGGCGGCGTCATCGCGTCCCGGCGCGGACAGCGGGAGCGGGCGGAGGCCGAGCACCTGAAGGCGCTGGAGGCCGGTCGGGCGTGCGGCAGCCGGTACGAGGAGGCCGAGGCGTTGCGCTCGCTCGGTCGGTTGTCGGCGGACCGGGGCGCGGTCGATCCCGCCGCGACGCGGTGGAGAGCGGCAATGGAGCTGTACCGGGAACTGGGGTCGCCCAAAGCCGACGAGGTCGCCGCGGAATTGCGGGCGCTCCTCGCCGATACCGGCGATCCGGCATCACCCGGGTAAGCCGTTCGGGCGCGTGGCACGGCGGATTTCCCGATATACGCTGACCCTCCCGTCGACGGGCCTGGGGAGGCGCTGTGCGAAGACGAAGACCCGGTTTACTCGTCCTGCTCCCGTTCGCTCCCCTCCTCCTGGCCGGCTGCGCCGCGCAGCCGCCCCTCCCGGCGCCCGTCGTGGCGGCGTTGAGTTCGACCGCCGTCGCGCCTTCCCCCGCCGCGCACCTCGCGGCGCAGCCGCTCGCCGGTCACGCCGGCGGCGAGCTCCGGCTCAGCGGCGACGGTTATCCCGCACACGGTCGAGTGGTGTTCACCTTCCACGGCCGGCGCATCGGCGACACCACCGCGGACGCGGTCGGCCGGTTCGCCGACGTCCCGGTGCGGGTGCCCGACTCCTTCGGCGACGCCGCGCCCGGCACGCAGGTCACCATCGGCGCGACGTCCGGACCGGTCTACGCCGAGACGCCGTTCGTCCTCACCGGCTGATCCCCGCCCCGTCGGGCGCGGCCCCTCCCACCTGAGGTTTAGCCCGGGGTAGTTCAAACCGGCGAAGGTCGCCGAGGTGCACTACCGTCGGCTTGATCGGATGTGCGGTAGTGCGCGTTCGTGCGTTGTCGCGCGCGACGGTGTTCGGGGTTGTTCGATCAGGGAGGTGGGCGGACGTGCCCGTACTGGCCCAGGTGGATCTCAGGCTGGACGCCGGTCCGTTGGACTACGCCCTGCTGGCCGTGTACTTCCTGTTCGTCCTCGGCATCGGCTTCCTGGCCCGCCGGTCCGTCTCGTCCAGCCTGGACTTCCTGCTCTCCGGCCGCTCGTTGCCCGCCTGGGTGACGGGTCTGGCGTTCATCTCCGCCAACCTCGGCGCGATCGAGCTGCTCGGCATGGCGGCCAACGGCGCGCAGTACGGCATGGCGACCATGCACTACTACTGGATCGGCGCGATCCCGGCCATGGTGTTCCTCGGCCTGGTGATGATGCCGTTCTACTACGGCTCGAAGGTCCGCAGCGTCCCGGAGTTCCTGCGCCGCCGCTTCGGCAAGGGCGCGCACCTGGTCAACGCGATCAGCTTCGCCGTCGCCCAGGTGCTGATCGCGGGCGTGAACCTGTACGCGCTGGCCTTCCTGCTCAACCTCATGCTCGGCTGGCCGATCCCGTTCTCGGTGGTCGCCGCCGCGTTGATCGTGCTCGCGTACACCACGCTGGGCGGCCTGTCCGCGGCCATCTACAACGAGGTGCTGCAGTTCTTCGTGATCGTCGCCGCGCTGCTGCCGCTGACCGTCGTCGGCCTGCACCGGGTGGGCGGCTGGGACGGCCTGGTGGACCGGGTCACCGCCGGTCCGGGCGGGGCGGAGCAGCTCTCGGCGTGGCCCGCGACCGAGCTGACCGGCATCGAGAACCCGGTGCTCAGCGTCATCGGCATCGTGTTCGGCCTGGGCTTCGTGCTCTCGTTCGGCTACTGGACGACCAACTTCGCCGAGGTGCAACGCGCGCTGTCGGCGAAGAGCATGTCCGCGGCCCGGCGCACGCCGATCATCGGCGCGTACCCGAAGATGCTGATCCCGTTCGTGATCATCATCCCGGGCATCATCGCGGCGCTGATCGTGCCGGAGATGGTGGCGCTCAAGGCGGGCGAGGACAGCGGCGGGGTGGTCTACAACAACGCGCTGCCGGCGCTGATCGGCGAGTTGCTGCCCAACGGCATGCTCGGCATCGCCATCACCGGCCTGCTGGCGTCGTTCATGGCGGGCGTCGCGGCGAACGTGTCGTCGTTCAACACGGTGTTCACGTACGACCTGTGGCAGGACTACGTCAAGAAGGACCGGCCGGACGAGTACTACCTGCGGGTCGGCCGGCTCGCCACGATCGGCGGCACGGTGGTCGCCATCGGGACGGCGTTCCTGGCCTCCGGCTACGGCAACATCATGGACTACATCCAGGCGCTGTTCTCGTTCTTCAACGCGCCGCTGTTCGCCACGTTCATCCTGGCCATGTTCTGGAAGCGGATGTCGGCGGCGGCGGGCTGGTCGGGCTTGGTGGCGGGGACGCTCGCCGCGGTGCTGGTGTTCGTGCTCGCCGAGACCGGGGTGCTCGACCTGCCGGGCCAGGGCGCCAGCTTCGTCGGCGCGGGCGTGGCGTTCGCGGTGGACATCGTGGTGAGCGTGGTGGTGACCGCGTTCACCCGGCCGGTGCCGGAGGAGCGGCTGGTCGGGCTGGTCTACAGCCTGACGCCCAAGGCGGACCGCAGGCACTCCACCACGGGCGACGACGCGGGCTGGTACCGCTCGCCGGTGCTCCTGGGCGTCGGCGTGCTGGTGCTGACCGCCGTGCTCAACATCGTCTTCCGCTGAGCGTCGTGCTCGACATCGTCTGTCGCTGAGCGTCGGCTGAGCGTACTCGGGAGTGAAGGAGGTGGGTCGTGGCGCACAAGGCCGGCCTGTTCGACCTGCGACTGGTGATCGCGGTGCTGTTCGGCCTCTACGGCGTGGTGCTGCTGGTGGTCGGGCTCGGCTTCACCGACGAGGCCGACCTGGCCAAGGCGGACGGGCTCAACATCAACCTGTGGACCGCGGTGGGGATGCTCGCGCTGGCGGCGGTGTTCGCCGCCTGGGCGCTCCTGCGGCCGGTGATCGTGCCCGATGAGGAGGGGCAGGACGGGCGTCAGCGCCGGGGGTAGACCGGGTTGAACGCCTCGACCGTCCAGGTGTCGAGCCAGCGGACTGCGCGTCGGATGCGGTTGCGCATTCGGTGATGATCCTTTCGTCGGGGTCCACCAGGTTCAGCGCGTCGATCTTCTGAATCGTTCCCGAGGGTCGTAGTGAGGACGGACACAGGGTTCGTGCCACGAATGGCGCAGTCGGTCGCTACCGTGCACCCGTGCCCCGTCTCGTCGCCGTGTTGAGCTCGATCCTGCTGCTGGCCGGCTGCGCCGGGGCGGATCTGGCCAAGCAGCACTTCCCGCGCACCACCATCCCGGCCAACGCCGAGAACGTCTCCGACCCGAGCGGGACGAGCCGGACGTCGCCGCCCGTGTCCGGGCAGCCGGTCGACCCGGCGTTCGCGCCGGACCGGATGCGGCTGACCGACCCGTGCGAGCTGCTGGACGAGGAGGTCCTCAAGCGGCTCGGCACGCCCGGTGAGCGCTCGCGCAGCGGCTTCAGCCGGTGCTCGAACTTCATGAAGGACAAGAACGGCAAGGACCTCGCGGTCACGGTCGAGATCGGCCAGACCATGACCACCGAGCTGAAGAACGCCGACAAGCAGCTCGCCGGCCTGCGCAGCTACGAGCAGGTGCTGGAGAACAGCGCGTGCTTCGTCTCGGTGATCACGCAGGAGCAGCCGGGCCTGGGCATCACGGTCCAGATCGGCTACGAGGACGGCGACGCGTGCGGCCCCGGCCGCCAGGTGGCCGAGTCCGTCGTCGAGCGGCTCAAGGCGGGCGGGGCGGCCCGCACGCCCGCGAAGGGCTCGCTCATCACGCTGGACCCGTGCGTCCTGCCGGACCGGCCAACGATCGAGGCGGCGTCGGGGCCCGGTTACCGTGTGTATCCGTACGGCCTGCACACGTGCGCTTGGGTCGGTGAGGACCGCGAGCTGACGCTCACGCTGCGCGAGGCGTTCATCCCCGACGACCGCGAGTTCGACGAGGGGCAGACGGAGGTCGACCTGGGCGGCGGCGTGACCGGGTACCAGGTGGCGAGCAGCACGGCGTTCCCGTCGTGCGAGGTCAAATGGGTGCAGCTGGTCGGCTCGGACAACGAGGGCGAGATCGTCGACGTGAAGTCCGCCGGGCCGAAGGACTCGGAGTTCGACCGCTGCGCGGCGGCGGTGGCGTTCGCCAAGGCGGTCGTCGGCAAGATCCCGAAGGGCTGAACGGGGGCTGACATCACCACCCGTTACCCGTTACTGTCCGGTAACACCCGCGTTCGTGCTTCTGCTCGTGCTTGGAGGGCCAGATGACGCAAACCGCTCCCCCCACTCCCGCGCGCGCCGACGACGAGCAGCGGCGGTTCGCGTCGCTCGACCCCCGGACGGGCGAGGTCATCGCCCACCACCCCGTGGCGTCGGAGGAGGACGTCCGGCAGGCCGTGCGGGTGGCGCGGGAGGCGGCCGTGTTCTGGGCCGGGCTCGGGTTCGACGGCAGGCGGGCGCGGCTGGACGCGTGGCGCAAGGTGCTGGTCAAGCGGCTGGACGAGTTCCAGGCGCTGATCAGCGCGGAGACCGGCAAGTCGGCGGACGACGCGCGGACCGAGCTGGCGCTGGTCATCGACCACCTGCACTGGGTCGCCCGGAACGCGGCGAAGGCGCTGGGCAAGCGCAAGGTGTCGTCCGGCCTGCTGATGTACAACCACGCGGCGTCGCTGGAGTACCGGCCGCTGGGCGTGGTCGGGGTGATCGGGCCGTGGAACTACCCGGCGTTCACGCCGATCGGGTCGATCGCGTACGCGCTGGCGGCGGGCAACGCGGTGGTGTTCAAGCCCTCGGAGTTCACGCCCGGCGTGGGCGAGTTCCTCGTCTCGACGCTCGGCGAGGTGGTGCCGGAGTTCCCGGTGCTCCAGGTGGTGACCGGGTTCGGCGAGACCGGCGCGGCGCTGTGCGCGTCCGGAGTGGACAAGCTGGCGTTCACCGGGTCCACCGCGACCGGGAAGAAGGTGATGGCGGCGTGCGCGGCGTCGTTGACGCCGGTGCTGCTGGAGTGCGGCGGCAAGGACCCGCTGATCGTGGCCGAGGACGCCGACGTGCGGGCGGCTGCTGATGGTGCGGTGTGGGGCGGGACGTTCAACGCCGGGCAGACGTGCGCCGGGGTGGAGCAGGTGTACGTGGCGGACGCGGTGTACGACGAGTTCGTCGCGCTGGTGGTGGAGAAGGCGAAGAAGTTGCGGCCGGGTGGTGAGGCGGACGCCCACTTCGGACCGATCACCATGCCGGGGCAGGTGGACGTGATCCAGTCGCACGTGGCCGACGCGCTGGAGCGCGGCGGTCGGGCGGTGGTGGGCGGGCTGGAGTCGATCCGGCCGCCGTACGTGGAGCCCGTGGTGCTGGTGGACGTGCCGGACGACTCGACCGCGGTGACCGAGGAGACGTTCGGGCCGACGCTGGTCGTCACGCGGGTGGCGGACGCGGACGAGGCCGTTCGGCGGGCCAACGCGTCGGCGTTCGGGTTGGGCGCTTCGGTGTACTCGCGCAACCGGGGCGAGGAGTTGGCCGACCGGTTGCGGTGCGGGATGGTGTCGGTCAACGCGGTGCTGGCGTACGCGTCGGTGCCGGGGTTGCCGTTCGGCGGGGTAGGCGGGTCCGGGTTCGGGCGGATCCACGGTGAGGACGGGTTGCGGGAGTTCACGTACGCGCACTCGGTGACGCGGAAGCGGTTCGGGGCGTTGTTGGACCCGATGACGTACGAGCGGGGCTCGCGCACGATCCGCCGCGTCCTGCGCATGGTCCGCCTCCTCTACGGCCGCTGACGCGCGTGTCCTACGTTCAGAACGCGCGTGTCCTACGTTGAGAACGCGTGTGTCGTACGTTGGGAGCGCGTGAGTCGTACGTTCAGAACGCGTGTGTCCTACGTTCAGGGCGCGTGAGTCGTACGTTCAGAACGCGTGAGTCGTACGTTGGGAGCGCGAGAGTCCTGAGTTGAGGGTGCGAGAGTCCTGCGTTCAGGGACGGTGAGTTCAGCGCTCGGGTCCGGCTCGATTTGACATGGGGCCCTTACGGGTACCAGGGGCAGGCCAAAGCCGGCAGGCCCGGC
>NZ_JBSGBG010000072.1:0-28362 GCF_053601135.1 Actinosynnema sp. NPDC004786 | reverse complement strand
CCGCCCCCCCCCCCCCCGGCCCCGCCGCCGCTTCGCCGTGGGGCGGGGGTCAGCCCTCGCGCAGCCAGTCCGCCACCCGCTCGCCGATCATGATCGAGGAGAGGTTGGTGTTGGCGCGCACCGTGCTCGGCATGATGGACGAGTCGGCCACGAACAGGTTCTCGGCGCCGTGCACCGCGCCCCGCGCGCCCACCACGGCGTCCGGGTCGGACGCCGGGCCCATCTTCACCGTGCCGACCGGGTGGTAGGCGCTCTCCAGGCTGGTCTTCACGAACTGCCGCACCATGTCGTCCTTGTCGATCATGGCGTCGCGCAGCACCACGAAACCCTGGCCGAGCTTCAGGATGTCGGGGTGGTGCGCCAGCTGCCACGCGGTGCGCACGCCGTCGACGAGGATGTCCATCTCCCGCTCGTCGTCGAGGAAGTTCAGCTCGATGACGGGCGCCGCGGCCGGGTCCGCGGCCGTCAGCCTGATCCGGCCGCGGGAGCCGGGGCGCTGCGACACCACCATGACGCCGAGGATCTCGGTGGCCCCGGCGAGCATCTGCAACTCCGGGAAGTGCGCCAGCGAGAAGTGGTTGACCATGTAGTACTGCAGGTCGTTGAACTCGCCCGAGACCGGCGAGGTGGTGCGCACGATCTGCTGGAGGAACGCCTCGGTCGGGTCGACCGCGCCGGGCTCCGGCACCAGGAACGCGCCGGTGCGCTGGTGGTCGACCAGGTTGCCGCCGACGCCCGGCAGGTCCGCCCGGACGTCGATGCCGAGCCGGCGCAGGTCCTCGGCGGGCCCGATGCCGGAGCGCAGCAGGATCGTCGGGGACGCGACCGCGCCGGCCGCCAGGATGATCCGGCGTCCCTCGACCAGCTCGTACGAGCCGCCCCGGGTGGACGCCATCACGCCGATCGCCTTGACGCCGTCGAACACCACCCGGTCCACCGTGGTGAGCGCCCGGATCTCCAGGTTGGGCCGGCCCCGGACCAGCCGCAGGTACGTCGTGCCGGTGGTGGCCCGGCGCACCGCGTCGTGCCGGGTGGACGGGATCGAGCCGATGCCCGTCGCCTCGGGGTGGTTGTGGTCCTTGACCTCTGGGAAGCCGTGGTCGAGGGCGGCCTGGGTGAACGCCGTCTGCGCGGGCGACAGCTCCTCCGGCGCCCAGCGGCGGATCGGGTACGGCCCGCTCCCGCCGTGGAACTCGCTCTCGCCGAAGTCCTGGTCGTTCTCCAGCTTGCGGAAGTACGGCAGCACGTCCGCGTAGGACCACCCCGGGTTGCCCGCCGCGGCCCAGTCGTCGTAGTCCTCCGGGACGCCGCGCAGGCCGACCGTCGCGCCCACCGCCGAGGAGCCGCCCGCGAGCTTGCCGCGGGGGTAGCGGATGCGACGGCCGTCGTGGACGTCGGCCCGGAAGGTCCAGTCGTTGCCCTCGAACGACATCGACCTGCCGTAGAAGATCTCCTCCGGGAGGTCCTCGGGCTCGACGTAGTCCGGGCCGCCCTCCAGGAGCAGCACGCGCCGCGCGGGATCCTCGGTCAGCCGGGCCGCGAGCGCCGCACCGGCCGATCCGGCGCCGACGATGATGTCGTCATATTGAGCCGTCATAAGCAGTCCTCGAAGAATTGGGCGCTTCGGGCGCAGGGTCCTGCGTCCCGTCGCCGAGCGTCGCACCGGCCGCGATGACCTTGCTACTCACCCGTTGCCCGGCGTTCCCGGCACGGCGTTCGGCCCCGGCGCGGATGTGCTTGCGGCACAACGACTTCTCCGATCATGCCCACTTCGCCGCCGTTCGCACCACCGGCGCACCCGGTGAGCACGCTGGGAGTAGGCGGCCGATCCCCCGCGCCGCAACGATTTCACCCAGTCCGACCCGTCGCGGCGATCCGCGGCGGGACGAAGGGAGCGAACAATGTCGAGCCTCTGGGGTGCGCTCCGGCGCCGCGTCCTGACTCCCGACATCTCCGCGACGAAGCTGTCGGTGCGCGGCTTCCACTACAAGGACGACACCGCGCGGGAACTCCTCGAAACCGTGGGCCGGTCGTTCCTGCAGGGCTACGGGCACGCCGCCGAGTCCCGCACGCCGGACGAGGCGGAGCGCAACCTCGAACTCCTGCCGCACGACTTCCGCGGTTTCGCCTACGAGGGCGCCGGCATGGGCTTCGCGGTGCGCGACGCGCTGCCGTTCGGCCGCGGTGGCCGGGTGGGGCGGTTCCTCGAAGGCCGGGCCAAGGCCCACGACTACATGGTCATCGTGGGCGTCGGCTGGGCGATGGCCCGGGTGCCGCGGTCGCGGTGGTCCAAGCTCGGCCTGGACGACCCGCTGCTGCGCTGGCTCGCGCTCGACGGCTACGGGTTCCACCAGGCGTACTTCCACACCGGGAAGTACGTCCGGCAGCAGTACCGCGAGGCGGACTTCCCGTGGCCCGCCGACGGCCACGCCTGGTACTCCGCCCGCGGCATCGACCAGGGCATCGGCCGGGCGCTGTGGTTCGTCGGCGGCGCCGACCCGAAGGTCGTGGTGGACCTGGTCGAGTCGTTCGACGAAGAGCGCCACGCCGACCTGTACGCGGGCACCGGGCTCGCCGCCACCTACGCGGGCGGGCTGCCCGAGGACGAGCTGCGGTGGTACGCCGACCGGGTCGGCCGCTACCTGCCGAACGTCGCGCAGGGCAGCGCCTTCGCCGCCACCGCGCGCGTGGACCAGGGCCTGGTCGTGCGCCACACCGGTGCCGCGACCCGGGTCTTCTGCGACCTGACGCCGGACGAGGCGGCGCGGCTGTGCCACGACACGCGCCCGCCGGCGGTGGCCGAACTCCCCGAACACCCCGGGATCCCCGCCTTCGAGGTGTGGCGCAGGCGCATCACCGCGGCGTTCACGACCGAAGCGGATGTGACGGCATGACCACGACCGACACGGCCGGTCCCCGGACCGTGCCGGGGCCGCCGCGCGGCGAGACCCTGAGCCTGCTGGCCAGGATGGCGCGCGACCGGCTCGCCGTGATGACGTCGGTGTCCCGGCAGTACGGCGACGCGGTGCGGCTGCGCCTGGGGCCCAAGTCGATGTACTTCTTCAACCACCCCGACCACGCGAAGCACGTGCTCGCCGACAACCCCGGGAACTTCGTCAAGGGCATCGGGCTCGTGCACGCCCGACGCGCGCTCGGCGACGGCCTGCTCACCAGCGAGGGCGAGCTGTGGAAGGCGCAGCGCAAGACGATCCAGCCGGTGTTCCAGGCCAAGCGGATCGCCGGCAAGGCCGACGTCATCGCGCAGGAGGCCGCGGGCCTGGTCGACAAGCTGCGCCGGCGCCGCGGCGGCGCGCCGGTCGACATCAGCGAGGAGATGACCGGGCTGACGCTGGGCGTGCTCGGCCGCGCCCTGCTCGACGCCGACCTCGGCGCGTTCGAGTCCATCGGGCACTCGTTCGAGGCGGTCCAGAACCAGGCGATGTTCGAGATGATGTCGCTGAGCACGGTGCCGCACTGGGTGCCGTTACCCGTGCAGCGGCGCTTCCACCGCGCGCGGGCCGACCTGGACCGCATCGTGGCGCGGCTGGCCGACGAGCGCCGCGCGAACCCGACGCCCGACGGCGACGACATCCTGTCCCGGCTGGTCGAGGCGACGCGGCGGGAACCCGACCCGGCCGTCGCCCACCAGCGGATGCGCGACGAGATGGTGACCCTGCTGCTGGCCGGGCACGAGACCACGGCGAGCACGCTGAGCTGGACGTTCTACCTGGCCGACCGGCACCCCGAAGTGTGGGAGCGGATGCACGCCGAGGCCGTGGAGGTGCTGGGCGACCGGCTGCCGACGTTCCGCGACATCGCGCGGCTGAAGTACACGACCCAGGTGATCCAGGAGGTCATGCGGCTGTACCCGCCGGTGTGGATCCTGCCGCGGGTGACCCGCGAGGAGGACGTGATCGGCGGCTACCGCGTGCCGGCCGGCGCGGACGTGCTGATCTGCCCGTACACCCTGCACCGGCACCCCGCGTTCTGGGAGGAGCCGGACCGGTTCGACCCGGACCGCTTCTCGCCCGGCCGCTCGTCCGGGCGGTCCCGCTACGCCTACCTCCCGTTCGGCGCCGGTCCGCGCGTGTGCGTGGGCAGCGGCCTCGGCATGATGGAGGCGACCATCGTGGCCGCCAGCGTGGTGCGCGAGCTGCGGCTGTCCACGGCCCCGGGGTACGAGGTCCGCGGCGAGCCGATGCTGACGCTGCGCGTGCGCGGCGGGCTGCCGATGACCGTGCGGTCGGCCGCGTGAGCGGTCGCCGCGTCGGGCCGATCGGCGGACGCGCCGGGGCACGGCGTCACCGCGGGTGCGCGCCCCGGTGGTCGCCCCGGCTCCGGTCGGGCGAACCCGCCCGCGACGCCCCCGAACCCCGCGATCAGGCCACTACGCTGGTGCTCCTCCTTCCTTCCCCATCCCGACGTGCCTGCGGAGGAACCGATTCCGATGCGATCAATCGTCATGGCCGGTTTGCGCGGGCTGTCCACCGCGCAGGTGCGCCTGGTGCGCCCGGTGCGGTACGGGGCGGCCGGCGGGACGGTGGGCCGGGTCTACCGCGAGCTGGAGCGTGATTTCGGCGTGCTCGCGCCGCCGGTCGCGCTGCACGCGTCCTCACCGGACGTGCTGGCGGCGACCTGGCTGATGCTGCGCGAGACGCTGCTCGTCCCCGGCTCCGTGCCGCGGGAGCAGAAGGAGGCGGTGTCCACCGCCGTGTCCGAGACGAACAACTGCCCGTTCTGCGTCACCATGCACTCCTCGATGCTGATCGACCTCGTCGGCTACCGGGGCGGTCACATCCCGGACCCCGCGGCGCGGGCCGTGGCGGAGTGGACGACGGCGAACGCGACGCCGGAGGGCGCGGCCGCGCACCCCGTGCCGTTCCCGGCCGCGCAGGCGCCGGAGATGGTCGGCACGGCCGTGACGCTGCAGTACCTCAACCGGATGGTGAACCTGTTCCTGGGCGAGCTGCCGCTGCCGCCCGGCTCGCCGGCCTCGTCCCTCGTGGTGGTGCGGCGGGTGCTGGTGTGGTTGATGAAGTCGGCCGAGCGCCGCGGCCCGCGGCCGGGGACGTCGCTGGACCTGCTGCCGGACAGCCCGTTGCCGGACGACATGGCGTGGGCGCGGGGCCACGACGCGATCGCCGGCGCGTTCGCCCGCGTCGCGGCCACCATCGAGGAGGCCGGTCGCCGATCCGTCCCGGAGCGGGCGCGGGAGCTGGTGCTGGCGCACGTGAACCGGTGGGACGGCAAGCCGATGGGCATCAGCCGGGCGTGGGTGGAGGAGGCCGTCGCCGACCTGCCCGAGGACCAGCGCGGGGCCGGGCGGCTGGCGCTGCTGACGGCGCTGGCGTCCTACCAGGTCGACCAGTCCGTCGTGGACCGCTTCCGCGCGGAGCGGCCGGACGACCGGTCGCTCATCGACCTGACGTCGTGGTCCAGCCTGACCGCCGCGCGCCGGGTGGGCGGCTGGATGAGGTTCCGGGACCCCGCCCCTCCCGTGGCGCAGCCCGCGCA
Source organism: Actinosynnema sp. NPDC004786 (assembly GCF_053601135.1). NCBI lineage: Bacteria > Bacillati > Actinomycetota > Actinomycetes > Pseudonocardiales > Pseudonocardiaceae > Actinosynnema > Actinosynnema sp. NPDC004786. The sequence goes on along the minus strand of NZ_JBSGBG010000072.1, from coordinate 22,848 downwards.
CGAGTGACGACCGGTCCCCGGGCCTCCGACAGCTCCGGTCCGCCAGGGCCGGAGCTGTCGCGCGCGCCGGTGCCGGGATCGGCGCGGTTCCGGGCGATCCGGACACGACCGGCGAGGCATCCCGCCTCGGGGAGCCGGCTCCATCGACCCGATCGTCGCCCGGCCGCCATCCCGCCTCAGGGCACCGGACCCGATACCGTCACCCGCTCGGGCAACCACCTCGCGGCACCGGCGAGCCGGCTCCACCGTCCCGGCGCGTCCGCCATTTCTCCCCCGGCGACGCGTGGCCGTCGGATTTCCCCGTGCGGGCAAGGGAAAGCCCCCGCGGTGCCCGGTGCGCACCGACGGGGGCTCCCGCTCAGCGGTGGGCCAGCTCGACGCCCGCCGAGCTGTGCGTGTCCAGCTCCGGCAGCGCGAGCAGGATCGGCAGGTCCAGCGTCCGGGTCGACCGGGTCTCGATGTCCGCCTCGGCGGTCAGCCCCGCCCGCACGGTGGCCGCCCCGGCCCCGCCGACGAACAGCGGACGCCGCTTGGACGGGTTCGGGTCGAGGTCGTCCACCGCGACCACGGCGGCCCGGAGGTGGAACTGCCCTTCCGGCAACGACTCCAGCCGGTACGGCCCCGCGCCGTCGCGGATGTCGCACGCCACCGGGACGCCCTGGGCGATCGGGTCCCGGAACGCGCCGACGTACACCCGCACCGGCGTGCGCGTCTCCGGCACGGCGACCCACCCGGCCACCGCACCCGCCTGGCCGCCGCGGACGGGACCGGCGAACGGCGCGGGCGGCAGCACGCCACCCCGCGACAGCGCCCGGTACCGGGCGGGCGGCACGCCGACGCTGCGGGTGAAGCGGCTGGTGAACGTGCCGAGGCTGTTGTAGCCCACCATGTACGAGATCTCGGTGACGCTCAACGACGTCTCCAGCAGGAGCTGCTTGGCCTTGGTGAGCCGGATCGCGGTGAGGAACCGGCCGGGAGAGGTCCCGGTCAGCGTCCGGAAGACCCGCGAGAAGTAGAACTTGCTCAGGATCGCGGTGTCCGCCATGTCGGCCAGTGAGAGCGGCTCGTGGTACCGGCTCCACATCGTGTCGATCGCACGCTCTACCGCAGACTGCACGACAGTCCCTCCATTCCCCTCGTCGGCGCGGTCGCGTCGGCCGGCCGTCACACCCGTCCCCGCGCCCGGAACTCGTCCGCGATGCGGCGGCGCCACACCTCGTAGGCGGGGACGTCGCCGTCGACCGGGCCGGTCGGCCGGTTGCGGGCGCTCACCTCCGACGCCTCCGCCACCGGCAGGCCGCAGAACACGTCGGTCGCCAGCTCGTTGTGCGGCACGACGAGCCCGGCCTTGACCCGCGCGGTCGCGGCGAACGCGCTCGCCTGGGCCACGAACGGCCGGTGCTCCCCCGCCCGGTCCCACAGCAGCTCCAGCTCGCGCCGCTCGACGCCGCCGGCGTAGGTGGCGGCCAGGCCCGCGCCGCTGTAGAGGTCGCAGTGCCGCTCCCGCGGGAACTTGTCGATCAGGTTGGCCACCACCTCGGGGTCCGTGCCGCCGACGAACCACAGCGCGCGGCCGATCCCCTGGTCGATCGCCCGGTCGGCGTACCAGGCGGGTCCTTCGGCGGGCCACGGGAACGACGGTTCCCGGTAGTGCTCGTGCACGTACTCGTCCGGGTGGAAGTACGCCTGGTGGAACCCGAAGCCGTCGTGCACGAGCCAGCGGATCAGGTCGTCGGTCACGTTCGCGGTCACGGCGGGCCAGCGGAACCGCGGCACCCGCGCCAACGCCCACCCCACGCCGACGTAGACCATGTAGTCGTGCGACCGGGCGCGCCCGGTGAGGAATTCGGCGACGCTGCGGCGGCTGCCCAGCGGCAGGCCGTCGCGGACCGCGAAACCCATCGCCGCGCCCTCGTAGGCGAAGCCGCGGAACCGGACCGGCACCTCCTCCAGCAGGGGCTCGACGTCCAGCGGCCGCCGCGACGCCGCCGCGTGCCCGTATCCGGTCAGGAACACCCGGCCCACCGTTTCGAGCAGTTCGGTCGCCTCGGGCGTCTTCTCGTGGAAACCGCGCACCGAGGGTTTCGTCTCCGACATCGACGGCGTCAGCACGCGGCGCCGCAGCGACCGGTACAGGTTGGCCATGGTGCTCTCCCATCGGTATCCGGTCGCCGCGGGCGGCGGTTCGTCCGAGAATCCACCGCGGGTCCGACCCGGTCTACTCCACCCTTGCGCCGGGCCCGCGCGATCGAGGTCTACCGGCGCGCGGAGCCGACCGCCACCGGAACCCTCGCCCGGTCGCGCATCCGCACGGTCACCCGCAGGTGCTCCCCCGGGCCCACCGCGACCACGTGGCTCACCCCGCCCGCGAACAGCGGGGCGGGGCCGCCGCGGCGCACCGCGACCGCGACGCACCGGGCGGACGTGGCCCCGACCACCAGCTCGTGCTCCAGCGGACCCTCGACCAGCGTGCTGGGCACGGCCGGGCTGCACGGGATCAGGTCGTCGATGATCCCGACGGCGATCTCGGACGCCTCGGCCACCGCCGGCACCTCCAGCGTGCCGACCAGCGACCCGCTGCCGCCGAACCGGGGCAGCGGCACCGCGTCGAACAGCGGCGAGCCGGTCTCCAGCGGGTTGTCGTGGTCGGGCGGGGCGGCGGCCGCGAGCAGCCCGCTGACCTCCGGGTTGCGGTACTGGGTGGGCGAGAGGCCCACCGCCCGGGTGAACCTGGTGGTGAACGTGCCGACGCTGCTGTACCCGATCGTGGCGACGACGTCGGCGACGTTCATCCACGTGGTCAGCAGCAGGCGTTTGGCCTCGAATAATCGGACGGCGGTCAGGTACCGGCCCGGCGGCACGCCCACGGCCGCGTGGAACAGGCGGGAGAAGTGGAACGGGCTGACCAGCGCGGCACCTGCGACATCGCGCAGCGTGAGAGGTTCGTAGTAGTTGGTGCGCATCATCGTGATGGCACGCTGGACGGCATCGTGCACGGTCTTTCCTCTCGCCCTTGGCGGACGAATTGTCCGACGCGGCACCGGGCGCGAGCGAACACGTCGGATCGACGTTCGCCCGCCATGGGAAAAATTCCGCTCCGGTGCGACACGGAACCATCCGGCCGCTTTTGGTGGATCCGGCCGGTCCGGTTGACCGGCGCATACCCACCACCCCAGTTGGCTTTTGTGCGCGGCCCCCACAACCCCGCACCGGGAAAGACGCTATCAGGGCGCACGACTGCCCGTAATTGCCCGGAACGAGGACAGCAATCTGCGAGACGACCATCCGACGGGCGGACTAGCCGCTTCTGCCGTCCGGGTGTGTCGCCCCGGCGGGGCGGAACGCGGCGCGCCGGCGATGTCGCTGTTCACGGCCACGTCGCCGCGTGCGCGCGCCGGATCGCGCCCGCCGGGCCCGGTGTGGCCCTGCCACGGTCGTCCGGGGCTCGGCGCGGTTTCGACGTGACGTTTTCCGCAACGGCCGCAGGGGACCATATTCCTCCGACCCGGATACGCGGCGAACCGGTTCCGCGCTGCTCGACCGGCCTTTTCGAACGTCACCGCGCAGGTCGCGGGGGAACCGCGACAGGGGGCGCGATCCGCGGAACCGGGGTCGACAAGATCCCGGCCGCAAGCGTCGCCGGCCCGTGTTGTCCGGGCGCGATTGTCCGCCCGTCGGCCCAGGGCGACCCGGCCGACGGGAAGCGCGCGAACCGTTGTTCTCGGCGTCGACCGCGCCCGTTGTGCCATTCGCGCGGAGCCGGGCGCGGGGGAAGGCACCAACCGCGGCGCGGGCGCGGCACGGTGCCCGGCGCGGTGGCCTCCTCGCGCCGACACCCGTCGTCGCCCGCTCGACGGCACGGGGAAGGCACGAGCGGCACGAACCGCAGCCCGTTCCCGCGGCGCAGGCGCGGCACGGTGGCCTCCTTGGCCGCCGGGGCCGTCGCGGCGACGCTGCCGGCCCTGGTGGAGCCCGGCGACGGGCCGGCACCTGCTCGACGGCACGGGGGAAGGCGCGGCCGACCGCGACGTCGGCGGCCGTGGCCGCCTCGGTCTGGGGGGTGGGTCCGCCGCGCCTTCCGGGGACGAACCGGGTTTCCCCGGTTCGTGGCACCCGTCGTCCGCGCTACGCCTCGTTCGCCACCGGCACCGCGGGCGCGCTCGCGCTCCGGGTCGCCCGCGACCGCAGGCCGAGCCAGACGAACAGGATGCTGGCGGCCGTGACGATCACGTTCACCACGAGCGCCAGGTGGATGCCGCGCAACTCCTCCGCCTGGCTCGCCGCGATGGCGGTCAGGATCGGGATGCCGACCGTGATGCCGACCTGCTGCGTCATCGACGTGAGGCCGGTCGCCAGGCCCTGCTCGTCGTCGGGCAGGCCGGAGGTGCCGGTCACCGTGTAGGCCACGATGGACGAGACGTGGCCGAAGAAGCTGACGAACAGCGCGGGGATCAGGATGGCCAGGCCCCAGCGCTCGGCGCCCACGAAGATCAGCGGGAGGGTCGAGACGCCCTGCACGGCCATCCCGCCCACCAGCACCTTGCGGTAGCCGTGCCGGCCGATGAGCCGACCGGCGATCGGACCCGCCAGCACCGCGGCGAGACCGGGCACGCCGAAGATCAGACCGGTCACGAACGGGTTGAGGTCCAGGACGTTCTGCAGGTACAGCGTCATCATGAAGATCATCGCCGTCTCCATGGAGAACACCGCCAGACCGGCGTAGTTGCCCCACAGCACGTTCGGCCGCCGCAGGGTGCGGATCGGCGTGAGCGGCGCGGAGGCGCGCAGCTCGATCAGCCAGAACGCGGCCAGCAGCACGACGCCGATGACGGCGGCGACGACGTTCTTCTCGATGATCGCGTAGACGACGGCCAGCAGGCCGCCGGTCACGGTGATCGCGCCCGGCACGTCCAGCTTGACCCGCTCGGGCACGCGGCTCTCCGCGATCACGAACGGCGTGGCGACCAGGATCAGCACCGTCACCGGGATGTTGATCAGGAACGCGGCCCGCCAGCTGAGCAGGCTGATCAGCGTGCCGCCGACCAGCGCGCCGATGGTGAAGCCGCCGGAGAGCAGCGCGCCGTTGAGGCCCAGGGCGCGGTCGCGGATCGCGCCCTCCGCGAACGTGGTGGTCAGCAGGGACAGCGCCGCCGGGAGCGCCATCGCGGTGGCGAGGCCCTGCAACGCGCGCCCGGCCAGCAGCGTCTCGGGGTTGCCCGCGAGGCCGCCGAGCAGCGAGGCGCCGGTCAGCACGACCATGCTGACGAGGAACAGCCTGCGTCGGCCGAACAGGTCGGCGAACCGGCCGAACAGCAGCGCGAAGCCCGCGGAGGGCAGCGCGTAGGCGGCGGTGATCCAGGGGTACTCGGCCAGCTCCATGCCGACGCCCGCGCCGGTCTGCGGCAGCGCGACGTTGAGGATCGAGAAGTCGACGGACACCATGAACCCGGCGCCGAGCAGGATCAGCAGGATGAGCCGCTGCTTGCCGCTGAACCGCGGCGGCGAGGATGTGTCGGCAGTCAAGGGACAGTCCTTTTCTGTTGCGCGAACCCGTTGATTAACCATCGACTCGTCGCCGGACCGACTGACGCCCTGTCGACGACGTCGTGCCACGAAAAATGGCGTCACGGAACCCCGTCCGATGAGGGGCGGGGGACACCCCTCATCGGACGGTCGACACCCGGCGGAAATGCCGGGATCACAATGATGTGGTGCGGCGGGTTATCGGGAATCCCGCTCCGCGTTCTCGGCGATCCTCTTCACCATGGCGAGCCGCCGGTCCCAGTCCGCCGCGAGCCGGGACATGTGCCGCGCGGTCTCGTCCAGCGCGGCGGGCCTCACCGCGTAGCGGACCTCGCGCCCGACCCGGTTGCCGGACACGAGCCCGGCGGCGTCGAGCACGGCGAGGTGCTTGACCACGGCCTGTCGCGACACCGGCAGCCGTTCGGCCAGCGCCGTCGCGGTGACCTCGCCCTGCGCGGCGAGGAGGTCGAGCAGTTGACGTCGCGTCGGGTCGGCGAGAGCGGCGAGGACGCTGCCGAGCGGTTCGACCTCACCGCGACGTTCATCGGTCACACCGACGATTGTTCGACACGATGCTTCACCATGTCGAATACCTGGGGCCAGCCCTCGGAGTTGAACCGCACCGCGTTGTCGCGGGCCTCCTCGGACGTGCTCAGGGCCGAGAAGCCGCTCTCCACGACGCGCAGGCGCGTCTTGCCGTCCTCCGTGCTCAGCGTGAACTCGACGAGGGTGCTGTTGTCGTCGCGCAGGCCCTCGCCGGGGAACGCGCTGGCCCAGCGGTAGGCCACGTACGTCGGTGGGTCCACCTTCTCCACGCGCACCGCGACCTCGCCGAGGTTCGGGTTCTTGGCGATCAGCGACGCGCCCTCCGTGGCCACCTGGCCCGCCACGCTCTCCTCGTCCGCGACCCAGAACCCGGGCGTGGCCACGAGCGACCACACCCGTTCCAGGGAGGCGTCGATCAAGGTGTCGCGTTCGATCCGATCTTCACTCACCGGGTTCTCCTACCGTCGTCCGCCGCAACCCGCCGTTGCGCCGGCCCACCTGAAGCTGCAACCCTATAGTTGCACATCGCGCCGGCGACGCGCAACCGCAGGGTTGCACTCGCGCTGCGCCGATCGGCCGTGCCCGCGCCTGCGCAAGGAATTCCCGTCCCTATTCGCGGGATTTGTTCCATTGTTGCGCCCACGTTTCCGGGCGGTCCGCAAGACAGCAAAATCGGAGAGATGGCGGACGCCGGGCGCGGACTAGCATGGTTTGTGCGGCACGCCGGACCGGATCGGATTTCCGGCACGGCGGGAATAGTTGCCCGATCAATGCCGCAACTCCCCGCCCACATCTGGGGCACCACTGCCCGCCACCCGTGGCACAAAACCTAGGAAAGGCACGGACATGACCTTGGTAGAGGACGGCGCACAGGCGTCCGAGAAGGTGTCGAACGTCCCGGACGACGCCGAACTCGCGCGTTCACTGGACGGGGACTTCCGCAGCGCGCACGTCACGGTCGACGGCCTGCGCCTGCACTACGTGGCGGGCGGGACCGGCCGGCCGCTGCTGCTCCTGCCCGGCTACCCGCAGACGTGGTGGGAGTTCCGCAAGGTGATGCCCGCGCTCGCGGCCGGCGGCCGGCGGGTCGTCGCGGTGGACCTGCCCGGCATGGGCGGCTCGGACAAGCCGGCCACCGGGTACGACAAGAAGTCGATCGCCCGGGTGCTCCTCGGCTTCGTCCGCGCGCTCGGCCACGAGCAGGTGGACGTCGCGGGTCACGACATCGGGTCGATCGTGGCGTTCGCCTTCGCGGCCAACCACCCCGAGGCCGTCCGCAAGGTCGCGATGCTGGACGTGGTCCACCCGGACGGGTCCATGTACGAGATCCGGATGCTGCCGACGCCCGGCTTCCCCTTCTACCCGTGGTGGTTCGCCTTCAACCAGGTCCCGGACCTGCCGGAGAAGCTGCTGGCCGGGCGCACCCGCGTGCTGGTCGACTGGATGATGGACAGCTTCCTGGTGGACCGCACGGCCGTGTCCGACCGCGACCGCGCGGTGTTCGCCCGCCGCCTCGACTCGCCCGAGGCGATCCACGGCGCGAAGTCCTACTACGCGGCGTTCGGCCAGGACATCGAGGACCTCAAGACCTACGGCAAGGTGACCGCCCCGGTGCTGGGCATGGTCTCCGACCTCGGCGACGGCCTGTTCGCCGCGCAGATGCGGGCCACGCTGCCCACGCAGGCCACCGACGTGGAGATCGTCCCGGTCCCCGGCGCGGGCCACTACTTCGTCGAGGAGGCCCCGCAGGCCGTCATCGACGCGTTCACCCGGTTCTTCGACTGACCTCCCCGCCCGCCCCCACCCGGCCTCCCGGTCGGGCGACACCCACGGAGCCCAGAGTGCACACCACCACCACACCACCACGGGAAGAACTCGTCGGCCGGGCCACGGAGCTGGTCCCGATGTTCGCCAAGAACGCCATCTGGCAGGAGGAGCACCGCGTCCTGCACCCGGACACGGTCGACGCGCTCACCGGGTCGGGACTGCTGCGGTTGACCCTGCCGAAGCGGTACGGCGGCTACGAGGCCGACACCACCACCATCGTCGACGTGCTGTCCGAGCTGGCGCTGGGCGACGGCGCGGTCAGCTGGGTCGGCACGGTCTGGACCATCAGCACCTGGTTGACCGGACTGTTCCCGGACCACGTGCAGGACGAGGTCTTCGGCGCCGGCGACGTCCGCATCAGCGGCACCTTCGCGCCGAGCGCGGTCGGCGTGCCGACGGCCGGCGGCATCGTGCTCAACGGCAAGTGGGGCTTCAACTCCGCCGCGCCGCAGAGCACCTGGAACGCCCACGCCGCGGTGCGCGTGGTCGACGGGCAGCAGCCGGAGCCGGTGCTCGTCCTGGTGCCCATGTCCGACCTGGAGGTGGTGGACGACTGGCACGCGGCCGGGATGCGCGGCAGCGGCAGCGTCACCACCGTGGCGAAGGACGTGTTCGTGCCGGACGAGCGCGTCCTGTCGTTCGTGCCGGTGCTGCAGGAGGGCCGGCACGCCTCCGAGACCAACGCGAGGTCCGCGCGCTGGCAGGTCCCCTTCCTGCCCTGGGCCAGCGCGGTGACGACGGGCACGCACCACGGCCTGGCCCGCGCGGCGTACGCCGCGTTCATGGAGCGGCTGCCCACCCGCAAGATCACCTACACCGACTACGAGCACCAGGCCCACGCCCCGCTCACGCACCTCCAGGTCGCCGACGCCACGGCGCGCATCGACGAGGCGGGCTTCCACGCCCACCGCGTCGCGGCCAGGGTGGACGCCAAGGTCGGCGAGCCGTGGTCGCTGCACGACCGCGTGAGCGCCCGGCTCGACCTGGGGCTCACCGTGCAGCGGGCCCGCGAGGCGATCGACGTCCTGGCCAACGCCAGCGGCGCGTCGTCGGTGCTGTCCACGGTGCCGATCCAGCGCATCGCCCGCGACAGCCGCACCATCGCCATGCACGCCTACCACCACGCGGACACCAACCTGGAGCTGTACGGCCGGGTCGTCTGCGGCCTGGAGCCCAACACCGTCTACCTGTGACGGCCCCGGAGTTCCCCACGACGCCACGGCCGGGGAACTCCCGCCGCGGGCGCCGCGTCACCCGGTCCGCGCCGGGCGACGCGGTGGCCCCGGGCGCTCCCGCCCCTCGCGCGGCACGCCGATCCGCCCGGTCCCGCGCTGCCCGGTCCCACCCACCCGGTCACCCTGCGCGCGCACGACCTTCCCGCACACCCGTCCGCACGGACCGACGCCACCGCAGCGGCCTCCCGCCGCTCCCCCGGCCGGTCCGGTCGGGAGCACGCACCGCACCACCGGCCGCGCCGGCACGGGGGCACCGCCCCGGCGCGCCGGCCAGCCGACACCGTCGTCGGGGAGGACAGCGACCAGGAGGGGTCGCGGGGTGCCCTGGCGGCACTCCTCGTCCTGCCCGCGCACCACCGACCAGGAGGAGTGAGGTCATGATCGTCGCCGGCCCGGAAGTCGAGTTACCGCGGACGTCGCTCACGTCGTTCGTGTTGCAGCACGCCGAGGAGCACGGATCCCGCATCGCCGTGGTGGACGTGGACGGACGCGTCTCCTACACCTTCGCCGACCTGGTGTCGCGGGTGCGGCGGGCCGCGCAGGGGTTGCGGGAGCTGGGGTTGCGGCCCGGCGACGTGGTCGCGATCCTCGCGCCGAACGTGCCGGAGTACCCGATCGCCTACCACGCGATCGCGTTGGCGGGCGGCGTCGTGACGGCGCTCAACCCGCTGGACACCCCGGCCGACCTGGAGGACCGGCTCGGCGAAACGGGCGTGCGGTACCTGGTGACCGTGCCGCAGGAGATGCCCAAGGTGCGCGCGCTGCTGGACCGCACCGACGTCGAGCAGGTCGTCGTGCTGGGCGAGGCGGAGGGCGCGACGCCGTTCGCGGCGCTGGAGCGGGCCGAGCCGATCGTGCAGACGGCGTTGGACCCGTCGGAGGAGGTGGTCACGATCCTGCACTCCAGCGGCAGCACCGGGCTGCCCAAGGGGGTGCTGCTGACGCACCGCAACATGATCGCGAAGGCGTTGTTGACCAGCGCGGTGGCGCCGAACGAGCCCGGCGACAAGGCGTTGGCGATGCCGCCGTTCCACCACGCGTTCGGGTTGTCGATGATGATGAACGCGAGCCTGTACCAGGGCACGACGCTGGTGACGGTGGAGCGCTTCGACCCGGAGACGTTCCTGCGGGCGATCGAGGAGCACCGGATCACCCGCCTGTACGTCGTGCCGACGATCGCGGTGCTGTTGGCCAGGAGCCCCCTGGTCGACCGGTTCGACCTGTCGTCGTTGCGGTCGATCGTGTCCGGTGGCGCGGCGCTCGACCCGTCGGTCGCGGCCCGGGTGCGGGAGCGGCTCGGGTGCGAGATCGGCCAGGGGTACGGCCTGACCGAGGCGATGGTGGCGTTCATGCAGACGCCGGGCGGCACGTCGCCCGCGTCCGTGGGACGCGCCGCGCCCGGCGTGGAGGCCAAGATCGTGGACGTGGCCACCGGCGCGGTGCTGGGCCGCGGCCGCAGCGGCGAGGTACTGGTGCGCGGCCCGCAGGTGATGAAGGGGTACCTCAACGCGCCGGAGGCCACCGCGGCGGTGCTGGAGCCGGACGGGTTCCTGCACACCGGGGACATGGGCTACCTGGACGCCGACGGCGAGCTGGTCATCGTGGACCGGATCAAGGAGCTGATCAAGTACAAGGGCCAGCAGGTGTCGCCGGTCGAGCTGGAGGCCGTCCTCGTGCGCCACCCCAAGGTCCTCGACGCGGCCGTCGTCGGCGTGCCGGACGAGGAGTCCAGCGAGATCCCCAAGGGTTTCGTGGTCGCGCAGGAGCCGGTCACCGCGCAGGAGATCATGGACTGGGTGGCCGAGCGGGTCGCGCCGTACAAGAAGATCAGGCAGATCGAGTTCATCGACCGGATCCCCCGCACCCCGGTCGGCAAGGTGGAGCGGCGGACGCTCAGCGGCCGGGCCGCCGTCGAGGCGTCCCCGTCCCGATCGACCGCGCCGCTCCGATAGGGGAGGTTCCCTATCGGAGGTGCGCGCCGCGCCCGCCCGGCGTGGTCGAACGACGACGCGTCGCGGGAACCGGAACGCTCCGGTGTGGACGATCGCACCGGAGCGTTCCCGCGTGCCACGACCCGGGAACCGGTGCCGCCACGGCGGTTCGGGTTGCCGAACGGTCCACAGGAGACGTTCGGCGGCCCCGCCCGCGCCGCGGCAGGACCGCTCGACCGCACCGCGCCACCCCGGCACGACGACCCCTCGACGCGCCACTGGCCTGCCGGAACCCCCTCACCCACCCGGTGCGGCACAGCGCCGTGACAGAGCCCTGGAGCCGGATCCGGGCACGGGAGGGACCCGCGTCTTTTCACGCGAATGGCGGACGTTTGGCATAACGATGTTACACGAAGAATAACGGCGTTGTGCAACACTGTCAAGGTGAGCCCTCGCAAGCTGGACCCCGAGACCCGCGCCACGCTCGTCGAGATCGCCGCCCGCCTCCTCGCCGAGCACGGCGCCGAGGCGCTGTCGACCCGGAAGATCGCCGCCGAGGCGGGCACGTCCACGATGGCCGTCTACACCCACTTCGGCAGCATGAGCGGCCTGGTCCGGGAGATGGTGCACGAGGGCTTCGCCCGGCTGGAGCGCCGATTCGCGCAGGTGCGCCAGACCGACGACCCGGTGGCCGACATGGCCGTGCTGGGCCACGCGTACCGGCAGAACGCGCTGGCGAACCCGCACCTGTACGCGGTGATGTTCGGCGGGCAGTCGCTCGCCGGGTTCTCCCTCACCGACGAGGACCGCCAGTACGGCCGGTACACCCTGCTCACCGTCGTGGACTGCGCCACCCGCTGCATCGGCGCGGGCCGGTTCCGCGAGGGCGACCCGCTGCTGATCGCGCACGAGATGTGGATCGCCACGCACGGCCTGGTCAACCTGGAGCTGGGCGGCTACCTGATCGACCCCGTCGACGCCGAGCGCTGCTACGACACCATCCTGCACAGCCTGCTGGTCGGCGTCGGCGACGACCCGAGGAGCGTGGCGGCGTCGATGGCCGCGTCGCGCAAGCGGCGGGTCGAGGAGGTCGAGGCCGACCAGGAGCCGGTCACGAGCCGTCGCTGACCACGTCCCGGGCCGGCGGGGTGGGCGCCGTGCCGCGGTCGGCCCGCACCGACGGGTGGACGCGCGACCGCCCGGGTCGGCGATCCACGCCGCCTACCCGGGCGATGGGCCGTCGCGCCGCGCCGGCTACGACTGGTACCTCGTGCCGTTCCACCAGTTCTCACCGGGGCCGCCGGCGTTCTCGTCGTCGTACTCGTCCTTGAACCGCCACCAGTCCCACGGGTGCTCCAGCTCGTCCTCCCGCCGGCCGAGGTGGGTGATGTCCAGGTAGTTGTAGAAGTTCTTGAAGATGTCGCCGCCGCGGTCGAAGATCGAGTACGTGAAGTACACGTCCTCGCCCTCGCGGTAGAAGGCGCTCACGCCGGGCGACTCGCCCTGCTCGGTGGAGACCTCGTAGTCGTAGTTGAAGTCGCTGCCGTAGGACGAGTACCACGGCATCGTCCAGCCCATCCGCTCCTTGAACGGCGTGAAGTCCGCCACCGGCGCGCGGGAGACCATGACGAACGTGGTGTCGCGGGCGTGCATGTGCGCGAGTTCGCCGACGCTGTCGGCCTGCATGGAGCAGCCGATGCAGCCCACCTTCGCGCCCGGCGCGAACATGTAGTGCCGGACGACGAGCTGGCGGCGGCCCTCGAAGAGGTCGAGCAGCGTGAGCCGGCTGCCGTTCGGGCCCTCGAAGAGGTACTCCTTCTCCACCTTCACCATCGGCAGGTTGCGCCGCTCCTCGGCGATCAGGTCGCGGGCGCGGGTGACTTCCTTCTCCTTCTCCAGCAGTGCTTTGCGAGCCTCCAACCACTCTGCTCGGGAGACTACTTTGAGCTGGGTCATCAGATCTCCTCAGGACTGTCCGGGTGGCGCTGCCGCCGAGACCCGACACCGGCAGGGGCGGCGGGTGACGCCATCGGTGTTCCGGCCGCCGGTCTATCCGCACTCACGCTATTCGGCGGTTGCCGGCAAGACTTCTTCCACGTTGACGTGTTGCCCGGCCCGCGCGGACGTCACGGCGTCCCGACCCCCTCGCGGTCGTAGGTCGCCAGACCGGGCTGGTACGCGCGCTTCTCGAACTGCCGCAGCGCCACGGTGATCCACTCGTTGCCGCTGAGCCGGGACAGCTCCCACAGCTTCGCCTGGTCGTAGTCGATGGCGGCCGGGAGGTCCTGGGACCGGTTGCCCTCGTAGACCTGCTTGGCCAGCGCCAGCGTGACCGGGTTCTTCTTCACGATCTTGCGGACCAGGCGGTCGGTCTCCGCGTCGAGCCGGTCGGCGGGCACGGCCATGTTCACGAGCCCGTGCCGGGCCGCCTCCGCGCCGGTCATCGTGTCGCCGGTGAGGATGTAGTACAGCGCCTGCTTGCGCGGCAGGTTGTGCGCCGCCGCCCAGGTCGCGCCGCCCGCCGGGAAGATGCCGAAGTTGATCTCCGAGAGGCCGAACAGCACGTCCTCCGCCGCGATCGCCAGGTCGCACAGGCCGGCCACCAGGAACCCGCCGCCGAACGCGAAGCCGTTCACCTTGGCGATGGTCACCGCCGGGAACGCCTTCAGGCGCTGGAACCACCGGAGCGCGACCAGGTTCGTCCGGTAGAACAGCTGGGGGTCGTCGAACGGGCGCAGGAAGCACTCCTCCAGGTCCATGCCGGAGCTGAAGCTGTCGCCGACGCCGGTGATGACGACCGCCTTGACGGCGCCCGCCGCCTCGATCTCGTCCAGCACCTGGTTCATGTCGCGGTGCATCTGCGGGTTCATCGCGTTCTTCTTGTCCGGCCGGTTCAGGTGGATCGTGGCCGTCGGCCCGTCGATCTCGAGGTTCAACGTCTCCAGCGTGATCATGCGAGATCCTTCTCTCTGCTCTCCGACGCACAAACGAGGACGAACTCACCACAGTCGGCCGGGGTGGCGTGGAATCTCGGGCCGGCGCGGGCACGGCTACGCCGATGGAGCTGCGCGGTCCGATCGTCACGCGGCCTTCGACGGCGCGGCTACTCATGCCTTGCCGTCGTCCCGCGCGGCCGGGGCACGGCGCGGTGGGGCGGCGCACCTGTCATCGTGCGCAGGTGGGGCAAGTTCGAAGAAACAACGGCCCGCGGGTTCACGGACAATCGCCGACGACCGACCGGGGGAACGACTTCCCCAAGGCGATGGAAAGCGACCGGGACAGGGCACGGAAATGTAACGGGAGCGACCGGGAGGACCGCGTTCAGAGCGGGTGAGTCGGTAGTGGAATACTACCTACACAGCACCGGACTCACCGGGCAAAACAGTGTTCGCACCGCCCTGAACTGGGAAAACACTTGACCGGATGGGGTTGCCCGCAGGCACCGCAACACCCTGCGAGGCGTCACCAAATGACCTCCGCGCGGCTACCCGTCGTGAGCAAGCCGGAAGTAGCAAGCGCCGCGAACGCTCTGCAACGCTTTTCCCGTTGGCAGGTCCGGTGACGGCGTCACCCGAGCTGGGGAGACGAGTTGAACGCACTGCGCGCCATGCGGCGCGAATTGCCGGAGATCGCCGGGAGGCAGTTCTTCGCCACCCCGGTGATCACGCAGCGTCCCCCGGAGGGATTCGTCGCCGATCACCGCTGGACGGTGCAGGACGGCATCGGGTTGGCGATGGCCCGCATGCCGCGGCACGGGACGGGGCCGGTCGTCCACCGGCCGCGCGCCCTGGACCACCAGGACATCGGCCGTGCCCCGTGGTTCGTCGGCGAGTCCGACGCCCAGCGCGTCGCCGACACGATCGAGAAGTCCCCGTGGCGCCACGGGGTGCCGCACGCCCGTGCGGCGCCGGGGGGCGCAGCGGGCGAGGCCGCCCGATCCACCGAGGACGCGCACCCGGCGCCGCCGGTCCCCGACGGCGCCGGACCCGTGTCCGAGGCGTGGCGGCGACGCATCGCCGAGGAATCAGCCCACCAGGAAGGAGTCAGCTTGTGACCTCCACAGCCAGTTGGCTGCGCAGGCAACTACCCGGCGTCATGGCACTCGTGCTCGTCGCGGCCACGTTCTTGGTGGCCCGGCTGCCGCAGGTGTCGGCCGAGGAGAGGCAGGAAGTCGCGGCCCGGTACGGGTTCACGCCCGAGACGATCGCCCTGCCCGGCGGCTACACCCAGCAGACCATCCGCCAGGTGAACCAGCGCTACCAGCACATCAACGCGTGGATCTCCTCGGTCGGCTCGGCGGTCGCGTTGAACGACCTCGACGGCGACGGCCTGTCGAACGACCTGTGCTTCGTCGACGTGCGCACCGACCAGGTGATCATCTCGCCGGCGCCGGAGTCGGGCCAGCAGCCGCGCTACGCGCCGTTCGCGCTGTCGCCCGGTTCGCTGCCGATGAACGACGTCATGGCGCCGATGGGCTGCGTGCCCGGTGACTACAACGAGGACGGCCGGCTCGACCTGCTGATCTACATGTGGGGCCGCACGCCGATCCTGCACCTGGCCAAGCCCGACGCGGCCGGCATGACCAACGACACCTACCAGCCGACGGAGCTGGTGCCCGGCAAGGCGTCCGGCGACTACGACGGCCCGGAGTGGAACTCGAACTCCGCGACCGTCGCGGACTTCGACGGCGACGGCCACGACGACATCTTCATCGGCAACTACTTCCCGCACGGCCCGGTGCTGGACCCGTCGAAGAACAGCGGCGTGTGGATGAACCACTCCATGTCCGCCGGGTTCAACGGCGGCGAGGACTACATCTTCCTGTCCAAGGGCGTCTCGGGCGGCACCCCGAAGTGGGAGATGTCCGACCCGTTCCCGCTGGAGGTCTCGCGCGGCTGGGCCCTCGCGTCCAGCTCCAACGACGTGAACGGCGACATGCTGCCCGAGCTGTACGTGGGCAACGACTTCGGCCCGGACCGCCTGCTCTACAACATGTCCACGCCGGGCAGGCTGAAGTTCGAGGTCGTCGAGGGCTCGAAGGGCCCGATGGAGCCGAAGTCCAAGAACGTCGGCATCGACTCGTTCAAGGGCATGGGCGTCGACTTCGGCGACCTGAACGGCGACCAGGTGTACGACATGTACGTCAGCAACATCACCACGTCGTTCGGCATCGAGGAGTCGCACTTCGCCTTCCTCAGCACGGAGAACAACCTGAACCGGGTGACCTCCAGCCTGGAGGACGGCGACGCGGTGTGGGAGGACGAGAGCGCGCCGCTGCAGCTCGCCTGGTCGGGCTGGGGCTGGGACGTGAAGCTGTCCGACCTCGACAACAACAGCGAGCTGGAGGTCCTGCAGGCCACCGGCTTCGTCAAGGGCGACGTGAACCGCTGGCCGCAGCTCCAGGAGCTGGCCACGGCGAACGACGCGCTGCTGGACAACCCGATGTGGTGGCCGATCGTCGGCCCCGGCGACGACGTGGGCGGCAACCAGCACCTCCACTTCTTCGCCAAGAACCAGAAGGGCTTCTACAGCGACGTGTCGGCCGACCTGGGCCTGGCCGCCCCGATCCCGACCCGCGGCATCGCGACCGGCGACATCGACGGCGACGGCAAGCTCGACATGGCCGTGTCCCGGCAGTGGTCCGACCCGGTCCTGTTCCGCAACACCGCGACCACCGGCAACGACTTCCTCGGCCTGCGCCTCACGCACGAGGAGAACCGGTCCGAGGGCGCGTTCCGCGGCGCGGGCTCACCCGTCATCGGCGCGCAGGTGACGATCACCACCGCGTCCGGCAAGAAGCAGATCAACCGCGTCGACGGCGGCAGCGGCCACTCCGGCAAGCGCAGCCACGAGGTCCACTTCGGACTGGGCTCCGAGTCGGGCCCGGTGCAGGCGCACGTCAAGTGGCGCGACCGCGACGGCGACATCCACGAGCAGGACATGACACTGAACCCGGGTTGGCACGACATCCAGCTCGGCGACCAGGCCAAGGAGAAGTGACGGACATGGCCGAGACCACGGCAGCAGCCGGCCCGCCGCGGCACGACCCCAAGGTCACCAAGGCACTCAGGAACTTCGCGATCTCCATCAGCGTCTTCAACATCTTCGGCTACACGGTCCTCGGGTTCGAGCAGGCGTGGCTGTGGCCGTTCATCGCCCTCGCCACGGCCTACACCGTCGAGATCGGCCTGGAGTGGATCGGCGCGCGGCAGGAGAAGCGCACGCCCCGCTACGCGGGCCGCGGCCTGAAGGGCATGGTGGAGTTCCTCTACCCCTCGCACATCACCGCCCTGGCGGTGAACATGTTGACCTACGTCAACGACCAGGTCTGGGTGATGATCTTCGGCGTGGTCGTGGCGGTCGGCGCGAAGTGGGTCCTCCGCGCGCCGGTGAAGGGCCGGCTGCGGCACTACATGAACCCGTCGAACTTCGGCATCGCGGTCGTGCTGCTGGTGTTCCCCTGGGCGTCGGTCGCGCCGCCGTACCACTTCAGCGAGCACGTGGGCACGTTCTGGGACCTGCTGATCCCGCTCATCATCCTCAGCGCGGGCACCATGCTGAACGGCATGCTGACCGGCCGCTTGTGGCTGATCATCGCGTGGCTGGTCGGGTTCGCCCTCCAGGCCGTGATCCGCGGCATGGTGCTGGACGTCTCCATCCCGGCCGGGCTCGGCATGATGACGGGCATCGCGTTCGTGCTCTACACCAACTACATGGTGACCGACCCGGGCACCTCACCGTCCAAACCGGCCGCCCAGATCGCGTTCGGCGGCGGCGTGGCGGCGGTGTACGGCGTCCTGATGGGCATGAGCATCGCGTACGGCCTGTTCTTCGCCACCGCGATCGTCTGCCTGATCCGGGGCGGCTTCCACTGGACCGTCCACTTCATCGAGAAGCACCGGCGCGAGCAGGAGGCGCTGAAGGCGCTCGCCGCCGAGCGGGCGCTCCCGGTGGAACCCCCCGCCGCGGAGCCGGCGTTCAACGGCGCGCCGAAGCAGGGCGCGGTGGTCACCACCTGACCGCCGCACCGACCGACCGGCGGCCCGTCACCTCCGCGGTGACGGGCCGCCGTCGTGTGCGGGGGTTCCGCCACCGCCGGGCGCGAGGGGCGGTCCGGGGTGGTTCGAGGGTTCGGCCGCCCCGCCGCCGCCGGGCACGAAGAGTGTTCGAGGGCTCGCCCGCCCGGCCATCGTCAGGTGTGGGAACGGTTCAGGGGTTCGGCCGCCCCCGCCACCGCCGGGCACGAAGGGTGGTTCGAGGGCTCGCCCCCGGCCAATCGTCGGGTGTGGGGCCCGGTTCAGGGGTTCGGCCGCCCGACCACCGCCCGGCGCGAGGCGCGGTTCCGCGGGTCGCGGAGTGGCGGTTCGCGGGGGTCGCCGACCCGGCCGCGGAGCTGCGCGGGGCGGTTCGGCGGGCCGTCCCGCCGGTCACGGTCGGTACGGCCTACCGAAGCGCGAGGCGGTTCGTTGGGCCGTTCGAGTTACCGCCGCACGGGGCGCGGTCGGCCTCGCGGGCACGCTCCCGCCCTGGTCCGTGCGCTGATCGGCGGTGCGCGACCGGACCGTTCGGCGGTCACGAGAACAAACGTGGCTTCGGTCACAACGCGGATCGCTTCGGCGGTGCGCAACGGCGGTGACCGGGTTCCGGGGCCACGGGTGGCCTCGCGGGAGGCGCGGGAGCGGGCCGCGGCGCGCTCGGCGTTGTTCCCGGGGCCGCGTCGGAGGTGCGGGATCCCGCACCCCGGACGTGGGAAGGACCCGCCGTCCGGCGGGCGGCAGGTCCTCCGGTGGTCGCGCCGTCCGTCAGCTCGCCGCGCCCGCGTCGAGCGCGACGGTGCGGATGTACGGCAGCGCGAGCAGGACGGGCGGGTCGAGCGTGCCGATCGGGCGCAGGCTCAGGTCGACGTCCTTGACCTGCGCGCCCGCCCGCACCGACACCGGGCCGCAGGACGCCACGTTCAGCGCCTGGTCCTGCGGGAAGCGGCGTTCGCCGAGGAACGACTCCTGCCCCAGCGCGACGGAGTGGGCCAGCAGGTGCCAGGTGCCGGGCGGCACGTTGGTGAGGACGTACGGACCCGGCCGGTGGAGCATGGAGCAGCGGACCGGCTTCCCCTGCGGGATCCGGTCCGGGAACAACCCCAGGAAGATGATTCCCGGCGCGCTCCCGGAAGGGGCGTGGACCTCCCCCTGCACGGTGGACGTGCGCGCGTCGGAACCCCGGCGCGCCAGGGGGATCGGCGGAGTCAGTCCCCCCAGTTGCCGGTAGGTCGTCGGGGACACCCCGACGCTGCTGCGAAATCTCGAGCTGAACGTGCCGACGCTGGTGTACCCGACTCGGTGGCTGATGTCGGTCACGGCCAAAGAGGTGCACACCAGCAGCCGTTTGGCCTCTTGTAGCCGGATCGCGGCCAGGAATCGACCGGGTGACACCCCGGTGACCCGTTGGAATGCCCGGGAGAAGTGGAACTTGCTGTACATGGCGGTACGGGCCATGTCGTCTATCGTGAACTGCTCACCGAGATTCTCGTGCATGAAGTCGATGACCCGGCCTACCGCCCGTTCTATTACGTCCTCCACTACGACCCCCATTCGCAGATGTAATGAAAGCTGAAACCGTCGTCCGACCGGCGCGCCGGACGACCTTCGAGCGGTGCAGAACTGGCGCGCATCCCCGCGCCACAACCCCCAGTGACCCCCAGCGGCCCCAGTACCCCCGATTTTGGCAAGCTACCAGGGCCGCGACAAGCCGCGCAAGGAGCGCTGACAGCGTTATGGATCGCCTCGCACGCGCTCACCCCCGCACCTTCCCGACGATCTTGCGAACGTGGTCGGAGTCTATTTCCGACCACCACGGAAGACATATTCGGCTACCGGCCGACGTTATTGATGCGCCTTTCGGGTGACAACGTCCGACCCGCCGGTCACGGGTCCGGACGGGGTGCGCGCCGAGCGGCGGCCCTCGGCGACGGCGATATCGACCGAGGGCGGCGCGTCCGATTTCGACCGGTATACGGCAATCACGAAGATGTGCCGTCCGGCGCCCGCGGGCGCGGCCCGACCGACTTCCGGCCGCGCCGGGAGGCGGAATTCCCGCCGTCGCGGGACCACCGTTCAACCGCTCGCCGGACGATATCGGGGCAGGATTCGCCGGCGTGCCGCGCGGCCCCGGCGGCAGGGCGGGCGTCCGCCCATTCCGGACACGACGGGCCCGCGTGGCGGACCTCCCGGACCCCGCCGGCGGAGCGGGCGGGGCGACCTCCGGAGCCGGGGACGGGTGTGGCGCGCGTCACGCGCATCGAAAGTGCGCCAAGGGCTGTCGGGGCACGCGCCACCACAGAGGACACCGGCGGTGCGCCGCGTCGACCGGCCCGTGCGGGAACGCCGCCGGCGCGGTCCGGAGTGGACGGCGGTCGAGGGCAGCCGCGCGGATGGGCCGGTACCAGACCCATCCGCGCGGGAGGCGGTCACCGGCCCGGGCAAGGACCCGTGCGCCGCCCTCACGCTCCGCCGGCACGGGCTGGGGGTCCCGCGGTGCGGCCGGAGCGCGGCATCGGCACGGAGCCCGACCCGGAGGGCTCGCGAGCGCGACCCGTCCGGTCACGGTCGCCGGCACCCCCCGGATCCCCGGTCCGCCTCGACGTCGTGACCCCGCAGCCTAGCGACGTTGGTCCTAATAAGCAACCAACTGGTGTGAAACCCGTATCACCTCGGCCTAGACTGGTGGTCGTGACGACCAAGCGCCGGTACGACGACGGGTGCCCGATCGCGCACGCGCTCGACCTCGTCGGCGAGCGCTGGGCGTTGCTGGTCGTGCGCGAGCTGCTGTTCGGCGCCAAGCGCTTCACCGACCTGCGGACCGGGCTGCCGGGCGCGAGCCCGAACGTGCTGTCGCAGCGGCTGCGCGAGCTGGACGAGGCGGGCGTCGTGCGCCGTCGCCGGCTCCCGCCGCCGGCGGCCGCGTGGGTGTACGAGCTGACGCCGTGGGGCCGCGAGCTGGAACCCATCATCGCCCTGCTGGGCAGGTGGGGCGCGCGGTCGGACGGGCTGCGCGGCGAAGGGCCGATCAGCGTCGACTCGCTGATGCTCGCGCTGCGGTCCCTGTTCGACCCCGGGCGGGCCGAAGGGCTGGTCGCCGACCTGGCGGTGCACCTGGGCGAGGACGGGTTCCTCGCCCAGGTGACACCCGACGGGCTGACCGTGGAACGCCGGCCCGTCGCCGAGCCGGACGCGTCGATCCGCACCGACACCGTGACGCTGAACAACGTGGTGTCCGGCCGGCACACGCTCGCGGAGGCGATCGCGTCCGGCGCCCTGGAGGTGCACGGCGACGAGACCGTGGTGGCGCGGTTCCTCACGCTGTTCCCCTCCCCCCGCCCGGCGGCCTAGCCGGGAACCCCGGCACATGACGAGCATTCCTCACAGAAGTCCGGACATCCGACGCGGAATAGCCACCACGTCACCCGTCCGTGGCGGTTCCCCCCGGTCGGCCACGCGCTCCGCGCGCTTTTAGCACGAACCGGTCGTCGGTGCTTCTTCCGGATTGCCCCATCGTCGCGCCGACACTTGTCGATCATTCTTCGAGCCGCCGGAGCGCACTCCACCCGCCGTCGGCACACCCCCTCCCACCAGGACTTACGCCCTGGCGACGCGGCAACCGCACGAGCGCAATTGGGAAGACGAAAAGCACATCGGAAGGCAATACGCTCGTCGTCGCGCGGACCCGGCGGGAGGACCGTACCGCCGCGTGGAGCACCGGACTTCTCCATGCTTGCGATTCCGCACGGAGGCGTTCTTGGCGCGCGCGAAACCAGATATCGTCGCTGGTCACGGGGAAATCGACCCGGTCGGGACCGGCGCAGCAGGAGGAGCCATGGTCGACACACATGCCCACACCCACGCGGTGGGTGGCCCGCTCAACACCGTCCGGCACAAGCCGGCACTGCTGATCTTCACCGTGATCGTGCTCGGGCACTGGGCCGAGCACATCGCCCAGGCGGTGCAGATCTACGCCCTCGGTTGGCCGGTCCCGCAGGCCAAGGGCGTGCTCGGCCTCTGGTTCCCGTGGCTCGTCACGTCCGAGGTCATGCACTACGGCTACGCGCTCGTCATGCTGGTGTTCCTGTTCGCGCTGCGCAAGGGGTTCGTGGGCCGCTCGAAGACGTGGTGGACGATCGCGCTGGGCCTGCAGTTCTGGCACCACATCGAGCACCTGCTGCTGATCATCCAGGCGTCCGTCGGCACGAACCTGCTCGGCCGGCCCGCCCCGACGAGCATCATCCAGCTCGTCATCCCGCGGGTGGAGCTGCACCTGTTCTACAACACCGTCGTCTTCATCCCGATGGTCGTCGCGATGGTGCTGCACATGCGGCCGAGCCCGGAGGAGCGCTCGCAGATGCGGTGCGCCTGCGCGCTCCCGGTCGGCGCTTCGGCCTGACCCCGTGCACAACCACGGCGCCGTCGGCCTGCCGCTCGGCTTCACCCTCCTCCGGCTGCTCCTGCTCGGCGCGGTGACCGTGGTCGCGGGTTGGGCGCTCGTGCGACCGTTCTCCCCCGGCGCGTCGGAGCCGCTGACGCGCCGGGTGGTCACCGCCTGCGCCGGCGTCGGCGGTGTCGCCGTGCTGCTCGTCGCGGACGCCACGTGGATGCCGGGGTTCGCGGCGGTGGCGCTGGTCGGGCTGCTGGCCGCTCCCCCGGCGCTGCGCGGGGCGCGACCGGCAAGGCGCTGCTCGACCAGGAGGGGCGCGACGACATGCACCTGCGCATCGCCGTCCAGCCCGGTGGTTGCGC
>NZ_JBSGBG010000071.1:0-30144 GCF_053601135.1 Actinosynnema sp. NPDC004786 | reverse complement strand
CCCGTCGTCGCCTGGACCCAGGTCGCCCTCGGCCTCGCCGGGATCGTCGCGTTCGCCACCAGCACCACCGCGGGCGTCGCCATCGCCGGGGATGAGGACGCGAACGACCGACGCGACCTCGCGTGGGGGTTCAGGCCGGTAGCGGTTGGTCGTGAGGCGACCTCGTGTGGTGGGCCGGTGTGGAGCGATCGGTCGCGAGGCGACCTCGTGTGGTGGGCCCGTGTGGAGCGGTTGGTCGTGAGGCGACCTCGTGTGGTGGGCCGGTGTGGCACGATCAGCCCGTTCGAGTTCAAGGGGTGTAATCGTGCGCGTCCTGTCCGTTGACCTGGGCACTTCCAACACCGTCGCGGTGCTCGCGGCGCACGGCAGGCCGCCCCGGGTCGTGGAGGTCGACGGTTCGGCCACCATGCCGTCGGCCGTCTACTGCGAGGAGGACGGGACGCTGGTCGTCGGCCGGGACGCCGAGCGCCGCGCCCGCCTCGACCCGGCCCGCTTCGAGCCCAACCCCAAGCGCCGGGTGGACGACGGCGTGCTGCTCCTGGGCGACAACGTGGTCCCGGTCACCGACGCGCTGGCCGCCGTGCTGCGCCGCGTGCTGGAGGAGACCACCCGCCAGCTGGGCGGCGAGCCGCTGGACGAGGTCCGGCTCACCCACCCCGCCCAGTGGGGCGCGACCCGCCGCAACGTGCTGCTGTCCGCGGCCCGCCTGGCGGGCGTGACCGGCGAGGTCGTGCTGGTCCCCGAGCCGGTCGCGGCCGCCTCGCACTACGCGTCGCTGTCGGTGGGCCAGGCGCTGGCCGTGTACGACCTGGGCGCGGGCACGTTCGACGTGGCCATCGTCGGCGCGACCCAGAACGGCTTCACCGTGCTCGCCGAGGACGGCCTGCCGGACCTCGGCGGCCTGGACGTGGACCAGGCGCTGCTGGAGCACGTCGGCCGCCAGGTCTCGCACCGCGACCCGGCCGCCTGGCAGCGGCTGCTGCGCCCGGAGTCCACGGCCGACCGCCGTGCCCGCCGCACCCTCCAGGAGGACGTCCGGGCGGCCAAGGAGTCGCTGTCGCGGCACGCGCACACCGAGGTGCCGATGCCCGAGCCGTTCGAGGACGTGCTGGTCAACCGCTCCGACCTGGAGGCGCTGGTCCGGCCGAGCATGATGCGCAGCGTCGAGCTGCTGGAGGCCACGATCCGCGCCACCGGCATGGCGCCCAACCAGCTCGCGGGCATCTACCTGGTCGGCGGGTCCAGCCGCATCCCGCTGGTCGCCACGATGATCGCCGAGAAGGTGCGGATCGTGCCGACGAGCCTCGACCAGCCCGAGACGGCGGTCGCCCTGGGCGCGCACCACGTGCCCAAGAACGGCATCACGCCGCGGTCCCAGGAGCCCACCCGGCCCCGCGAGCCGGACACGGTGGTCACGAACCCGGTGACCCCGCACCAGCCCAACCCCGCGATCAGCGGCCCCTACCAGGTCAACCCGCACGCCAGCGGCCCGTACCAGGTGAACCCGCACGCCAGCGGGCCCTACCAGGTCTACCCCCAGACCGGGCCGCAGCAGTTCAACTTCCCGTCCGTCACCCCGCGCGCCCAGGCCGAGCCGAAGCGGAAGGAGCCCAACCGGACCGTGCTGCTGTCCGCGGCCGCCGCCGCGGTCCTCGTGCTCGCGGCGGTCGGCGGGTTCCTCCTGCTCGGCGGGTCGGACGTGCCCAGCGCGCAGGAGTGCAAGAGCGACACCCGGCAGGACGACAAGGGCTTCACCGAGTGCCTGCGCCTGCTCGCGGGCACGGTCCCGGACACCAGCACGTGCAAGGCGGGCGGCACGCCGGGCGTGGGCGGCGTGGACGGCATCAAGGGCAGCGTCGTCAGCTGCGCGGTGAAGGACGACTACTCGGTGCAGTACGTGCTCACCGAGACCGTCGTCGGCGCGCAGCACGGCGCGGAGGCGGTCGTGCGGTCGCTGAAGGCCGACATGGTCGAGGCGCGGTGGGCGGGCAACGGGCTCACCGGCAAGTACCGGGCCGCCGCCGACGGCGGGCTGGGGCTGCTCGTGTTCACCGCCGACGACCTGCCGCTGCTCGGCATCGTGACCAAGAGCGGCGGCGAGGAGCTGACCGCCGACCAGGTCGCGGACTTCTTCGAGGACGCGGTCCAGCCCGGCACCTGACCCGAACCCGGTCGGTGGCTGTTCCGGGCCGGCCGCCCCTGGCACAGTCAAGATCATGACCAGGGTCGACGTGGTGCAGCGCAGGGTCCTGCGAGTGCTGGCGGCGGCCCAGGTGCTCGGCGCGGCCGGCGTCACGATCGGCCTCGCGGTGAGCACGCTCGTCGCGGCCGTGCTCGCCGACTCCGACGCGGTCGGGGGCATGGCGCAGACCGCCGCGGTGCTCGGCGCGGCGCTGTTCGCGCTGCCCGCGGCACGGCTGGCGGCCCGCAGCGGACGCCGCCCGGCGCTCGTCCTCGGCTACGGCGCGGGCGCGGTGGGCGCGGCGGTGGCGGCGTGCGCCGTGGTGCTCGGCTCGTGGCAGGTGCTGCTGGCGGCGCTCGTCCTGTTCGGCGCGGCGTCCAGCGCGAACCTCGCCGCCCGGTACGCCGGCGCGGACCTCGCCCACCCGCACCGCAGGGCGCGCTCGGTGGCGCTGGTGGTGTGGGCGGCGACGATCGGCGCGGTGGCCGGGCCGAACCTGGCCGACCCGGCGGGCCGCGCCGCCGCACGGCTGGGGCTGCCCGTGGGCGCGGGCCCGTACCTGCTGTCCGCCGCGCTGTTCGGCCTGGCCGCGCTCGTCGTGCTGCGGTTCCTGCGACCCGACCCGTTGACGCTGGCCCGGTCCGCCTCCCCTCCCGGGCGCGGCGTCGGCGCCAAGCGCTCGGTGGCGGTGTGGCGGTCCCTGCCCGCGGCCGGGAAGCTCGCGCTGGGCGGCGTGGCGCTGTGCCACACCGCGATGGTCGGCCTGATGTCGATGACCCCGGTGCACATGGACCACGCGGGCTCGTCGCTGCGGGTCGTCGGCGTGGTGATCAGCCTGCACGTCGCCGCGATGTACGCGGCCAGCCCGCTGTTCGGGTGGATGGCCGACCGGCTGGGCCGGGTGCCGGTGCTGGCGATCGGCGCGGCGCTGGTGGTCGCCGCGTCCGGCATCGCGGGCATGGCCCCCTCGGACGACGCGCCGCAGCTGGCCGCCGGGCTCGCGCTGCTCGCGTTCGGCTGGTCCGCGGGCGTGGTGGCGGGGTCGGCGCTGCTCACCGAGTCGGTGGGGGTGGCGGACCGGCCGGCCGCGCAGGGCCTGTCCGACCTGTGCATGAACGTCGGCGGCGCGCTCGGCGGCGTCGCGGCGGGCGTGGTGGTGACCACCTGGTCCTACGCCGCGCTGGGCCTGGTCGTCGGGTTCACCGCGCTGCCGCTGCTGGTGACGTGCCTGTTCGCGTCGTTGCAGCGGGCGCGGTGATCAGCGCTTGCGGTGGTGCCAGAGCGCGCGCAGGCCCACGACGATCGCCGCGACGAGCCCGGCGATGATCGCGACCGTGGCGATCGGCGACGACATGCCCGTGGGGTCTTCCTGCAACAACAGCAGCACGGTTCGAGGTTAGCGCGCCGCCGCGGCGAACTCCCGCGCCCGGACCGTCCCGCCCGCCGTGCGCCGAACGGGACCCCGGGGCAGCGGCGGTGCGTCAGGGATCGCCGGTTCGACGACCACGTCGGCAGTTCGGCCCGGCGGGCGGCGCGCTAGCCTGGACCCGATGCGCATCACGATGTTCCGCAAGCGGATGGCGGAGGAGTTCGGCCAGGTCAGGGCCGAGATGGTGGCCAGGGACCACGTGCTGTCCGCCCTCGGCGGCCGGACGCCCGACCAGGCGTTGGAGGCGGGGCTGCCGACCAAGGAGATCTGGTTGGCCGTCTGCGACGCGTTCGACGTGCCGGAACAGCGCCGGTGACGGGGCGTGTCGGCCGGGTGGTCGAACACCTGTTCGGCTACACTGCCGCACACGACCGGGTGACAACACCCCGCGGGTGACCTGGTCCCCGCCGAAAAATGTCGGACCCCACCCGTAACGTCGGCCCCGACATCGCACCGCGACCCCAAGACACTCCGAGGTGGACTCCAGATGGCACCCCAGGCACCCGACCGGGACAAGGCACTCGAGCTGGCCCTGGCCCAGATCGACAAGCAGTTCGGCAAGGGCTCGGTCATGCGGCTCGGCGAGGAGGGCCGCGCCCCGATCGAGGTGATCCCCACCGGCGCGATCGCGCTCGACGTCGCGCTCGGCATCGGCGGCCTGCCCCGCGGCCGCGTGATCGAGATCTACGGCCCGGAGTCCTCCGGTAAGACCACGGTGGCGCTGCACTCCGTGGCCAACGCCCAGCGCAACGGCGGCATCGCGGCGTTCATCGACGCCGAGCACGCGCTCGACCCGGACTACGCGCGCAAGCTGGGCGTCGACACCGACGCGCTGCTGGTCTCGCAGCCCGACACGGGCGAGCAGGCGCTGGAGATCGCGGACATGCTGGTCCGCTCCGGCGCGCTCGACATCCTGGTCATCGACTCGGTGGCGGCCCTGGTGCCCCGCGCCGAGATCGAGGGCGAGATGGGCGACAACCACGTGGGTCTGCAGGCCCGCCTGATGAGCCAGGCGCTGCGCAAGATCACCGGTGCGCTCAGCGCGTCCAACACGACCGCGATCTTCATCAACCAGCTGCGCGAGAAGATCGGCGTGATGTTCGGCTCGCCCGAGACCACGACCGGTGGCAAGGCGCTGAAGTTCTACGCGTCGGTGCGGCTGGACGTGCGGCGCATCGAGACCCTGAAGGACGGCGGCGAGCCGGTCGGCAACCGCACCCGGGTCAAGGTCGTGAAGAACAAGGTGGCCCCGCCGTTCAAGCAGGCCGAGTTCGACATCCTCTACGGCGTGGGCATCAGCCGGGAGGGCTCGCTCATCGACATGGGCGTCGACCAGGGCATCCTGCGCAAGTCGGGCGCCTGGTACACCTACGAGGGCGACCAGCTCGGCCAGGGCAAGGAGAACGCGCGGAAGTTCCTGCGCGAGAACCCGGACGTGGCCAACGAGATCGAGAAGCGGATCAAGGACAAGCTGGGCATCGGCGCCACCCTCGACGCCGACGAGACCGCGCCGGCGCCGGTCGAGTTCTAAGCGGGCGTGGCAGGACGAGGTGGCCGTGGTCGCGGGGCGTCCCGCGACCCTTCGGCCGACGACACCGATCCGCGCCCGGTCGACCCGGCGAAGGAGCAGCGCCGGGCGACCGACATCTGCTACGCGCTGCTCACCGCGCGGGCCCGGACGCGGGTGGAGCTGAAGGACGCCCTGCTCCGCAAGGGCATCGGCGAGCAGACGGCCGAGCTGGTGCTGGCCAAGTTCGACCGGGCGGGCCTGATCGACGACGCCGCGTTCGCCGAGGTCTGGGTCCGTTCGCGGCACACCTACCAGGGCCTGGGCCGCCGTGCGCTGGCCCAGGAACTGCGCCGCAAGGGTGTGGCGGAGGAGGTGGCGGCCGAGGCCGTCGCGGCCGTGGACGACGAGGCCGAGGAACTGCGGGCCCGTGACCTGGTGCGCAAGAAGCTGCGCACCATGGCGGGCCTGGACGACACCACCAGGATCCGCCGCCTGGTGGCCGCCCTCGCCCGCAAGGGCTACTCGGAGGGCCTGGCCTACCGGGTGGTGCGCGACGAACTGCGCCACGCGGGCGAGGCCGCCGACGCCCTGGACGACCTGGCCCAGGACTGACCCCGGCCGCTGCTGACCTGGGCTGCGATCGACCTGGGCCGGGGACTGACCCGGGCCGCTGCGCCGGCCAGGCGGCACGGTGCCCCGCGCGCCGGGGAGCGCTGCCGGGTGACGCGCGAGGAGCCGGTTCGGCAGGGGATCCCGCCGCCCCGGTGGCTCTCGCCCGGAGTCGCGCGGCGAGGGCTCGGCCGGAGCCGCGAAGGGGAGCTTGGCTGGAAGTGGCGCGGTCGAACTCGGCCGGAGTGGCGCGGTGAGTGCCCAAGCGCCCCTCAGGGCAGCGGGCGGGTCAGCCGCCAGTACTGGCGCTTCTTCTCCTCCCGCACCACGACCCCGAGGCGGGCCAGCTCCTCCCGCAGCTCGTCCGCGTCGCCCTGGTCGCCCTTGCGCAACGCCTCCGCCCGCACCTTCAGCACGGCGTTCGCCCCGGGCGGGAGGTCGGGCGTTCCGTCGACCCAGCGCCGGTAGTCCTCCCGGTACGGGTCCGCGTCCAGCCACTGGTAGCCGTGCGTCTGGAACGCCTCGGCCAGCTCCTCCGGCTTGAGGTCGTGCGTCTCCCGCGCCAGCTCGCCGGTGTCCACGCCGAGCAGCACGAGCTTCTTGCCGTCCAGGAACACCCCGGACACCAGCGTCCGGTCGAAGCTGCGGTGCCTGCCGCCCCGCAGCAGCTCGACCCCTTCGTTGAACACCTCGACCACCAGCCGCTCGTGCGCGGCCACCCCGGCCACCACGAGCCCGAGCACCGCGCCCACGGCCACCGAACCGATCGTCGCCCACGGCTCGGGGATCGACGCCACCAGCCGGAACGGCCCCTGCATCGGAGCCCACCGCAGGTCGGCCACCCACCCGGCGATCGACTTCAGACCCCACACCGCGAGCGCACCCAGCACCGGGAACCCCACGGACACCAGGGCGACCTGCCCGCGCGGCTCGGCGACCACCGTGGTTCGTCGCGCGTCCATCCCCCACTACCTCCCCAGAAGTGAGCACCCAACCTATCGCCGCGCGCCCGAGGGGCGTGGATAGGGGCGTGCGCACCCGGAGGGACGCGGAAGAGGGCGGCGGTGTGCACCCCGGAGAGGTGCGGTGTCGTGGATGGAGCTGTGCGCCCTAAGGGAGCAGGGGCAGGGTCAGAGCGCCGAGGCGGCCCGTGCCAGCTCCTCGATCCGACCCCAGTCGCCCGAGGCCAGCGCGTCCTTGGGCGCGAGCCACGACCCGCCCACGCACCCCACGTTGGGCAGCGCCAGGTAGTGGGGCGCGGTCGCCGGGGTGATGCCGCCGGTCGGGCAGAACCGCAGGCCGGGCAGCGGCCCGCCGATGGACTTGAGGTAGTCCACCCCGCCCGCGGCCTCGGCCGGGAAGAACTTCAACGAGGTCAGCCCGCGCTCGGCCAGCCGCATGGCCTCCGACACGGTCGCCGCGCCGGGCAGGAACGGCAGGCCCGTGTCCTCGGCCGCGTTCAGCACCCGGTCGGTCGACCCCGGCGTGACGAGGAACGCCGCACCGGCCTTGGCGGCCTGCTCGGCGTGCTCCGGCGCGGTCACGGTGCCCGCGCCGATCACGATGCCCGGCACCTCCGCCGCCACCCGCTCGATCGCGGCCAGCGCGGCCGGCGTGCGCAGGGTCAGCTCGATCACCCGCACACCGCCGCGCAGCAACGCCTCCGCCAGCGGCACGGCGTGCTCGGCGTCGTCCACGACGACGACCGGGATGACGGGCGACAGCGCCAACAGGTCCGCCGCCGTCGCATGGGCCGGGGTCGTGGTCACCGGGACACCTCCTGGTTGAACTGGCCTTCGAAGTGCGAGGCCGCGATCGGTCCGAACACGCTCGCGCCCCGGTCGGCGGGCCCGACCGCCCGGCGCAGCGCGGCGAACAGCTCCCGGCCCGTGCCGGTCCACGCCTGCGCGTCCGGCGGGAAGTCCACCAGATCGCGCGCCGCCAGCTCCGCCGGGTCGACGAACACCTCCAGCGTGCCGGTCTCGGCGTCCAGCCGCAGCACGTCGCCGTCGCGCACGCGGGCCAGCGGGCCGCCCACCGCCGCCTCCGGCGTGACCTGGATCGCGGCCGGGATCTTGCCCGACGCGCCGGACATCCGGCCGTCGGTGACCAGGGCGACCTTGAAGCCCCGGTCCATGAGCACGCCCAGCGCGGGCGTGAGCTTGTGCAGCTCGGGCATGCCGTTGGCCTGGGGACCCTGCTGCCGCACCACCACGACCACGTCCCGCTCCAGCTCGCCCGCCCGGAACGCGGCGCTGAACGCCTCCTGCGAGGTGAACACCCGCGCGGGGGCCTCGACCACCCGGTTCTCCGGCTTGACCGCCGACACCTTGATCACCGCGCGGCCCAGGTTGCCCGACAGCATGCGCAGGCCGCCGTCGGGCGCGAACGGGTCGGACGCGGGCCGCAGCACGTCGGTGTCCAGCGAGTGCGGCGGGCCCGGCCGCCACTGCAGCACGCCCTCGACCAGCACCGGCTCCTGCCGGTAGCGGTCGAGCCCGTCGCCCGCCACGGTCTTCACGTCGGCGTGCAGCAGGCCCGCGTCCAGCAGCGTCGAGACCAGGAACGACACGCCGCCCGCGGCCTGGAAGTGGTTGATGTCGGCCGAGCCGTTCGGGTAGACGCGGGCCAGCAGCGGCACCACCGACGACAGCTCGGCGAAGTCGTCCCAGCCCAGCTCGATGCCGGCGGCCGACGCGATGGCGACCAGGTGCATGGTGTGGTTGGTCGAGCCGCCGGTGGCCAGCAGCGCGATCACGCCGTTGACCACGGACTTCACGTCCACCACGTGCCCGACCGGCGTGTACTCCCCGCCGCGGCTGATCTCCACCGCCCGCCGCGCGGCCTCCTCGGTCAGCGCCTTGCGCAGCTTGGTGCCCGGCGGCACGAAGCTCGCGCCCGGCAGGTGCAGGCCCATGACCTCGACCACGAGCTGGTTCGAGTTGGCCGTGCCGTAGAACGTGCAGGTCCCGGGGCTGTGGTAGGACTGAGCCTCGGCCTCCAGCAGGTCCTCGCGGGTCGCCTTGTTCTCCGCGAACAGCTGCCGCACCCGCGCCTTCTCCGAGTTCGGCAGCCCGGAGTGCATCGGGCCCGCGGGCACCAGGATCGCGGGCAGGTGGCCGAACGCCAGCGCGCCGATCAGCAGGCCGGGGACGATCTTGTCGCACACGCCGAGCAGCAGCGCCGCGTCGAACATCTCGTGCGCCAGCGCGACGCCGGTGGCCATGGCGATGACCTCCCGGCTGAACAGCGACAGCTCCATGCCCGCGCGGCCCTGGGTGATGCCGTCGCACATCGCCGGCACGCCGCCCGCGAACTGCGCCACGCCGCCGACGGCCCGCGCCGCCTCCTTGATCCACGCCGGGTACTCGTGCATGGGCTGGTGGGCCGACAGCATGTCGTTGTAGGCGGACACGATCGCCACGTTCGGGCGGCGCAGTGCCCGGAGGAGGTCCTTGTCACCGCCCGTGATCCCGGCGAAGCCGTGCGCCAGGTTGCTGCACGCCAGGTCGCGGCGGGCGGGCCCCTCGCGGTGGGCCTGGGCGACTCGTTCCAGGTAGGCGGCCCGACCGGCGGCGCTGCGGGCGGCGATGCGAGCCGTCACTTCGGCGACGACGGGATGCACGCTCATGGTTCGCTGTCTCCCGGTGATGATCACGGGCCGTGGTGGGCCCGGTGGGACGACAGCGCTGGCGTCGCACGGACGGACGTGACAGCAAGCACACTATGTCACGACACATGATCGTGACAAAAACGATTCAGATCCTGAGACGCGACTCGACCACTTGTGGTTCTTGTCACAGCGGCTTCCACTTGGCAGAGTCGGCACACGGACCGACCCGAGGGAGGTGCTGACCATGACGTCCTCCGAGATCGTGGAGCTGCGCCGGGCACTGGGCCAACTCCGCCACTGCGTGGGTGGGCTGCGCGCGCGGTACGGCGACGTGGCCGCGGTGCAGAGGCTGGCCAACGACGTCGAACGCCTGGACATCGACGCGACCGAGCTGCTGGACCTGGACCGCACGCCCCGTCAGCGCGAAGCGCCCCGGGTCGAACGCGAGGTCGTCGTCGTGCCCGACACGCCGTACGACCCCGGGCTGTGGCACGACGCCGACGACGAAGGGCTCGGCGGCTACCGCAGCCACCGAACCTGACCCGACCCGGAGACGGCCCCCGCGTGCGAACGCGGGGGCCGCTCCCGTTTCAGGCCCGGTTGTGTGTTCCAAACCACATTGTGTCCCGCACCACAACGACGTGGAACGAGGTGAGGTATGAGGGCGCAGATCGCCCAGCGCACGTTGCGCACGGACCGGTGGTGGCTGCCGCCGCTGGCGACGTTCGCGGGCCTGCTCCTGATTTCGATCTACGCGGCCGTGCGGACCTTCATGGGCGACTACTACTGGGTCGACGAGTACCGGTACCTGACGCCCATGTACTCGCCGTGCCTGACCGAGGAGTGCCTGCCGAACGCGGCGCACTTCGGCCGCCTGCTGCCGGAGCTGCCGGGGTTCCTCACCCCGCCGGTGATCATCATCCCGTTCCTGCTCGGGTTCCGCGTGACCTGCTACTACTACCGCAAGGCGTACTACCGGGCGGCGTGGATGTCCCCGCCCGCGTGCGCGGTGGCCGAGCCGCACGGCAAGTACACCGGCGAGACCCGCTTCCCGCTGGTCGCGCAGAACCTGCACCGCTACTTCTTCTACGCCGCGTCGCTCCTGCTGCTGGTCAACATCTACGACGCGTTCTTCGCGTTCAGCACCGGCATCGGCCTGGGCAACATCGTGCTGCTGGTGAACGTGTCGCTGCTGGCGGCGTACACGCTGTCCTGCCACTCGTGCCGCCACATCGCGGGCGGGCGGTTGAAGCACTTCTCCAAGCACCCGGTCCGGTACTGGGCGTGGACGCAGATCTCCAAGCTCAACGCCCGGCACATGCAGCTCGCGTGGGCCTCGCTCATCTTCGTCTGCGTCACGGACCTCTACGTCGCGCTGGTCGCCTCCGGGACGATCTCCGACCTCCGATTCGTCAACTGAGGAGTGGTTTTGCCCGAGCTGGAACGGCATTCGTTCGACGTGCTCGTGATCGGTGCCGGCGGTGCGGGGTTGCGCGCCGCGATCGAGGCCAGGGAACACGGGATGCGCACGGCGGTGCTGTGCAAGTCGTTGTTCGGCAAGGCGCACACGGTGATGGCCGAGGGCGGCATCGCGGCGGCCATGGGGAACGTCAACTCGAACGACAACTGGCAGGTGCACTTCCGGGACACCATGCGGGGCGGGAAGTTCCTCAACAACTGGCGGATGGCCGAGCTGCACGCCAAGGAGGCGCCCGACCGGGTGTGGGAGCTGGAGACCTACGGGGCGTTGTTCGACCGCACCAAGGACGGTCGGATCAGCCAGCGCAACTTCGGCGGGCACGAGTACCCCCGGTTGGCGCACGTGGGCGACCGCACGGGGCTGGAGCTGATCCGCAGCCTCCAGCAGAAGGTGGTGTCGCTCCAGCAGGACGACCACGCCGAGACCGGCGACTACGAGTCGCGGCTCAAGGTGTTCGCCGAGTTCACCGTCACCGACCTGGTCCTCGACGGCGGCAGGATCGCGGGCGCGTTCGGCTACTGGCGCGAGTCGGGCCGGTTCGTGCTGTTCGAGGCGCCCGCGGTGGTGCTCGCCACCGGCGGCATCGGCAAGTCGTTCAAGGTCACGTCGAACTCGTGGGAGTACACCGGCGACGGCCACGCGCTGGCCCTGCGCGCGGGCGCGTCCCTGATCAACATGGAGTTCATCCAGTTCCACCCGACCGGCATGGTCTGGCCACCGTCGGTGAAGGGGATCCTGGTCACCGAGTCGGTCCGCGGCGACGGCGGCGTGCTGCGCAACTCCGACGGCAAGCGGTTCATGTTCGACTACATCCCCGAGGTGTTCAAGGACAAGTACGCCGACAACGAGGCCGAGGCCGACCGCTGGTACACCGACCCCGGCAACAACCGCCGGCCACCGGAGCTGCTGCCGCGCGACGAGGTGGCCCGCGCGATCAACTCCGAGGTGAAGGCGGGCCGCGGCTCCGAGCACGGCGGCGTGTTCCTGGACGTGTCCACCCGGCTGCCCGCCGAGGAGATCATGCGGCGGCTGCCGTCGATGCACCACCAGTTCAAGGAGCTGGCCGACGTCGACATCACGGCGCAGCCGATGGAGGTCGGGCCGACCTGCCACTACGTCATGGGCGGCGTGCAGGTGGACCCCGACACGGGCGCGTCGTCGGTGCCGGGGCTGTTCGCGGCGGGCGAGGTGTCCGGCGGGATGCACGGCTCCAACCGGCTGGGCGGCAACTCGCTGTCCGACCTGCTGGTGTTCGGCCGCCGGGCGGGCGCGGGCGCGTCGGACTACGTGTCCGGCCTCGACTCCCGGCCGGTGTGCACGGACGAGGCCGTGGCCGAGGCCGAGCGGACCGCCCTCGCGCCGTTCTCCGGCGACGGCGGCGAGAACCCGTACACGCTGCATATGGAGTTGCAGCAGTCGATGAACGACCTGGTCGGCATCATCCGCCGGGCCGACGAGATGGCGCAGGCGATCGAGCGGCTGGAGGAGCTGAAGCAGCGGGCCGCGACCGTGGTGGTCGAGGGGCACCGGCAGTTCAACCCCGGCTGGCACCTCGCGCTCGACCTGCGCAACATGCTGCTGGTCAGCGAGTGCGTGGCGCGGGCCGCGTCGCTGCGCACCGAGAGCCGCGGCGGCCACACGCGCGACGACTACCCGGGCATGGACGCCGATTGGCGGCGCAAGCTGCTGGTCTGCACGCTGTCCGGCTCGTCGGTCGAGGTGGTGGAGGAGCCGCAGGTGCCGATCCGGCCGGACCTGCTGGCGCTGTTCGAGCAGAGCGAGTTGCAGAAGTACCTGACCGCCGACGAGCTGGAGGGCTGACATGGGGTACCAGGGGCACTTCCGGGTGTGGCGCGGCTCCGACGAGGGCGGCGGGCTGGAGGACTTCACCGTCGAGGTCAACGAGGGCGAGGTCGTGCTCGACGTGATCCACCGGCTCCAGGCGACCCAGACGCCGGACCTCGCCGTGCGGTGGAACTGCAAGGCGGGCAAGTGCGGGTCGTGCTCGGCGGAGATCAACGGCAAGCCGAGGCTGCTGTGCATGACGCGGATGTCGGTGTTCGCGGAGGACGAGACGGTGACCGTGACGCCGATGCGCACGTTCCCGGTGATCCGCGACCTCGTCACCGACGTCTCGTACAACTACCGCAAGGCGCGGGAGATCCCCGCCTTCAAGCCGCCGGCGGGCGTCGCGCCGGGGGAGTACCGGATGCAGCAGGTCGACGTGGAGCGCTCGCAGGAGTTCCGCAAGTGCATCGAGTGCTTCCTGTGCAACAACACCTGCCACGTCATCCGCGACCACGAGGAGAACAAGGAGTCGTTCGCCGGGCCGCGGTTCCTGATGCGGGTGGCGGAGCTGGAGATGCACCCGCTCGACGAGGCGGACCGGGTGCGGGAGGCGCAGTCGACGCACGGCCTGGGGCTGTGCAACATCACCAAGTGCTGCACCGAGGTGTGCCCCGAGCACATCAAGATCACCGACAACGCGCTGATCCCGATGAAGGAACGCGTGGCGGACCGGCGTTACGACCCGATCGTCTGGCTGGGCAACAAGCTGTTCCGCAACAAGTCCTGACCTGCCCCCCCGCCGCGTCGCACCCCGGTGGCGCGGCGCGGGGCCGGCTCGGCGCGGGTCTGGCGGAGGTAGGCCGATCCCTACAACGTCCCGCCCGCCCTCGTCACCGCGACATCGTGGGCGTGGACCACGCGCCGGGACGGAGAGATGACGGCCGCCGGGGCACGTTCGCACTCCCGTGCACCGCCGACGCGAAGGGGCCGGGACGCGTCGGTCCCGGCCCCCTTGCGCGGTCGAGCGGTCAGCCGTGCGTCACCGCACGGCGGGCGGTCAGCTGCAACCCGAGGTGGAGCCGCAGCCCTCGCACAGGTAGCACGAGCCGGCCGGGCGCATCTTCGTGCCGCACGTCATGCACAGCGGCGCGTCGGCGGTCGTGCCCAGGTGCAGTTCGAGCAGTTCCGTGGAGCTGCCCACCCGGATGTCCTGCGGCTTGGACTTCTTCTCGGCCGGCGCCGGGGCGGAGGCCGAGCCCGGGGCCGGGGTGGACGACGTCGACTTCGGCGCGGCGTCGACCGAGGTGCGCAGGCCCTCCAGGTCCACGTCCGAGCCGCTGCCGTAGTCGTTGTTCACCTGCGCGGTGCGCTCGTCGGCGGTGAAGATGCCGAGCTGCGCCCGCTTCTCGAACGGCAGGTAGTCGAGCGCCAGCCGGCGGAACAGGTAGTCCAGCACGCTGGTCGCGATCCGCACGTCCGGGTCGTCGGTCATGCCCGCCGGCTCGAAGCGCAGGTTCTGGAACTTCGAGACGTAGAACTCCAGCGGGATGCCGTACTGCAGGCCCACGGAGATCGACATGGAGAACGCGTCCATCACGCCGGCCAGCGTCGAACCCTGCTTGCCGAGCTTGACGAAGATCTCGCCCAGGCCGTCGTCCGGGTACGAGCCGGCGTGCAGGTAGCCCTCCGCGCCGCCGACCGTGAACGACACCGTCTGCGACGGGCGCTTCTTCGGCAGCCGCTTGCGCACCGGCCGGTACTCCACGACGGTCTCGGTCGTGGTCTCGGCCGCCGCCGACGCCTTGGCCGACTTGCCCGCCGACAGCGGCTGGCCGACCTTGCAGTTGTCGCGGTAGATGGCCAGCGCCTTCAGGCCCAGCTTCCAGCCCTGGTAGTAGATCTCCTCGACGTCCTCGACGGTCGCCGTCTCCGGCATGTTCACCGTCTTGGAGATCGCGCCCGAGATGAACGGCTGCACCGCCGCCATCATCCGCACGTGGCCCATCGGCGCGATGGAGCGCTCGCCCATGGCGCAGTCGAACACCTCGTAGTGCTCCGGCTTGAGGCCCGGCGCGTCCACCACGTGGCCGTGCTCGCCGATGAACTCGACGATCGCCTCGATCTGCTCCTGCTGGTAGCCCAGGGCCTTCAGCGCCCGCGGCACGGTCTGGTTGACGATCTGCATCGAGCCGCCGCCGACCAGCTTCTTGAACTTCACCAGCGCCAGGTCCGGCTCGATGCCGGTCGTGTCGCAGTCCATCATCAGGCCGATGGTGCCGGTGGGCGCGAGCACGCTGGCCTGCGCGTTGCGCCAG
Source organism: Actinosynnema sp. NPDC004786 (assembly GCF_053601135.1). Classification (NCBI taxonomy): domain Bacteria; kingdom Bacillati; phylum Actinomycetota; class Actinomycetes; order Pseudonocardiales; family Pseudonocardiaceae; genus Actinosynnema; species Actinosynnema sp. NPDC004786. Next base: position 15,218 of record NZ_JBSGBG010000071.1, on the reverse strand, counting down.
CCGTTGCGGGCGCCGATCTTCTGGCACTCCTGCCACGCCCTGGTCGCGACCTTCTGCACCGCCGCGTCGTTCGCGTGGTACGTGCGCAGCATGTCGTTGGCCGCCGCGTGCTTGCGGATGACCCGCTGGTGCGCCTCGGCGTTGCGGGCGTAGCCGTCGTACGGGCCGACGATCCCCGCCAGCTCCGCGGACCGCTTGTACGCCACGGCCTGCATCAGGGACGTGATCGAGGCGGCCAGCGCGCGGCCACCCTCGGAGTCGTACGCGTGACCGGTCGCCATGAGCAGCGCGCCCAGGTTCGCGTAGCCGATGCCGAGCTGGCGGAACGCGCGGGTCGTCTCGCCGATCGAGGGGGTCGGGAAGTCCGCGAAGCAGATCGAGATGTCCATCGCGGTGATGATCAGCTCGACCGACTTGGCGAACAGCTCCGCGTTGAACGTGCCGTCGTCGGACAGGAACTTCATCAGGTTCAACGACGCCAGGTTGCAGCTGGAGTTGTCCAGGTGCATGTACTCCGAGCACGGGTTCGAGGCGGTGATCCGGCCCGACTCCGGCGTGGTGTGCCAGTCGTTGATCGTGCCGTCGTACTGGATGCCGGGGTCGGCGCACTCCCACGCCGCCTGCGCCAGCTTGCGGAACAGGTCCCTCGCGTCGACGTGCTCGATGACCTCGCCGGTCTGGCGGGCGCGCAGGCCGAACTGCCCGCCGTTCTCGTAGGCGTGCATGAACTCGTCCGACACGCGGACGGAGTTGTTCGCGTTCTGGTACTGCACGGACACGATGTCCTTGCCGCCCAGGTCCATGTCGAACCCGGCGTCGCGCAGCGCGCGGACCTTGTCCTCTTCCCGCGCCTTGGTCTGGATGAACTCCTCGACGTCCGGGTGGTCCACGTCCAGCACGACCATCTTGGCCGCGCGGCGGGTCGCGCCGCCGGACTTGATGGTGCCCGCCGACGCGTCCGCGCCGCGCATGAACGACACCGGGCCGGACGCCGTGCCGCCCGAGGACAGCAGCTCCTTGGACGAGCGGATGCGGGACAGGTTCAGGCCCGCGCCGGAGCCGCCCTTGAAGATCAGGCCCTCCTCGCGGTACCAGTTCAGGATCGACTCCATCGTGTCGTCCACCGACAGGATGAAGCAGGCGCTGACCTGCTGCGGCGAGCTGGTGCCCACGTTGAACCACACCGGCGAGTTGAAGCTGAACACCTGGTGCAGCAGCATCCAGGTCAGCTCGTGCTCGTAGATCTCGGCGTCGGCGTCGGTGGCGAAGTAGCCGTGCTTGACGCCCGCCTCGACGTAGGTCTTCACCACGCGGTCGATGAGCTGGCGCAGGCTGTGCTCGCGCTGCGGCGTGCCCACCGCGCCGCGGAAGTACTTGCTCGTGACGATGTTGGTGGCGTTGACCGACCAGAAGTCGGGGAACTCGACGCCGCGCTGCTCGAAGTTCACCGAGCCGTCGCGCCAGTTCGTCATCACGACGTCACGGTGCTCCCAGGTGACCTCGTCATAGGGGTGCCTGCCGGCGGTGGTGTAGACGCGCTCCACCTTCAGCTTGGCGTTCTTGTCCCCCGCGCCGTTGCGGGTGGCCGTCTTCTTGCTGGAGCCACCGACGGTCTCCGTCATCCCGGGTCCCTCTCGTCTTGCTGCTCGTCATGGAAATGGTGTGCGGGACCACGTCCGGGCTCCCCGTCCGAGGCGGTCGCCGCCTGTCCTGCGTCGCGTCCGCTCAGTCGTCCGTGCGCTGGGCGGTGCGAAGATCGGCGATCTCCTTCTCGAAGTCCTCGACGGACGAGAAGGAGCGGTAGACGCTCGCGAAGCGGAGGTACGCGACCTCGTCCAGCTCCCGCAGGGGGCCGAGGATGGCCAGGCCCACCTCGTGGCTCGGGATCTCGGCGTTGCCGCCGGAGCGGATGGACTCCTCGACCCGGTGGGCGAGCTGCTGGAGCGCGTCCTCGTGCACCGGCCGGCCCTGGCAGGCGCGGCGGACGCCGTTCACGACCTTGTCGCGGCTGAACGGCTCGGTGACGCCGGAGCGCTTGACGACCGCGAGCACGGCCTCCTCCACGGTGGTGAACCGGCGGCCGCAGCTGGAGCAGGAGCGCCGGCGGCGGATCACCTGGCCCTCGTCCACCTCGCGCGAGTCGACCACCCGGGAGTCGGCGTGGCGGCAGAACGGGCATCGCACGGCTGGTCTCCCCCTCCTCCGCGCAGCATCCATCGCGTTAGCCCTCACCGTGGGGAAAACCCCAACCTGTGGACTAACTACAACGGTGTAACCACTAGATGTAGGGGTCAACCTATGCCCGGACCCTACTGCTCTGCAACTCGGACACACCGGTCCATGTCACCCGATGGGACGAACGTGCGCAGCGCCACCCCACGTTCACGGACCGCGTGTGTCGAACGCCCAGGACCCCCGGGTTCAACGTTCCGGACGTTGAACCCGGGGGTCCTGGAGGTTCGACACGCGGGACCCGGGCGTTCGACTCGCTAGGGGGCGCCGTGCGGGACGACGAGGGACTGGCCGGGGACGACGTCGGAGTCGGGGAGGGAGTTCAGCTCGCGGATGCGGGCCACCACGGCGTCGGGGTCGCTGCCGGGCGCGTTGCGCGCCGCCACGTCCCACAGCGTCTCGCCCACTTGGACGTGCACGACGCTGGTGCGTTCGGGGACGGTCGTGGCCCCGGAGGCGTACAGGTACAGCAGGCTCAGCAGGGCGGCGGACACGGCCGCCAGCGCGGCGTAGCCGGCGAACTGCAGGGCCGGGCGCCGCCGCGGCCGGACCTCGCAGGCGGCCGGGTCCGGCGCGGTCTCGCGGACCGCGAGCGGGCGGGGCCGGGTGGACGGGCGGCGATTGGCCCTGTCGTGTACTTCGAACCGGCGGAGGACACGTGGTCCGGGTCGCAGACCGGCGCCGAGCGCGACATCCTCGACACCGGCGCCGTCGACCAGTTCGAAGCTGTTCCGCGTGCCTATGACCACCGCCATGATGTCCTCCAACGCAGGTCATCCGATCATGATCGAACTTCTGTTCGATCGAACGTCCGTGCGAATGTGTACCACTTCGTCGGGCTAAATCGCTACGACACGCCGACGTTTACTTCGAACAGGTGTTTGATCTGGACACGGAACGCGACTACCGTCCACAACTGAAGATCGTCGTCACAGCCGGCCTGGGCAATCGGGACCGGTGAGGAGGAAGCACCGTGGCTCGCAAGACCGACGAAGACCTGCGCACCGCAGACGTGCCCTCCGCGCCCGAACCGGCGGACATCGCGGGCAACGCCGGGCTCACCCTGCGCCAGCGCAAGGTGCTCGACGTGATCCGCGACTGGCTCGACCGGTTCGGCTACCCGCCCAGCGTGCGGGAGATCGGGGAGGCGGTCGGCCTGACCTCCACCTCCTCGGTCGCCCACCAGCTGCGCGCGCTGGAGCGGAAGGGGTACCTGCGGCGCGACCCGAACCGGCCGCGCGCCGTGGGCGTGCTGCCCCCGGAGATCGTGACCGGGCTGGACCCGGCGTCCAAGCCGACGCCCGCGTACGTGCCCATGCTGGGCCGCATCGCGGCCGGCGGGCCGATCCTGGCGGAGGAGGCCATCGAGGACGTGTTCCCGCTGCCGCGCGAGATCGTCGGCGAGGGCGACGTGTTCCTGTTGAAGGTCGTGGGTGACTCGATGGTGGACGCCGCCATCACCGACGGCGACTGGGTCGTCGTGCGCCAGCAGCCGACGGCGGACAACGGCGAGGTGGTGGCCGCGATGATCGACGGCGAGGCCACCGTGAAGACGTTCAAGCGCAAGGAGGACGGGCACGTGTGGCTGATGCCGCACAACGACGCCTACGAGCCCATCCCCGGCGACGAGGCGTCGATCCTGGGCAAGGTCGTGGCGGTCCTGCGCCGCCTCTGAGCCGCCGCGTCACGCCCGGCGGCGGCGCGTCCGGCGCACGAGTGCTCCCACCAGCACCAGCGCCACCGCGCCGCCACCCACCACCGGCCACGGCGACCGCTCGTCGTCCGCCGGGGGAGTGCCGTCGTCCGCGGCGGCCGGCGCCTCGGTCGTCGTGGTCGTGGCGGGCGGGGGCGGCACCGCCAGCGCCGCCGCGCCCGGCACCGCCCGCACGGTCGAGGACGTGCCGCCGTTGCCGAACTCGGACGCCGACAGCAGCGTGCCGTCCGGGTCGAACGCGATGGCCTCGCCCTGCGGCTCGTTCGGCAGCGGCACCCGCACCGGGTCCGACTCCAACGCCGTGACCAGGTCGCCGTCCGGCACCGGGAACAGGTACGCGTCGGTGTAGGTCCGCAACGCCGCCACCGTGCCGTCCCGGGTCATCGCACCGCCCGTGACCAGGCGCGTCACCACCGAGTTCGCCAGCGGGCCGCCCTTGGTGTCCGACCCGCCGATCGACACCCGCGCCACCTGCTCCAGCGGCGTCGGCGCGTCCTCGCGCAACGCGGACGCCGGCCGGTACACCAACGCCGAGCCGATCGGCTCCTTCGTGACGATGTGCGGAATACCGGAAGCGTCGAGCAACAATGCCTCGGCGTCGTGCTTTCCGTCAGGATAGGTGAGGCGGTGCAATCGGGCGCTGCCGTCCGGGGAAACGACGTGCAATGCCACGGTTTCCCGCGACTTCCCGTTGTCCCCGGTATCCGCGGCCCACAGAGTTCCGTCAGGAGCCAGGGCGAGGTCTTCGACGTCGAACGGATTGATCGGCGCGGTGATCGTCCGGGTGATCGCGCACCCGCGGTCGAGCACGTGGATCTCCAACGCGCCGTTGTCGCTGTCGTTCACCGCGAACCACCGGTCGCCGTCGGACGCGAGCCCGGACAGCTCCTCCAACCGGGGGTCGGTCACCGCGCACACGTCGGCGACGGCCGGCTCCGCCATCGCGGAACCGGCCGTCACCAGCAACAACCCGGCTACCAGGAGCGCGCGCAACGGCTCAGGCGCGGCTTCCGTTCACGGCGAACTCGCCGAGCACCCCGGCCAGGTCGGGCCGGACCCGGGCGGACAGCTCCGTGCCCTCCTCGGTGTGCCGCTCCTTGAGCACCTCGCCCTCGCGGTGCACCCGCGCGACCAGCTCGCCGCGCGCGTACGGCACCAGCGCGTCCACCACGACCTCCGGCCGCGGCGTCATGGCCGCGATGCGCTCGCGCAGCTCGGCGATGCCCTCGCCGGTGCGCGCGGACACGAACACCGCCGTCGGGAACAGGTGCCGCAGCCGGGCCAGGCCCAGCTCGCCCACCGCGTCGATCTTGTTCACCACGAGCAGCTCGGTCGGCATCGGGTCGTCCCGCCGCGACGAGATCTCGCCGATCACCTCGCGCACCGCCACGACCTGCTTCTCCGGCATCGCGTCGGAGCCGTCCACGACGTGGACCAGCAGGTCCGCGTCGGCGACCTCCTCCAACGTCGAGCGGAACGCCTCCACGAGCTGGTGCGGCAGGTGCCGGACGAAGCCGACCGTGTCGGTCAGCGTGTAGGGCAGGCCCTCGGGCGTCTCGGTGCGCCGCGTGGTCGGGTCGAGGGTGGCGAACAGGGCGTCCTGCACCAGCACCCCCGCGCCGGTCAGCGCGTTGAGCAGGCTGGACTTGCCCGCGTTCGTGTACCCCGCGATGGCCACGTTCGGCACCGAGTTGGCCACGCGGCGGTGCCGCTTGGTCTCCCGGATGACGCTCATCGCGGCGATCTCGCGGCGCAGCTTGGCGATGCGCGCGCGGATGCGCCTGCGGTCGGTCTCGAGCTTGGTCTCACCGGGGCCGCGCAGACCCACACCGCCGGTCGCGCCGCCCGCCCGACCACCCGCCTGGCGGGACAGGGACGCGCCCCACCCGCGCAGTCGCGGCAGCAGGTACTGCAGCTGGGCCATCTCGACCTGCGCCTTGCCCTCGCGGGTGGACGCGTGCTGGGCGAAGATGTCGAGGATCAGCGCGGTGCGGTCCACGACCTTGACCTTGAGCTTCTCCTCCAGCTGCCGCAGCTGGCCGGGGGACAGCTCGCCGTCGCAGATCACGGTGTCCGCGCCGGTCGCGATCACGATGTCGCGCAGCTCGTGCACCTTGCCGGAGCCGATGTAGGTGGCCGGGTCGGGCCGGTCGCGCCGCTGCACGAGGCCCTCCAGCACCAGGGAGCCCGCCGTCTCGGCGAGCAGCGCCAGCTCGGCCAGGGACGCCTCGGAGTCGGCCGCCGAGCCCTCGGTCCACACGCCGACCAGCACGACCCGCTCCAACCGGAGCTGCCGGTACTCGACCTCGGTGACGTCCTCGAGTTCGGTGGACAACCCTGCGACGCGGCGCAGCGCGGCGCGCTCCTCGAGCGCCAGGTCGCCGGTGGACAGCTCGTCCTCGTGGTCGAGCCAGTCGTTGCTGTTGTACGTGTTTTCCGTCATTTGCCCTTCATCGTCCCACGGCACCCCTGGTGGGTCCGAGTGGTTAATCGCCCGGGTAGAGCGCCAGGTAGATCGCCACGCGTTCCCCGTCGGGGTGGGCCGGCTCGGCTGCCAGCTCATCCAACAACGTCTGGAGGCGTCGTTTTAGTTCCGCGCGGTCCACCCGCGCCACCAGCCGGAACTGGTTCATGGCGGCCGGCCCGACCTCCGCGACCTCGCTCAGGAACGCCTGGAAGACGGCCTCGCTCGTCTCCTCCGGGTACGGGATGCCCGCCTTGGTCAGCCGCCACGACAGCCCCGTGGACCGGTAGGGGATCTCCTTCGCGCCCCGGTTGCCCGCCCGCGGCTCCTGCGCCTCCAGGAACCCCGTGGCGACGAGTTTGCGCACGTGGTGGAGGGTGGTGGCGGGGTCCTTGCCGAGCCGTTGCGCGATCTCCTTGTTGGTCAGCGCGCGGTCGTAGGTGAGCCGGATGATGCGCAGCCGCACCGCCGAGGCCAGGGCGGCGGCTTCGGCGTCGGTTGCCGGGCGTCTCTGCACCGGCCAAGCATAGGAACCGGCAGGGGCGGCGGGGCCCGTGCGAAGCGAGTGATTGACAGTTTCCAATCGGTCTCGGGAGACTTCCGGCGTGTCCCTCTGGTCTCATCGCGACTTCCGCCTGCTGTGGGCAGGCGACACCATCAGCCAGTTCGGCTCCGCGATCGGGCGCACGGTGCTGCCGCTGCTCGCCGTGGGCGCGCTCGCCGCCACGCCGTTCGAGATGGGCGTGCTGTCGGCGGCGAGCACGGCCGCGTTCCTGCTCATCGGGCTGCCCGCCGGGGTGTGGGTGGACCGGTTGAGCCGTCGCCCGGTGATGCTCGTGGCCGACTTCACCCGCGCGGCGCTGCTGCTGTCGGTGCCGGTGGCCTGGTGGCTGGGCCTGCTCACGCTGACCCACCTCGTCGTGGTGGCGCTGCTGGTCGGCGCGGCCACCGTCCTGTTCGACGTCGCCTACCAGTCGTACCTGCCCGCGCTGGTCGGCCGGGAGCAGCTCGTCGACGGCAACTCGAAGCTGGAGGCCAGCCGCGCCGTGGCGGAGGTGTCCGGCCCGGCCGCGGCGGGCGGGGTGGCGCAGGCGGTCGGCGCGGCCGTCGGCGTGCTCGCCACGGCCGCGGGCTACCTGGTGTCGGCGTTGTTCCTGCTGCGCATCCGCACCGCCGAGCCGCCGCCGCCGAAGCCGGAGAAGCCGGGGTTGCGGCACGAGATCGCCGAGGGGCTGCGGTTCGTCTTCGGGCACCGGTCGTTGCGCGCGATCGTGGGGTGCACGGGCACGGCCAACTTCTTCGGCGGCATGGCGGCGGCCGTGCTGGTGCTGTTCCTGGTGCGCGAGATCGGCCTGTCCGAGGGCGTGGTGGGGCTCGTGCTCAGCGCCGCGGGCGTCGGCGGCGTGCTGGGCGCGCTGACCGTGAACCGGTGGAACGCCCGGTTCGGCCAGACCACGGTGATCTGGCTGTCCGGCCTGGTCACGTGGCCGCTCGGGGTGCTGGTGCCGTTCGGCGCGGCGGACTGGCGGATCGTGTTCGTGGTCGTCGGCGAGGCCGCGGTGGCGTACGGGGCCACGGTCTACAACATCGCCCAGGTCAGCTACCGGCAGTCCATCTGCCCGGACCACCTGCTGGGCCGGATGAACGCGAGCATCCGGTTCGTGGTGTGGGGCGCGATGCCGCTGGGCGGTCTGGTGGGCGGGCTGCTCGGCGGCGGCATCGGGGTGACGGCCACGCTGTTCGCGGGCATGGCGTGCCAGGCGGCGGCCGTGCTGTGGGTGGTGCTGTCGCCGCTGCGGAGCCGCGATGCCGTTACCGCGTGACTTCCGGCTGTTCTGGGCCGCGGACGCGGCCAACCAGTTCGGCACGGCGGTCTACGCGTTCGTGCTGCCGGTGGTGGTGATCGAGGCGCTCGACGCCTCGGCGTTCCGGGTGGGGGTGCTGACCGCCGCCGGGACGGCCGCGTTCCCGGTCATCGGGTTGCCCGTGGGCGTGTACGTGGACCGCGCGCGCAAGCGGCCGGTGCTCGTCGCCGCGGCGGTCGGCCGGGCGTCGCTGCCGGCCACGGTGCCGGTCGCGGCCTGGCTGGACCGCCTCACGTACGCCCACCTGCTGCTCGCCGCGTCGGGCGCGGGTGTGCTGACGGTGTTCTTCGAGGTGGCGTCCCAGGCGTACCTGCCGACGCTGGTCACCCGGGACGCGCTCACCGGGGCGAACGGCCGGCTGGTCTCGACGCAGCAGGTGGCGCGGCTGTCCGGCCGGCCGGTGAGCGGGCCGCTGGCGCAGGTCCTCGGCGGCGCGAACGCGGTGCTGGCCATCACGGCCTCGTTCCTGGCGTCGGGGCTGCTGCTGGCGGCGATGCGCACGCCGGAACCGGCCGTGGCGCCGCGCCGGCGCGCGGTGCGGTCGGACATGGCCGAAGGGCTCCGGTTCGTGTTCGGCCACCCGCTCCTGCGGCCGGTGGCGCTGTGCACGATGTCGTTCAACCTGGCCAACGCCATGTGGGGCGCGGTCGCCGTGCTGTTCCTGCTGCGCGACCTCGCGCTGCCGACGGCGGCCGCGGCCGTGCTGCTGGGCGTGGGGAGCGCGGGCGGCGCGGTGGCGGGCCTGGTCGCGGGCCGGCTGGCGGCGTACGGGCGGGTGCGGCTGGTGTGGCTGTCGCTGCTGGTCACGCAGCCCGCCTGGGTGCTGGTGCCGGTGGCCGGGCCGGGGTGGCGGATCGCGTTGTTCGCGGTCGGCACGCTGGTCACGTCCGCCGGCGTGGTGCTCTACAACGTCGCCCAGGTCAGCCTGCGCCAGGCGTTGTGCCCGGACCGGCTGCTCGGCCGGATGAACGCGAGCATCAGGTTCCTGACCTGGGGTGCGATGCCGGTCGGCGCGGTCGCGGGCGGCGCGTTGGCCGAATGGGTGGGCGTGCGGGGCACGCTGTGGGCGGCGTCGGCCGGGATGGTCCTCTCCGTCTTCTGGGTGCTCTTGTCGCCGCTGCGCTCGATGCGCGACCTGCCGGTCGCTAACGTCGGCGGGCATGGCTGACACCATCGTGGTGCGCGACGGTCTCCGGTTCGGCGAAGGTCCGCGGCACGGGCCGGACGGGCGGTTGTGGTACTCCGACTTCTACGACCACGAGGTCCGCGCCCTCGACCTGGGCACCGGCGAGGAGGAGGTCGTCTGCGAGGTGCCCGGACAGCCGTCGGGGCTGGGCTGGCTGCCGGACGGCCGGCTGCTCGTGGTCTCCATGCTCGACCGCAAGGTGCTGCGGCGCGAACCCGACGGCGCGCTGGTCGAGCACGCCGACCTCGGCGGTGTCGCCACCTTCCACGCCAACGACATGCTGGTCGACGCGCGGGGCCGCGCCTACGTCGGCAACTTCGGCTTCGACCTGCACGGCGCGATCGCGGCGGGCGGCGAGGCGGCCCTGCTGGAACCGGGGTGGGTCGCGCCCGGCACGCCGTTGGCGCTGGTCGAGCCGGACGGCACGGTCCGGGTGGCGGCCGAGGACCTCAAGTTCCCCAACGGCACGGGCCTGCTGCCGGACGGCCGGCTGGTGGTCGCCGAGACGCTCGCGTTCCGGTTGACCGCGTTCGACGTCGCCGAGGACGGCGCGCTGTCCGGGCGGCGGGTGTTCGCGTCGGTGCGCGAGCACTTCATCGCGCCGGACGGCATCGCGGTGGACGCCGAGGGCGGCGTGTGGGTGGCGCCCGCGCTCCAGCCGTTCGCGTTCCTGGTGCGGGAGGGTGGCGAGGTCGCCCGGAAGGTGGAGACCGGCGCGAACTGCTTCGCCGTGGCGATCGTGGGCGACCGGCTGGTGTGCTGCACCGCGCCGACGTCGCAGCCGGAGGTGGTGGCCGGGGCGAGGCTGGGGAAGCTGGAGGTCGTCGGCCTCTAGGACGCTCGTCCGGGTGGTCCGGGTGGTCCGGGTGGTCCGGGTGGTCCGGGTGGTCCGGGTGGTCCGGGTGGTCGGCGGGTCCGCCGGGTCAGGAAGGCGTGCCGAGCGAGTCCCACCAGGTCTGGTCGAGTTCGCCGCGGGCCAGCAGGACGGCCGGGCCGGTGAGCGTGGAGGTCTCCTCCTCGATCACCACGGTCACCTGTCCACCGAGGACGTCCACAGTGGCCTTGCCCGTGCGCCGGCCGGACCCGTACAGCCACGACGCCACCGCGGCGACCGTGCCCGTGCCGCACGACCGGGTCTCGCCCACGCCCCGCTCGTGCACGCGCATGCGCAGCGCGCCGTCGCCCAGCACGTTGACGAACTCGACGTTCACCCCGTGCGGGAACTGCACCGGGTCGTGGCCCGGCGGCAGGTCCAGGTCCAGCTCGGCCACCGGCGTCCCGGTCACGCAGGCGAGGTGGGGGTTGCCGACGTCCACCGCGACCCCGCCGAACGCGCTGCCGCCGACCGTGGCCGTGCCCGTGCCGGTGACCAGCGCCCGACCCATGTCCACGGTGATCGAGCCGTCGTCGTGGGCGATGACGTGCCGCTCCCCGGCGCGGGTGCCGACGGTGAACTCCCCGGCGGGCGCCAGCTCGGCCTCGACCAGGTACTTCGCGAACACCCGCACCCCGTTGCCGCACATCTCCGCGATCGAGCCGTCGGCGTTGCGGTAGTCCATGAACCACGGGCCGAAGTCCGGCCGCACGACCCGCAGCACGCCGTCCGCGCCCAGGCCGCGCCGCCGGTCGCAGAGGGCGCGCACCCGCGCCTCGGTCAGGTCCAGCAGGCCGTCCGGGTCGGGCAGCACGACGAAGTCGTTCTCGGTGCCGTGGCCCTTCAGGAATTCGACTCCCACGGGCACCAGGTTACGGTGCGACCAGCTTGAGCACGTCGTCGGCCAGGCCCGGGTCGGCCGCGTCGAACCACGTCACGCGTCGGTCGCGGCGGAACCAGGACCGCTGCTTGCGGACGAACCGGCGGGTGGCCTGCGCCGTCGCCGCCGCGGCCTCCTCGATCGAGCACTCGCCGTCGAACGCGGCCAGCACCTGCTGGTAGCCCAGCGCGCGCGACGCCGTGCGGCCGTCGCGCAGCCCGCGGGCCTCCAGCGCGCGCACCTCGTCCACCAGGCCCGCGTCGAACATGCGCGTCACCCGCTCGTCCACCCGCCGGTCCAGTTCGGGCACGGCCCGGTCGAGGCCGATCAGGACGGTGCCGTAGCGGGCCGGTCCCGGCTTGGGCAGGGTCGCGGAGAACGGCCGCCCGGTCAGCTCGATGACCTCCAGCGCGCGGACCACGCGGCGGCCGTTGCCGGGCAGGATCGCCAGCGCGGCGGCCGGATCGAGCTGGGCCAGGCGGCCGTGCAGCGTCTCGGACCCGAACACGGCCAGCTCCCGTTCGAGCTGCGTGCGGATCCTCTCGTCCGTGCCGGGGAACTCCAGGTCGTCCAGCACGGCCTGCACGTACAGCCCCGAGCCGCCGACCAGCACCGGCGTGCGCCCGGCGGCCAGCAGGCGCTCCACCGCGGCGCGGGCCTCGCGCTGGTAGGCGGCCACGGAGGCGGTGTCGGTCACGTCCAGCACGTCGAGGAGGTGGTGGGTGACGCCTTGGCGCTCCTCCTCGGTGATCTTCGCCGTGCCGATGTCCATGCCCCGGTAGAGCTGCATCGCGTCGGCGTTGACGACCTCGCCGCCCAGTTCGACGGCCAGCCGCACGGCGAGGTCCGACTTGCCGGTGGCGGTGGGTCCGACGACGGCGATGGGGGTGTTCACGGGGTCAAGCCTCCCAGACGGCCACGTGGTAGCCGACGCCGAAGGGCGCGAGGAAGGCGGAGCGGGTGCAGCGCCATGCGCCCGGCACGCCGGCCGCGACCTGCCAGGCGGCCCGGCCCTGCGCGCCCAGCTCGGCCGCGAGCGCCGGGTCGAGCGCGCGCAGCGCGGCCGTGTCGGCGGCGGCCAGGGCGTCGCGGACGTGGTCGTCGAACGGCTCGGCGCGGTCGTCGGGACGGCCCACGGCGGACTCGCCGTGCCGGTGCGAGCCGTCGCCGAGCACGAGCAGCGCCCGTTCGCCGGCCAGCCGTTCGCCGAGGGCGACGCAGTCGGCGGTGGGGAGGTCCGGGGGGACGAGGTGCACGCGGACCGATCGCGCGCCCGTCCGCTCGCGGAGCCAGCCGGCGATCAGGGCGGGGAGCGGGAGGTCGGGATTGGGGGTGCGGTGGTCCGGGGTGGGGTCGGGGTCCGGGGTGCGGTGCGGGTCCGGGTCGGCGGGGGAGAGGGAGACCCGCACGTCCACCCCGAAGCCGCGGAACGTGCCGGTCACGTCCTCCAGCACTCGCGGGCCGGACGGGTCGACGCCCACGGCCACCCAGTCGGGGGCGTGCGCGGCCAGTTCCCGGGCCGCGGCGAGGGTCGCCGACCTCACCGGTTCGGTGTCCGGCACGGCGCCGCCGACCAGTTCGGGGACCAGCAGCGGGGGGTGCGGCACGACCACCAGGCGCGAGATCATGGCAGTCCACGCTACTCATCGGCCACCACCGGTACCGATGCGAGCCTTGACCTGTTTGAATGCGCGCGAGGTACTGGGCACTCTTAGGGAGCGTCGCGGTACTCGGGTGCTGGGCCCCGTCATAGGCGGGGCGCCCGTGGTCGGCACGGGCACCACGATGTGGGCAGGCGAGGAGGAAGCCGGCGATGACGGAGCACGAGACGACACCGGGAACCACTGGCGACAGTGGTGCGGGGGCGGTGGTCGAGGAGACCCGGGTGGAAGCGACGCCGGTCACGGCGCCACCTCCGGTCCCCGTGGCGTCGGACCACCCTGACCGCTGGGGGCGCGTGGACGAGGACGGCACCGTCTACGTCAAGACCGCCGACGGCGAGCGGGTCGTCGGATCCTGGCAGGCGGGCGAGCCCGCCGAGGGTCTGGCGCACTTCGCGCGCAGGTTCGACGACATCCGCACCGAGGTCGAGCTGCTGGTGACGCGGCTGTCCTCCGGCGCGGGCGACCCCAAGCACGCGCTGACCAGCGCGAAGCACGTCCAGGAGAGCCTGGCCGACGCGGCCGTGGTCGGTGACCTCGCCGCCCTGGCCGCGCGCGTGGAGTACGTGCTCGTGCTGGCCGAGCAGGGCCTGGAGGCGGCCAAGGCCGCCAAGGACGAGGCCCGCGCCGCGGCCGGGGCGCGCAAGCAGGAGCTGGTCGAGGAGGCCGAGGCGCTGGCCAACGAGTCGACGCAGTGGAAGGCTGCGGGCGACCGGCTGCGGGCCATCCTCGACGAGTGGAAGACCATCCGGGGCGTCGACCGCAAGACCGACGAGCAGCTGTGGCGGCGGTTCTCCAAGGCACGGGACGCGTTCAACCGCCGGCGCGGTTCGCACTTCGCGGACCTCGACCGGCAGCGCAGCGTGGCCAAGAACCGCAAGCAGGAGCTGGTCGAGGAGGCCGAGAAGCTCATCGACTCCGACGACTGGGGCCCCACCGCCGGTCGGTACAAGGAGCTGATGGTCGAGTGGAAGGCCGCCGGGCGGGCTCCCAAGGAGGCCGACGACGCGTTGTGGCAGCGGTTCCGCGCCGCCCAGGACGCGTTCTTCGCCAGGCGGTCGGAGGCGTTCAGCGAGCGTGACGCCGAGTTCGCGGCCAACGCGAAGCTGAAGGAGGAGCTGCTCGCCGAGGCCGAGCACATCGACCCGTCGCACGACCTCGAAGCCGCCCGCCAGCAGCTCTACCGGATCCAGGAGCGGTGGGACGCGATCGGCAAGGTGCCGCGCGAGCGGGTCCGCGAGCTGGAGGGCAAGCTCCGCGCGATCGAGGAGCGGGTCCGGGGCGCGGTGGACGCGCAGTGGCGCCGGTCCGACCCGGAGGCGGAGGCGCGCGTCGCCCAGTTCCGGGAGCGGGTGGAGCAGTTCGAGGCGCAGGCGGCGAAGGCCCGGTCGGCCGGTGACAAGCGGCGGGCGGAGCAGGCCGAGGCGCAGGCCAAGCAGTGGCGTGAGTGGTTGGCGGCGGCCGAGCAGGCGGTGGCCAGCCGGTAACGGGTATTGTTGCGGGCCCTGTGCCGGTCCCTTCGGGGGCGGGCGCAGGGCCCGTTCGCGTGGGGCGGCGGTCGCGTTCGGACGATGGTGGTACGACTAATGCGGTAATCGTTCGGGTACGCGACGTTAGCTTGTGCGAGTGGAGCCGGAGCAGTCGTCGTCGAGCGTGCACAACATCGTCAGCGGTCGGGTGGACGGTTCGGTCACGATGGCTCACACGATCGACAGGATCGTGCACGGGCTGTCGTGGCGCAGGCTGGTGTTGATCGTCTTGGCCGTCGTGCTGCTGGGTTGTGCGGGGCTCGCGTTGGCGGGCTATGCGGTTTATCGGGTGGCCGGGTCCGTGCCGCAGACGACCGTGGTCTCGATCCTGCCCGCCGTGCCGTCTACGTCGGCCCCGGTTTCCGCTACCGCTCCTGGGACGGCGACGGCGACTTCGGCTGCGATCGGGTCCGGTGAGGCGGTTCGGGCGGAGCGGCTCGTCGCCACGGCGAACCACCCGGCGGTGACGACGACCGTGCCGGTCGAGGTGACGACATCGGTGCCGCCGGTCACGACGAGCAGTCAGAGCACGCCGACCACGACGACTGCTGCGGAACACTGCTCGTCGCCGCAGAGCGGGAACGGGGTGTGGTGGCCGTCGAGGGTGTGTTGATGGGCGGGGGTTCGGTGGTGCGGGGTTCGGTGGTGCGGGGTTCGGTGGTGCGGGGTTCGGTGGGCGCGTCCGGCTCGATTTGACATGGGGCCCTTACGGGTACCTGGGGCAGGCCAAAGCCGGCAGGCCCGGCGGGGTAAAGCGTCCCGCCAGGCCTGCCGGCTTCGTCCAGCCTAAGGCACCCGAACCCATGTCAAATC
>NZ_JBSGBG010000070.1:24400-31956 GCF_053601135.1 Actinosynnema sp. NPDC004786 | reverse complement strand
GTCGGCCAGGTAGCGGACCAGGTCGTCGGCGGCCGGGAAGTACCGGCCCGTGTAGCGGGTGAACAGCAGTTCCGGGTCGTCGGACAGCAGGGAGTGCCACCCACGGGTACACCTTCGCGCCGGGCAGCTGGCCGCCCTCGCCGGGCTTCGCGCCCTGCGCCATCTTGATCTGGATGTCGTCGGCGTTGACCAGGTACTCGCTCGTCACGCCGAACCGGCCCGACGCCACCTGCTTGATCGCCGACCGGCGGGAGTCGCCGTTGGCGTCGGGCGTGAACCGCTCGGCGTCCTCGCCGCCCTCGCCGGTGTTGGACCGCGCGCCCAGGCGGTTCATCGCGATCGCGAGGACCTCGTGCATCTCCTGCGAGATGGAGCCGTAGGACATCGCGCCGGTGGCGAACCGCTTGACGATCGAGGAGACCGGCTCGACCTCCTCGATCGGCACGGGCTCGCGCACGCCCTCCTTGAAGGCGAACAGCCCGCGCAGCGTCATCAGCCGCTTGGCCTGCTCGTCCACCGCCCGCGTGTACTCCTTGAAGATGTCGTAGCGGCCGGTGCGGGTGGAGTGCTGGAGCTTGAACACCGTCTGCGGGTTGAACAGGTGCGCCTCGCCCTCGCGGCGCCACTGGTAGTCGCCGCCGACCTCCAGCTCGCGGTGGTGCGGCCGGAAGCCGTCGGGCGGGAACGCGGTCCGGTGCCGCCGCGCCACCTCCTCGGCGATGACGTCGAACCCGATGCCGCCCAGCCGCGACGTCGTGCCGGTGAAGCACGTGTCCACGACCTCCGAGCCCAGGCCGATCGCCTCGAAGATCTGCGCGCCGGTGTAGGACGCCACGGTCGAGACGCCCATCTTGGACATGGTCTTGCGCACGCCCTTGCCCAGCGCCTTGATCAGGTTGCGGGTGGCGACCCCGGCCTCGACGTCGGGCAGCTCCTCCACCGACGCCATGGCCAGGTAGGGGTTCACCGCCTTCGCGCCGTAGCCGATGAGCAGCGCGATGTGGTGCACCTCGCGCGCGTCGCCCGCCTCCACGATCAGGTCCACCTGGGTGCGGGTCTTCTCGCGCACCAGGTGGTGGTGCACCGCGCCGGTCAGCAGCAGCGACGGGATCGGCGCGTGCGCCTCGTCCACGCCCCGGTCCGACAGCACCACGAGCCGCGCGCCGTCCTCGATCGCCCGGGACACCTCGGCGCGGATCTCGTCCAGCCGCCGCACCAGCGCCTCGCCGCCGCCCGCGACCTCGTAGAGGCCGCGCACGGTGAACGTGCGGAACTCCGGCAGGGTGCCGTCGTCGTCCACGTGCACGAGCTTGGCCAGCTCGTCGTTGTCCAGCACCGGGAACGGCAGCGAGATCCGACGGCACGACGTGGCGTCGGCGCTCAGCAGGTTCGGCTCCGCGCCCAGCGTGGCGTGCAGCGAGGTCACCAGCTCCTCGCGGATCGCGTCCAGCGGCGGGTTGGTCACCTGGGCGAACAGCTGGGTGAAGTAGTCGAACAGCTGCCGCGGCCGGTCCGACAGCGGCGCGAACGGCGCGTCGTTGCCCATCGACCCGATCGGCTCCGCGCCGGTGCGGGCCATCGGGCCCAGCAGCAGCGCCAGCTCCTCCTCGGTGTAGCCGAACGCCTGCTGCCGCCGCACCAAGGACGAGTGCGTCGGCACCTCGCGCTCCCGCGCCGGGAGGTCGGCCAGGTGCAGGATGCCCTCGGCGACCCACTCCTGGTACGGGTGCTCGGCCGCCAGCTCGCCCTTGATCTCCTCGTCGTCGATGATCCGCCCCTGGGCGGTGTCGACGAGGAACATGCGGCCCGGCTCCAGCCGGCCCTTGCGCACGATCGTGGCCGGGTCGAACTCCAGCACGCCCGCCTCGCTGCCGAGCACGACCAGGCCGTCCTCGGTGACCCAGTACCGGGCCGGACGCAGGCCGTTGCGGTCCAGCACCGCGCCGATCAGCGTGCCGTCGGTGAAGGCCACCAGGGCGGGGCCGTCCCAGGGCTCCATGAGCGTGGAGTGGAACTCGTAGAACGCGCGCCGTTGCGCGTCCATCTCGGCGTGGTTCTCCCACGCCTCGGGGATCATCATCAGCACCGCGTGCGGCAGGCTGCGCCCGCCGAGGTGCAGCAGCTCCAGGACCTCGTCGAAGGTCGCCGAGTCGCTGGCGTCGCGGGTGATGACCGGGAAGATCCGGGACAGGTCGCCCGGGATCAGGTCGGTGGCGAGCACGGACTCCCGCGCGTCCATCCAGTTGCGGTTGCCGCGCAGGGTGTTGATCTCGCCGTTGTGCGCCACGTACCGGTACGGGTGGGCCAGCGGCCACGACGGGAACGTGTTGGTCGAGAACCGGGAGTGCACCAGGCCGATCGAGCTGGTGACCCGCTCGTCGGTGAGGTCGGGGAAGAACTTCTCCACCTGGGGCTCGGTGAGCATGCCCTTGTAGACGATCGTCCGGCCCGACAGGCTCGGGAAGTAGACGTCCGCGGCGTGCTCGACGCGCTTGCGGACCACGAACGCCAGCCGCTCCAGCCCGAGCCCCGTCGAGGCCCCCTCGGGGCCTGCGAGGAAGAGCTGGCTGAACACGGGCATGGTGGTCTTCGCGGTCGGGCCGACGTGGTCGGTGTCCACCGGCAGGTCGCGCCACCCGAGGACGGTCGCGCCCTCCTCGGCGGCGATGCGCTCGATCTCGCGCCTGACCGCGTCGTGGCCCTCCTGCGGCAGGAACGCGGTCCCGACCGCGTAGCCGCCCGGCTCGGGCAGCGGGAAGCCGACGACCTCGCGGTAGAACGCGTCGGGCACCTGGATCAGGATGCCCGCGCCGTCACCGGTTTCGGGCTCCGCGCCGCGGGCACCCCGGTGTTCGAGGTTGCGCAGCGCGACCAGGGCCTGGTGCACGATCGCGTGGTTTCTACGCCCGGCCAGGTCGGCGACGAACGCGACGCCACAGGCGTCGTGCTCGTACTGCGGGTCGTAAAGGCCGCCTTGCGGCTGGTGGTGGTGGGTCACAACGGGCCCTCCCGTGGCGTCGTCAATCGCCCTGCTTTTGGGCGCACGGAGACGGCCGAACGCCCGCGCGCGGCTTTACGCGGACAACTCGGCCTGCAGGTACTGGCTGTGGATCCACGCCCGAGAGATCGTCGGCGTGGGACCGCACTCCGTTGTGCGGGAGAACTGCACTTCCTCGTGCGCGCGCTTGGCGGCCGGATGGGGCCGCGTGGGCACGCTTGGCGGTGCACCGGGGTTGCCGGGGTCTTGTGACGATAGTGTGAATTCGCGGTTATGGCTCTAGTCCGACAGGGCGTCGTGGTGAATCACACCCCCAGTTGACGCCGTTCCTACCAGCGGGGTACACCCGGTCGGACTAGAGTTTCGCTCACTTTCGTGCCGTCAGTAGCCGCTGAGATCAGTGCGCTGCGCGTCTCGCCTGCCGCGCGCAGCCGACGGCGACGGCCAGGCACAGTGCCGCGACGGCCGCCTGCCACCACGCCGCCTCGCCGACCGCCACGATCACGTTGACGCCCGCGACCAGCGTGAACAGGGCGGCGAGGACGGTCCAGAGGCGGCGTTCGGCCTTCTCGCCGCGCAGCACCAGCAGCGGTGTGGGTGGGTGGGTCACGGGGCGCACCTCCAGTCCGGGCTTGTCGCGCTCGACGTCGACAAGTCAGACGACGGGTACCCGCACTTTGCGTACCTCACACGTGCGAGTGGCAACACCCCTCGACCGGCCGCGGAGGGCATGTGCGGAGGGTGATCGCCTCAGCCGATCGTTACTCCGAACAGGAGACCCACGGAGTAGGTAACGACCATCGTGAGGGATCCGACGACCACGTTGCGGCGCACCGCGCGGCCGACGTGGCTCGACCCGAGCCGGGCGCTGACCACGCCGGTGAGCACCAGGCCGACCAGCACGGCCGCCGCGCACGCCCACACCCGCCACGACGTCGGCGGCAGCACGATGGCGACCAGGGGGATCACCGCGCCGAGCGCGAAGGCCACCAGCGACGCCCACGCGGCGTGCCACGGGCTCGTCAGGTTGTCCGGGTCGATCTGCAGCTCGGCCTCGGCGTGGGCGCGCAGGGGGTTGTGCTCGGTCAGCTCGCGGGCGACCCGCGCGGCCAGCTCGTCCGACAGCCCCTTGTCCCGGTAGATGTCGGCGAGTTCCCGTTCCTCCTCCTCGGGCATCTCGCGCAGCTCGCGCTCCTCCAGCCGGAGCGCGGCCCGCTCGGTGTCGCGCTGGGTGCTGACCGAGACGTACTCGCCGCCCGCCATGGACAGCGAGCCCGCGACGAGCCCGGCCACGCCGGCCGCCAGGATCGCGGTGCGGTCGGTGGTCGCGCCCGCCACGCCGACCACGAGGCCGGCGGTGGACACGATGCCGTCGTTGGCGCCCAGGACGCCGGCGCGCAGCCAGTTCAGCCGGGCGGAGAGGTCGTCGCGGTGCGGTTCGCCGGGGTGCGTCATGACCGTGATCGAACCACCCGTTCGGCTAACGGGTGGAGTCCGTCCGCGAACGGGTGAATGCCTGGACAGCGCCCGCACCGGGCCGCGGGCCGCGCGGTGATCGGCTCGCGGCTGACGAATCCGCACGCGCCGGGTGGGCCGTGCGGGTGCCCGGCGTCCGGCCGTGCGGCGGCGCGGTGGGCGTCCTACCCGGTCTCCACGATGCGCCACTGCGGTCCGCCGACCCAGGTGGCCTCCAGCCGGGACCGGTGGCCGCCGCCGGTGAACTCGACCACGACGGCGTGCGCCGGCTGCTCCACGGTGGTGGCGAAGCCCTGGCGCGGGGTGGCCGAGATCGGCTCGATGTCGCGGGCGGAGAAGCGGATCGCGGCGACCCCGCCCTGGAGGCGGAAGCTGCGCAGGTACACCGGTTCGCCGTCCTGGTCGGCCCAGGTGCCGTTCTCGGACGGCAGCGGCGGTGGGGTCGTGGTGGTGGTGGCGGGCGGCGGGGTCGTCGTCGTGGTGATCGGCGTGGCGGTCGCGATCACCGGGGCCGGCGCCGTGGTCGTCGTGGTGGTGGGCGTCGGCACGGTGGTCGTGGTCCGCTCGATCGCCGACGACTGGACGGGTCCGGCGACGACGCGCGGGCGTTCGGGCACGCCGGCGTCCAGCACGGACCGCAGGCCCAGGAAGGACAACGCCACCGCGGCCGCGGTCGAGGCGGCCCACGCGGCGAAGTACTGCAGACCCCTGGTCACGTGGTCATCCTGCCGGCGGGGGCCGGGCGGTCAGCAGCCGGCGGCCGGCCCGCCGCGGGCCGTGGTGACGTGGCCGCCGACGTCGTCGCGGCGGGCGGCGGCGAGCACGGTGTCGAGCAGGTCGGGGAAGCGGGCGTCGAGGTCCGCGCGGCGCAGCCGGACGTAGCAGCGGGTGCCCTCGTCGCGCCGCCAGGTCAGGCCCGCGGCGTTGAGCACCTTGAGGTGGTGGCTCAGGGTGGACTTCGCGACGGGGACGGCGAACTCGCCGAAGTTGTGCTCCTCGCCGTCGGCGAGCAGGCGGACCAGGCCCACCCGCAGGGGGTCGCTGAGCGCCGCCAGGACGTCGGTCAGCGCGAGCCGGTCGACGTCGGGGTTCGGCTCGGCGTGGCGCACGCCGCCGAGTCTAGTCGTTCGACGGTCGGCGAACGTTTGTGTAGCTTGTTCGATGAACATCGAACAAAAGTGGGGGATCATGGAGTTCGACGGGCAGGTCGCGCTGGTCACCGGGAGCACGGCGGGGATCGGGCGGGAGGTCGCGCGACTGCCGGCGCGCGGTGGCGCTCGCGTGGTCGTCACGGGGCGGGACGCGGCGCGGGGCGCGGGGACCGTGGCGTCGATCGAGGCGGAGGGCGGTCGGGCGCGGGCGGCGCGGCGGCCGAACCCTCTCCTGACCGCGTGTCCTACGTTCGCGTCCCCCGTGTCCTACGTTCGGAACACCCGAGTTGAACGTTCGGAACGGGGTCGGGCGAACCTGAACGTTGAACTCGGGGTACGCGAACGTAGGACACGCGCGACGCGAACGTAGGACACGCGCGGTCTGGAGGTTCGGGGTCAGGAGGTGGCGGTGTTCAGGAGGGGCAGGTAGCCCTGGGCGTAGCCGGTGGCGTTGGGGTGGAAGGACTCGGCCAGGCGGAACAGGGAGAAGCTGTTGATCCACGGCGACGGGCCGCACGCGCCGTGGCCCGCGAAGTGGGCGCGGGCGTCGACGTAGCGGACGCCGGCGGCCGCGGCGCGGGCGGAGATCACCGCGTGCAGCTCGTCGGACCCCCGGTTGAGCGCCGCCCGCTTGGTCGCGCTCAGGCACGTGCCGGACGGCTCCACCAGGTGCGGGTAGCCCAGGACGACCACGGTGGCGTTCGGCGCGCGGGTGCGGATCGTGGCGTAGGTGGCGTCGAGCCGGCCGGGCAGCGTGGTGCGCGCGGCCTCGATGCCGTTGTCCACCGCGTTGACGCAGCTCGTGTCGCTGCCCGTGACGCACGTGATCATGGTGTTGGCGAACCCGACGTCGTTGCCCCCGATGGTGATCGAGACCAGGTCGGTGCCCGCGTCGAGCGCGGCGAACTGGTCGGTCATGCTCTGCGTCGTGGCGCCGCCGCAGGCGACGTACCTGAACGACGACACCTCGTGCGTGTCCGCCCACAGCTGGGCGTAACCGCGCGCGCTGCGGTAGCACGAGCCGTTCTGGTACGGCGGCGCGCCCGTGCCGGAGGAGTACGAGTCGCCCAGGGCGACGTAGTCGACCGGGGCGGCGGCCCGCGCCCCGGTCGCGGTGGCCATGACGAGCAGGGCGGCGGGCAGCACCGAGCCCACGATCCTGAGCAGACGTCCGCGCACGTCCAGTCCTTCCCTCGAGACACCACTGCGTGAAGGCGGCAGGTCGCCGACGTTACGAAGGCGTTCCGAGGGATCACAGTCGGTGCTATTCTCATTACCTGCGAGTAACCTGGACCGCTTCGCCGGGGTGCCGCCATGACCGTTCCGCGCCGCAGCGACGCCCTGAGGAACCGGGCGGCGATCATCCGCGCGGCCGAGGAGCTGGTGGTCCGGGGCGACGCGCCGTCGCTCGCCCGGGTCGCGCGCCTGACCGGCCTCGGCCAGGCGACCGTCTACCGGCACTTCCCCGACCGCCGCACGCTGGCGCTCGCCGTGGCCCGCGAGCACCTGGCGCTGCTCGCCGAGGCCGCCCGGCGCGACGCCCACGACCCCGCCGCGTTCCGGTCGCTGCTGGGCGCGGTGATGGCCTACCAGGTGTCGATGCGCCCGCTGGTGGACGAGATGCGCCGGTTCCCCGAACCCGACCGGCGCGGGCACCTCCGCCGGCTGCTGGACGCGCTGCGCGGCCCGTTCGACCGGTCCCAGGCGGCCGGGCACCTCCGCCGCGACGTCGTGCTCAACGACGTGGTCGTCGTCCTGACCATGCTCCAGGCGGCCGTCGAGCTGACCCCCGACCCGCGCCGCGCGATCCCCGTGCTGCTGGACGGCCTGTTCCGGCCGCAGTCGTGAACCGGCCGCAGTCGTGAACCGGCCGCAGTCGTGAACCGGCCGCAGTCGTGAACCGGCCGCAGTCGTGAACCGGCCGCAGTCGT
>NZ_JBSGBG010000070.1:0-24304 GCF_053601135.1 Actinosynnema sp. NPDC004786 | reverse complement strand
ACCGGCCGCAGTCGTGAACCGGCCGCAGTCGTGAACCGGCCGCAGTCGTGAACCGGCCGCAGTCGTGAACCGGCCGCAGTCGTGAACCGGCCGCAGCCGTGGACCGGGTGCCGCCGAACGAGTTCACCCGTCCGCGTTACGGTGCCCGCCATGGTCTCGGTGCTGCTCGTCGAGGACGACCCGGTGGTGCGGTCGGCGGTGAGCCGGGCGTTGACCGGGCTCGGGCACGCGGTGCTGCCGGTCGGCACCGCGCTGGAGGCGCTGCGGGAGATCACCGGCGGCCGGTTCGACCTCGTGGTGCTCGACCTCGGCCTGCCCGACATGGACGGCGCGGACGCGTTGCGCATGATGCGCGGCGTGTGCGACGTGCCGGTCATCGTCGCCACGGCCCGCGACGACGAGGGCGAGATCGTCCGCCTCCTCAACGCGGGCGCGGACGACTACCTGGTCAAGCCGTTCTCCAGCGAGCACCTGGCCGCCCGGCTGGCCGCGGTGCTGCGCCGGGCGCGCAAGGACGCCGCCCCGGCGACCTACCGGATCGGCAGCCTCACCGTCGACCCCGACCGCCGCGAGGCCAGGCTGGACGGCCGCGAGCTGAACCTGACCCGCAAGGAGTTCGACCTGCTGGCCTACCTCGCCGCGCGGGAGGGCAAGGTCGTGCCGCGCGCGGAGCTGCTGGCCAACCTGTGGAACCTGCCCGGCCGGCACGACGACCAGACGCTCGACGTGCACCTGTCCTGGCTGCGCCGCAAGCTCGGCGAACGCGCCGCCCGGCCCCGCTACCTGCACACCGTGCGCGGTGTCGGGTTCAAGCTCACGGCGGCCGAGTGAGGAAGTCGCTCGCGCTCGTCTCGCTGGCCGTCACCTCGATGGTCGCGCTGGCGTTCCTGATCCCGCTCGCGCTGGTGGTGCGCCAGCTCGCCGAGGACCGCGCCCTGGCCGACGCCGAACGCCTCGCCGGCGCGCTCACCCCCGTCCTGGCGATCACCTCCGACCCGGCGACGGTCAACCAGGCGCTGCTGAGCACCGCCGGCCGGGTCGCGGTGCACCTGGCGAGCGGCGAGGTCGTGGGCGTGCCGGTGGCCACCGACGAGCAGTTGCGCACCGCCCGCGAGCAGGGCCTCGCGTCCACCGTCCCGGTCGCCGCCGGGTACGTGCACCTCCAGCCCGTGCTGCTGGACGGCGGCCGGGTGGCCGTGGTGGAGGCGTTCGTGCCCCGGGCCGCGCTGTCCCAGGGCGTGGCGAAGGCGTGGCTCGCGCTCGGCGGCGTCGCGATCGCGGTCGTGCTCGGGTCCGTGCTGGTCGCCGACCGGCTCGGCGCGCGGGTCGTCCGCGCCTCGACCGCGCTCGCCGAAGGCGCGCGGAGAATGGGCCAGGGCGACCTCGCCACGCGGGTGACGCCGAGCGGACCGCCGGAATTGCTCGACGCGGGCGCGGCGTTCAACCGGATGGCCGACCGGATCGGTCAGCTCGTGGCCAACGAACGCGAAATCCTGGCCGACCTGTCCCACCGCCTGCGCACCCCGCTCACCGCGTTGCGGCTCGATTCCGAAACGCTCGGCCAGGACCCCGGCGCCAACCGCGTGCGGCAGGCCGTGCACGCGCTCGAACGCGAGGTCAACGAGCTGATCCGGGCCGCCCGCCGCGAACTGGACGACCCCGACGGCGGCCGCTGCGACGCCGCCCAGGTCGTGCACGACCGCCTCGTGTTCTGGTCCGCCCTCGCCGACGACCAGCAGCGCCTGTGGAACCTGCGCGGCACCGAGCGGCCCGCCCCGGTCCCGCTCAGCCGCAGCGACCTCGCCGCGGCGATGGACGCCGTGCTGGGCAACGTGTTCCGGCACACGCCCGAGGGCGTCGGGTTCGTGGTGGCGCTGTTCCGGCGGCCCGACCACGTGGTGATCGTCATCGAGGACGCCGGCCCCGGCATCGAGGACCTGGAGGCGGCGTTGCGGCGGGGGAGCAGCGGCGCGGGCTCGACCGGCCTCGGCCTCGACATCGCGCGCCGGGCGGCGGAGTCGACCGGGGGTTCCCTGGTGGTCGACCGGGGGCCGCTGGGCGGCACGCGGGTCCAGCTCCGGCTCGTCCCGGCGGACGAGCCAGTCTGACCGCCGTTCCCTTTCCGGCACCTGATGCGACCTTTAAATGTTCCTTAAATAAATCGCTGTTGACATTTCCGTGCGCCCGGATAAAGTCATTGTCGGAATTGCGGTCGGACGCGGCGCTCCCACCCTTGCCCGTTCGGCCCGTTCCCACTTCGGTGCGGCGACCGCCTGCGCTCCCCTGCGCTGAGCGCATTCGCGGTCGCCGCGCCCGAAATGCCGCCGAATGCAGATTGAGGTTTTCCGCGTGTCGCGCAAGAGCTTGGTGCTGCCCGTCGCCGCCGTCCTCGCCGGGCTGGCCCTGACCGGGTGCGAGCACCCGGACGGGATGGCCCTGATCGCGGCGAGCGCCAGTGCCACGATCCGCACCACGCCCGAACCCGCCGCCTGGCCGACGCCCGCGACCGCGCCGGACGGCACGTCGTCGTCCGCCGCGGCAGCCACGACGTCCGCGGCCCCGCCCGTCACCACCACCACCGCGACGACGGCGACGACGACCGAGGCCCCGACCACCACCGAGCGGGCGGCGGCGCCGGAACCCGCCGAGCCGCCCGCCCCGGCCACGCCGACCAGGACCGAGGTCGAACGCGCCGAGGCCGCCGTGGTCGAGCTGACCAACGCCGCCCGCGCCGAGCACGGCTGCCCCGCGCTGGCCGCCGACGACCGGCTCGCCGCCGCCGCCCGCGCGCACAGCGCCGACATGGCCGCGCAGGACTACTTCGACCACGTCTCGCTCGACGGCCGCAGCTTCGTCGACCGGGTCAAGGCCGCCGGCTACCCCGCGCCGGGCGCGGAGAACATCGCCGCCGGCCAGCGCACGGCCGAGGCCGTCGTCAAGGGCTGGATGGACTCGCCCGGCCACCGCGCCAACATCCTGAACTGCAAGCTCAAGGCGCTGGGCGTGGGCATGGCCCGCGGCGGCTCCTACGGCATCTACTGGACCCAGAACTTCGGCTGGTGACCGTCCCGGTCGCCGCCGCCCGCCGGCAGCTCGTCCAGGATCAGCACGGTGTGGCTCGACGTCACGTCCGGCATCGTCTGCAACCGCGACAGCACCAGGTCGCGCAGGCTGTGCGCGTCGGGCGCCCGGACCAGCAGCACGAGGTCGTAGTCGCCGGACACCAGCGCGCCGTGCCACACCTCGGGGATCTCCATCACCCGCTGCCGCACGGCCTTCCACGAGTGCTGGCTGATCTTGAGGTAGACGTAGGCGGAGATGCCGAAGCCGTAGCGCTCGGGGTCGACCACCGCCGAGTACCCGGTGATCACGCCGTCGCGGTGCAGCCGCTCCACCCGTGAGTACGCGCTCGCCCGGGAGATGTGCAGCCGTTCCGCCAACGCCCGCATGGACAGCCGCCCGTCCGCCCGCAGCTCCTCCACGATGCGCCGGTCGAGCGCGTCGAGCGGTGCCGAATGTCCAGTGCGCGCCGTCATGTGGCGCACCATAACCCGCGTGCGCGGCCATTCGTCCGGATCGCGGCCCCGGATCTGGAACTTTGGCCGGTGTGAGCTGGACCATGCCCTCCGTCCCGGACCCGGGGACACCCGCCTTGAGACCACCCGCCTCGAGACACCCGGAGGAGCCCATGGCCCGCACCCGCGCGCCCGAGCGGACGTTGCTGCCCGGCGACGAACCGCTGTCGCTGCTGCGCAAGGACGGCACGCCGGTGGACGACTCGCCGCTGGCCATGCCCGACGACGACGTGCTCGTCGAGCTGCACCGCCGGATGGTCGTCGGCCGCCGGTTCGACACCCAGGCCACCGCGCTCACCAAGCAGGGCAGGCTCGCGGTCTACCCGTCGTCCCGCGGCCAGGAGGCGTGCGAGGTCGGCTCCGTGCTCGCGCTGCGCCCGCACGACTGGCTGTTCCCGACCTACCGCGACTCCGTCGCGCTGGTGACCCGCGGTGTGGACCCGGCCGGGACGCTGACCCTCCTCCAGGGCGGCTGGCACCTCGGCTACGACCCCTACGAGCACCGCGTCGGCCCTCAGTGCACCCCGCTGGCGACCAACACGCTGCACGCGGTCGGCTTCGCGCACGCGGCCCGGTTGAAGGGCGAGGACACCGCGGCGCTCGTGCTGCTCGGCGACGGCGCGACCTCCGAGGGCGACACCCACGAGGCGCTGAACTTCGCCGGCGTCTGGAAGGCCCCCGTGGTGTTCCTGGTGCAGAACAACGGTTACGCGATCAGCGTGCCCATGTCCAAGCAGAACGCCGCGCCGTCGTTGGCGCACAAGGGCATCGGGTACGGCGTGCCGTC
This sequence comes from Actinosynnema sp. NPDC004786, assembly GCF_053601135.1. NCBI lineage: Bacteria > Bacillati > Actinomycetota > Actinomycetes > Pseudonocardiales > Pseudonocardiaceae > Actinosynnema > Actinosynnema sp. NPDC004786. The sequence continues at coordinate 19,942 of NZ_JBSGBG010000070.1, read as the reverse complement.
GGTGCTGGTGGACGGCAACGACGCGGCGGCCGTGTACGCGGTGGTCCGGGACGCGCTGGAGGCGGGCGGGCCGACGTTGATCGAGGCGCTGACCTACCGGATCGAGGCGCACACCAACGCCGACGACGCCACCCGCTACCGCACGTCCGACGAGGTGGCGGCGTGGCTGGACCGCGACCCGGTCGACCGGCTGGAGGCGTACCTGACCGCGCGGGGCCTGCTGGACCCCGCGCGGCGGGCGGCGGTGGCGGCCGAGGCGGAGGACTTCGCGGCGTCCGTGCGGGCCCGGATGAACGCCGACGTCGTGCCCGCGCCCGAGGAGCTGTTCGAGCACGTCTACGCGACCCCGCCCCGCCACCTGCGGGAGCAGGCCGCGATGCTGCGGGAGGAGCTGGCATGACCGCCGTCCACGAGACGTCCGCGGTGTCCATGGCGGGCGCGTTGAACCGCGCGCTGGCCGACGCGTTGGCCGCCGACCCGACCGTGCTGGTGTTCGGCGAGGACGTCGGGCCGCTCGGCGGCGTGTTCCGGGTGACCGACGGGCTGGCCGCGCGCTTCGGCGAGGACCGGGTGTTCGACACGCCGCTGGCCGAGTCCGGCATCGTCGGCACGGCCATCGGCATGGCGATGAACGGGCTGCGGCCCGTGGTGGAGATGCAGTTCGACGCGTTCGCCTACCCCGCGTTCGAGCAGATCACGAGCCACCTGGCCAAGCTCCGCAACCGCACCCGCGGGCGGGTGTCGCTGCCGGTGGTGGTCCGGGTGCCCTACGGCGGCGGCATCGGCGGCGTCGAGCACCACTGCGACTCGTCGGAGGCGTACTACACGCACACGCCGGGGTTGCGGGTCGTCACGCCCGGCACGCCCGACGACGCCTACCGGCTGCTGCGCGACTCGATCGACTCGCCGGACCCGGTGATCTTCCTGGAGCCGAAGCGGCGGTACTGGGCGAAGGGGCCGCTCGACACCGGGCCGTCGATCGGGTTCGACCGGGCCCTGGTGCGGCGCGAGGGGCGTGACGTCACCTTGATCGCGTACGGGCCCATGGTCGTGACCGCGTTGGAGACGGCCGAGGCGGCCGCGGAGGAGGGCCGGGACGTCGAGGTCGTGGACCTGCGGTCGTTGTCGCCGTTCGACGACGAGACCGTGTGCGCCTCGGTGGCGAAGACCGGGCGCGCGGTGGTGGTGCACGAGGCGTCCGGGTTCGGCGGGTACGGCGCGGAGGTCGTGGCGCGGGTCACCGAGCGGTGCTTCCACCACCTGCACGCGCCGGTGCTGCGGGTGACCGGGTTCGACATCCCCTACCCGCCGCCCAAGCTGGAGGAGCACCACCTGCCCGGCGTGGACCGCATCCTGGACGCGATCGACCGGCTGCAGTGGGACGACCGGGTCGTCGGGGGCTACCGTGCCTGACTTCCGGTTGCCCGACCTGGGCGAAGGGCTGACCGAGGGCGAGATCGTGAGCTGGCTCGTGTCGGTCGGCGACGCGGTGACCGTCGACCAGCCGGTGGTCGAGGTGGAGACGGCGAAGGCCGTGGTGGAGGTGCCGTGCCCGTTCGAGGGCGTGGTGAGCGCCCGGTTCGGCGAGCCGGGGGAGAAGCTGGCGGTCGGGTCGGTGCTGCTGACCGTGGGCGAACCGGAGCCGGAGTCGTCGGAGTACTCGGGCAACGTCCTGATCGGCTACGGCACCTCGACCGCCCCGCGCCGCCGTCGCCGCCGCGAGTCCCACGTTCGGAACGCGGGTGTCCTACGTTCGGAACACCCGGGTTCAACGCTCGGAACGCCGGAACCGGCCCCGCTCGCGCCCGCGGTCATCTCGCCGTTGGTGCGGCGGTTGGCGCGGGAGAACGGGCTGGCGCTGGACCGGATCGCCGGCACCGGACCGGGTGGCGTGATCCGGCGCGCCGACGTGGAACGCGAACTGGCCGCCCGCGCCACGGCGACGACCGCCCCGCCTTCTTCCGCCGCGACACCGTCCGGGCTCAACGGGACGACGGCCGCGCTCAACGGGACCCCGACCACCCCCGCCCCGGTCGCTCCCGCCGCGTCCGCCGCGACGGCTCCCGCCGCGTCCGCCCCGGCGGCCGGTCGGCGCATCCCGTTGCGCGGCCTGCGGGGCGCGGTGGCGGAGAAGTTGGCCACGTCGCGGCGGGAGATCCCCGAGGCGACCGTGTGGGTGGACGTCGACGCCACCGACTTCCTCGCCGCGCGGGCCGCGATGCCGTCGGTGTCCCTCCTGGGGCTGCTGGCCCGGTTCACCGTGCTGGGCCTCAAGAAGTTCCCCGAGCTGAACTCGCGCGTCGAGGGCGACGAGGTCGTGGTGCTGGACGAGGTGCATCTCGGCTTCGCCGCCCAGACCGACCGGGGCCTGGTGGTGCCGGTGGTCCGGAACGCGCAGTCGCTGACCACCTCCGGACTGGCGTCCGCCATCGCGGCCCACACGGCGTCGGCGCGCGAGGGCAGGCTCACCCCGGCGGACCTCACCGGCGGCACGTTCACGGTCAACAACTACGGCGTCTTCGGCGTCGACGGCTCGGCCGCGATCATCAACCACCCGGAGGCCGCCATCCTGGGCCTCGGCCGCATCATCGACCGGCCGTGGGCGGTGGGCGGCGAACTCGCCGTGCGCAAGGTGGCGCAACTGACGCTCGCCTTCGACCACCGGGTGTGCGACGGCGGCACGGCGGGCGGGTTCCTGCGGTTCGTCGCCGACTGCGTCGAGTCGCCGATCACCGCCCTGGCCGAGTTGTGACTCCCCCGGGTGGCGGGAGCGGCCCTCCCGCCACCCGGCCGCAAACCCGCACGACGATCGGGCGCGGGTTTCGTAGATTGACCCCGTGACCAAGCCCGACTACCCCGTCCGGACCCGGCGCCTCACCCTGCGCCCCTTCACCCTCGACGACCACGCCGCGCTGCACTCGTGGATGTCGCGCCCCGACGTCGTGCGCTACCTCTACGGCGAGGCCCGCACGCCCGAGGAGACCGCCAAGAGCCTGGCCCTCAAGGCGGCGGTCACGTGGCCCGAGAAGGAGGGCGACCACCTGGCGCTGGCCGTGGAGCACGACGGCGAGGTGATCGGCGAGGCCGTGCTCAAGTGGCTCAGCGAGGCGCACCGGCAGGGCGAGGTCGGCTACATCCTGCACCCCGACCACCACGGCCGCGGCTACGCCACCGAGGCCGCCGCGGCGATGCTCGACCTCGGCTTCACCCACCTCGGCCTCCACCGGATCGTGGCGTCGTGCGACGCGTTCAACGAGCCGTCGTGGCGGGTGATGGAACGCCTGGGCATGCGCCGCGAGGCGCACTTCCGGCACGGCGAGGTCTTCAAGGGCGCGTGGGGCGAGGAGTTGATCTACGCGATCCTGGAGGACGAGTGGCACCGGATGGCGGACAGCCGGTGGCGGCCCGACGGCGCATGATGGCCGGATGCAGAGGTTCATGGAGGACAGCGGCGCGTACGAGCACTGGTTGGCGCTCAACCAGGACCAGTACGTCATCAACGCCGAACGCAGCCTGAACCCGGCCAACCTCGTCCTGCACCGCGCCTCCTGCCGCACGATCAACGGCACCCCGACCCGCGGCGCCACCTGGGTCGGCAGCTACGTCAAGCTCGTCGGCGGCCGCGCGGAACTGGAGGCCGAGCACCCGACCGCCCGCCCGTGCCGCCTGTGCCTGTGAGCCGGCCGTGCCGCGCCTCGTCTGGTACGTCGCCTACGGGTCGAACCTGCACGCCGAGCGGTTCGGCTGCTACCTCGCCGGCGGCACGCCGGTCGGCGCGACCAGGGGCTACCCCGGCTGCCGGGACACCAGCCCGCCGCTCGCCACCCGGGCGGTGGAGATCCCCGGCGGGATCTACTTCGCCACCGAGTCGCCCGTCTGGCTGGGCGGCCGGGCGTTCTACGACCCCGACCTGCCCGGCACGGCGGCCGCCCGCGCCTACCTCGTCACGGCCGCGCAGTTCGCCGACGTGGCGGCCCAGGAGATGTACCGCGACCCCGGCGCGGACCTCGACCTCACCGTCGTCCTCGCGGACGGCCGGCACGTCCTGGGCCCCGGCCGGTACGAGACGCTGCTGCGCCTCGGCGAGCACGACGGCCACCCGGCGCTGACGTTCACCGCGCCGTGGAGCGCCGCCGACGTGGCGCACACGAAACCCTCGGCCGGCTACCTGACCATGCTCGCCACGGGCCTGGTGGAGGCACATGGCTGGCCCGTCGACCGGGTCGCCGACCACCTCGCCCGCCGCACGCCGTTCTGGACCGCCGCCGACATCGCCGCGCTGCTCAGCCCGGAGGCGGACCCCACTCGTAGGTGCTGACCAGGCAGCACTCCTCGAAGCCGAATCGCCGGTAGATGCCGATGCCCGACGGCGACGCGGTGAGGACCGCGACCCGGTACCCGGCGGCCGCGGCCTCGTCCAGCACCCTGGCGGTCAGGGCCGTGCCCAGGCCGAGGCGGCGGTGGTCCGGTCGCGTCACCACGTAGTGCACGGCGGCGACCCCGGCGGCCAGGAACAGGTACGCGGTGGCGGCGGGCCGGCCGCCCAGCCGGCCGACGAACATCCGCAACGACCCGTCCGGCCCGTACGGCAGCGCCGAGTAGGCCCGGTACCACGGCTCGGTGACCTCGGCGGGCGCCCCGCAGCCCCACACCGACACCCAGTCGCGCACCCCGTCACGGTCGGTCACGGGCCGGATCGCCAGGCCCGCCACGGCCGGCGGCGCCGGGCGCGGCCGGGTCAGGTCCAGCCACATGCCCGGCTCGTCCTCGACGTGCCGCAGGCCGTGGCCCGTCAGCACCCGCGCGGCGTCCGGCGGTTCGGGGCGCAGCCCGGTCTCCCAGTGGAACGGCACGCCCCGCGCCCCGAAGTGGGCCCGCACCACCGCCACCGACCCGGCGAACCCCTCGGCCCCGACCCGCGACGGGCCGTTGAACACGCCGTCCGGCAGTCCCGTGTCCACCCAGCGCACACCGGGCCGCTCGTGAATCGTCGCGCCGGGCACCGCGGCCAGCAGCTCGGTGAAGGCGGCCTTGCTCGCGTCCAGCGCCGCGGTCGCGCGCGCGGCGTCCGCGTCCCGGAGGATCCCGTCCATCAGTCCCGCGCCACCACGGCCTCGAGGTTGCCGTCGTCGCCGGCCACGCACGACGCCTCCCGCGCCGTCGTCGCGAGGAACTCCGACATGCACCGGCCGAACTGCGCGTAGCCCCGGTCGTTGGGGTGGAACGACTCCTGCAGCGCGTGCCGGGCCCGCGCCTCGTCCCGCAGCCCGTCGAAGTCGACGGTCAGCCGGGTGAACCACTCCTCCTCGGGCTTCCCGCCGCCCGTGCACGCCTCGCGGTCCTCGCCCGCCTTCGACAGGTCGAGGAACCGCGCCCCGGCCGCCCGCGCCGCCGTCCGCAACCCCTCGGACAGCTGCTCGACCGCCTGGTCCCGCACCCACTCCAGGTCGCCGGTGCGCAGTGGGCACCCCGACAGGTTCTGCAGGTCGAACGGGAACCCCGGCGCGACGGGCGCGGCGTAGGACTGGAGCACCAGCGTGTACGAGCGGGGCGTGTAGCCCTCGTCTTGGAGCACCTGCCGGATGTCGCGCAACGCCCGCTCGACCTTGGGCGTCATCCGCTCGACCCGCGCCTTCCACTCGTCGGCCATGGCCTTCGCGCAGTCGTTGCGGCGCTCGATCCACGCCCGCAGGCACGCGCCCAGCACGTCGGCGAACCGCGGGTCGTCGTTCGCGCCCACCGCCACCACGACCGCCGACACCCGGTACTCGCGGGCGATGGCGGCCAGCCGCCGGGCCTGCGACCCCTCCGTGTTGCGCACCTGGTCGGTGATGCCGACCTGCTCGGAGTTGGCGCCCGAGCAGGCCAGGTTGAACACCTTCTCCACGCCCGCCATCCGGGTGTGGTGCACGGACGCCTTGGTCGACCGGTGGCACCAGTTGTCGTTCTCGCCGTTCGTGCCCGGCTCGTACGAGCCCGCGCCCTCGCCCGACATGGTGCTGTCGCCGAGTGCCACGATCGCGCGCGGCGCGTCCCGCCCCGGCCCCGGCAGCGGGGGGTAGGGCGAGTCGCTGACCAGCAGCACCAGGGCGACGAGGGGGAGGACCAGGGCGACGGTCAGGAGTCGGCGGCGCATCGACGCCTATCCTACGGAGACCCGTCCGCCGCTGAGCACCACCGTGCGGTCCGCCGCCCGGTGCACCTCGTCGTGGTGCGTGGCGACCAGCACCGCCGCGCCCTCGTCGGCCGCCCGGCGCAGCACCCGGACCGCGATCGGCCCGGTGCGCTGGTCGAGGTGCGCGGTGGGCTCGTCGGCCAGCAGCACGGCGGGCGAGCCGATCACGGCCCGCGCCAGCGCGGCCCGCTGCTGCTGCCCGAACGACACCTCGCCCGGGTACCGGTCGGCCAGCTCCGCGACGCCCAGCTCCGCCAGCAGCTCCGTCACCCGGTCGAGCGCGCCGCCGGTGCGGCCGAGCCGGATGGGCAGCGCCACGTTCTCGGCCAGCGTCAGCTCGCCCGCCAGCCCCAGCGCCTGCGGCAGCAGGGCGCACACCTTCCACGACGGCGGCGACGTCAGCACCTCGCCCGCCATCTCCACCGTGCCCGCGTCGGCCCGGTCGAACCCCGCCAGCACGGCCAGCAACGCGCTCTTGCCCGACCCGGACGGCCCGGACAGCGTCACCAGCTCGCCGGCCGCCACCTCGAGGTCCACCCCGCGCAGCACGTGCACCGGCCCGCTCGCGTGCCGGAACGTCCGCTCGACGCCCTTCGCCCGCAACGCCGTCATGCCACCAGCACCCCGTTCCTCAGGTCGTACCGGGTGTCCGCCAACGCGATCAGCCTCGGGTCGTGCGAGGCCACCACGACCGGCACGCCGCGCCGGGTCAGGTCGGCCAACGTCTCCAGCACCAGGTCCGCCGACGTGGCGTCCAGCTGCGAGGTCGGCTCGTCGGCCAGCACGACCGCCGCCCGCCGGGCCAGCGCGCACCCGAACGCGAGCCGCTGCTGCTGCCCGCCGGACATCGCCGACACCTTCCACGCGGCCGTGCCCGGCAGCCCGAGCTGCGCCAGCAGCTCGTCCACCGGGGCGGTCCGGCCCGCCGCCTGCGCCGCCGCGCGCAGGTTCGCGCCCACGTCCAGGTGGCCGATCAGGTTGTCCCCCGGGTTCTGGAACACCAGCGCGATGTCACGTCGCCGCAGCGCCCGCCGCGCCCGTGACGACAACCGGGCCGTGCCCATGCCGCGCAGCTCGACCCCGCCGCGCGTGGGCCGCTCCACCAGGCTCAGCACCCGCAGCAGGGTCGACTTGCCCGACCCGGACGGCCCGGCCAGCACGGTCATGCCCGTCGCGGGCACGTCCAGCGACACGTCCGTCACCGCGGTGACCGCGCCGGCGGGCGTCCGGTAGTCCACCCCGACGTCGCGCAGCCGCAACACGTGCTCACCCACGGATCAGCTCCCCGATCTTCGCCGAGCGCACCGAGCGCACCGCGATCCACGCCGCCACCAGCACCACCAGCACGCTCCCCGCCGCGGTCGCCACCAGCAGCGGCACCACGTCCGGCACCTCCGGCGACGGGGCCAGGCGCGGCGCGGGGTCCAGCCTCGGCACGGTGAAGCCGCTGCTCACCGCGCTCGCGGCCAGGCCGACCACGACCGCCGCCGCGGCCACCGCGCCCAGCTCGAACAGGTGGCTGCGCAGCAGCGCCGCCGGTCCCAGGCCCATCCGGGTGCTGAACGCGCCGGACAGCGCGTTCTGCCGCCGCCGCACCTCGACCGCCAGCAGCAGCGCGATCGACGCCACCACGGCCAGCACCGCGCCCAGCGCCGTGACGAACCCGAACGTCCACTGGATGGTCAGGAACGGCAGGCCCTGCACGGCCTTCTCCTTCTCGCCGACGTTGCGGTACTTCACGCCGGCCTCCGCGAGGGACGCGGTCAGCTCGCCCAGCGGTTTGGTCGACCACACGTACCAGGAGCCCACGTCGTCGCGGTCCTCGATCCGGTCCACCGGCACGACCCAGCCGGACCTGCCGAGCTTCGGGAACGACGGCACCCACGCGTCCGGGTCGATCGCCGGCAGCCCCGGCAGCCGCACCTCGCGGCGCGGCACGTCGCCGACCCGCAGCGGCTCGGCGAGCAGGGCGGGGTCGACGTCGGACGGGAACGCGCCGTCGCGGAACGTGCGGGGGTCCACCACCAGCGCGGTCCGGTCGTACTGCTCCACGAAGCCGACGATGGTGGAGTTGCCGCGCAACGCCTCCGGCAGCTCGGTGGTCTCCGGCTCGACCTGGGCGTAGCTGTTCGCCCCGGTGAACATGCCGGACTTCACGTCGAGCGCGGTCCGCTGGGAGCCCGCGATGGCCGCGCCGACGGCCATGGTGCCGACGGCCAGCACGCCCACCAGCAGCACACCCGTCACCGGGCCCGCCGCGGCGGCCAGCCGCCGGATGGCGAGCTGCGCGGCGGGTTTCGACCACAGCCTCGCCCGGTGCGACAGGGCCAGCGCCCACTTCGCCGACCGCGCGGTCAGCAGCGCCGCGGTCAGCACGACCAGCAGCGGGAACGCCAGCGCGGCGGCGTCGATGCGCGGCAGCGCGCCGATCTTGCTCGTGGTGGCCAGGCCGCTGTCCTGCACCCGCTGCCACGCCCACACCGCGAGCCCCGCGCTGACCAGCTCCCACGGCAGCGCGGTCAGCACCGCCCGCACCCGGTTGCCCCGGCCCGAGCCCTGGAACGCCCGGTGCGTCCGCAGCGCGGCCGTGGCGAACGTGACCGCGAGGCTCGACGCCACGACCACCGCCACGGCCAGCGCCGCCGTCGTCCCGGTGCCGGGCGGCAGCACGTCCGAGGGCGCGTACCCGGGCAGCAGCAGCCGCGCCAGGCCCAGCCCGCCCACGCCGCCGACCACCAGCGGCAGGCCCAGCTCCAGGACACCGCGACCGCCCAGCGCGAGCGGGCCCGCGCCGCGCACCCACAGCAGCCGCAGCTCCGACTGGCGGCGCTGCGCCCACTGGACGGTCACCGTGGCCACCCCGGCCAGGCCGATGAGCAGGCTGATCAGGGTCAGGCCGAGCACTGCGGAGCGCACGTTCACCACCGTCTGCCGGGCGTTCTCGACCGGCAGCACCAGCGGCGACACCATGCGGTTGAACCCGGGCGCGAGCGGCGCGACGCGCTCGGTGCCCTCGGCGAGCAGGGCCGCGGCCTCGTCGACGGTGCGGGGCACGTCGGCCGGGAAGCGCACGGTCACGTCGGTCACGCCGGCGATCTCGGGCGGCAGCGCGGCGAACGCCTCGGCGCTGGGCAGCCACACCACGGCCGTGGCCAGCTCGTCGCGGTCCAGCACGTTGGGCACGATGAAGTGGCGCTCCGAGCACCACCACTCGGGCAGCGGGTCGAGCACGTCGGCGTAGATCGCGGTCACCGGTGGCAGCCGGCCGCCCATCCCGCGCCCGCCGAGCCGCACGCCGACGGTGTCGGCGATGCTCTTCGGCACCCACAGGCCGTCCTTGCCGCCGCCTTCGAGCACCTTGAGGTGGTCCGTCGCGCCGGGCCGGTACCCGAACTTGGCCTCGGTCGGCGGGCCGCCGAAGTCCGCCCGCTGCTCCCGCACGTAGGCGCCGATCAGCGGCTCCCGGTCCGGCACGGCCCGCCTGATCTCCTCGATCGCGCGGGGCACCTCCGCGTGGGCGACGCCCGTGGCCTCCAGCGACGGGTGCAGCGCCTGCTCGCACAACCGGCTCTGCTGGTAGTCGATGGCGGCGCTGCCCGAGGCGGCCGAGTGCATCACGGCGGCGGCCACCACGAAGCTCAACAACACCGCGGTGACCACGCTGACCAGCAACGTCAGCGGACTCGACAGGGCCGCGCGCGGGGCGGCTCGCCACGGGATCTGCACCTGCGCACGGTAACCGGCGACCACGCGGAACAGGAGGATTTTTCCGAACGACGTTCATGCCCCGGACAACCTCCGGACAACGCGTCCGGTTGTCCGGAGGCCGCCCACGAACCCTGACAACGTCACCGAACCGGGCGCGCCGGTCTCAGCGGCCGCGCCCCGTCTTCTCCTGCAACCGGTCGATGAGCTGCGACGCCTCCACCTTCGTCAGCCCGTCCGGCACCTCCTCGCCCGCCTCCTGCGCCAACGTGTGCAGGTAGGACTCCTGCGGACCGGTCATGGGCTCGTCGCCGGTCGTCCAGTCCCGCGGGTCCTTCTCCGGGTTGCGGTCCATCGCGGCTCTCCTTCCTCGAACGCCCGTTCGAGGTACCCGCTCCGGCGGCCCTTGACACACCCTCGCGTGGTCTAGTCCAATTTCGGCACCTGGAGGCCGCCACCGCTAGGAGGAGACGATGTCGCGCAGGGTCCTGTTCGCCCGGGTGGCGGCGGTGGCGGCGTTGGTGGTGGCAGCGGCCGCGGTCGGGTTCGCGCCCGCCTACGCCGCGTCGGTCACCGCCACGTTCACGAAGACGTCGAGCTGGGAGACCGGCTACACGGCGCAGTTCTCGATCAGGAACGAGACGAGCGCGGCGATCACCGGCTGGAAGGTCGAGTTCGACCTGCCCGCCGGCACGGCCGTCGGCGCCTACTGGGACGCGTTGCAGACCACCGCGTCCGGGCACTACACGTTCACCAACCGCGAGTACAACGGCAGCGTCGCGCCCGGCGCCACGGTGACGTTCGGCTTCAACGCCTCGGGCACCGCGAGCCCGGCCAACTGCAAGCTCAACGGCGCGTCGTGCGCGGGCTCCCCGACGACCACCACCACGACCACGACGACAACGACCACCACCACGACGACCACGGGTCCGACGACGACCACCCCCACGACGCCGCCCACGGGTCTGCCCAGGCGGGTGCTGGTCGGCTACCTGCACGCGAGCTTCGCCAACGGCTCCGGGTACATCCGCATGAAGGACGTCTCCGACGACTGGGACATCATCAACCTGTCGTTCGCCGAGCCCACCTCCGCCACGTCCGGCGACCTGCGCTTCGCCCAGTGCCCGGTGGCCGAGTGCCCCAACGTCGAGTCCGAGGCCGAGTTCATCGCGGGCATCCGCGACAAGCAGGCCAAGGGCAAGAAGGTGCTGATCTCCATCGGCGGCGCGAACGGCCAGGTGCAGCTGTCCACCACGGCCGCGCGCGACGCGTTCGTGCGCTCCGCCTCGGCGATCATCGACAAGTACGGCCTCGACGGGCTCGACGTCGACTTCGAGGGCCACTCCCTGTCGCTCAACGCGAACGACACCGACTTCCGCGCGCCGACCACCCCCGTGATCGTCAACCTCATCCAGGCGCTGAAGACGCTGAAGGCCCGGTACGGCGCGAAGTTCGTGCTGACCATGGCCCCGGAGACGTTCTTCGTCCAGGTGGGCTACCAGCACTACGGCGGCGGCAGCGGCGCGGACCCGCGCGCGGGCGCGTACCTGCCGGTGATCCACGCGCTGCGCGACGACCTGACCCTGCTGCACGTCCAGCACTACAACTCCGGCCCGATCATGGGCCTGGACAACCAGTACCACTTCATGGGCGGCCACGACTTCCACGTGTCCATGGCGGACATGGTCCTCGCCGGGTTCCCGGTGCGCGGTGACGCCACCAAGGTGTTCCCCGGCCTGCGGCAGGACCAGGTGGCGATCGGCCTGCCGGCGAGCGTCAACGCGGGCAACGGCTTCACGTCCGTGGCGGAGGTCCAGCGCGCGCTCGACTGCCTGATGAAGGGCGCGAACTGCGGCACGTACAAGCCGAAGGCCGTCTACCCGAACCTGCGCGGCCTGATGACGTGGTCGGTCAACTGGGACCGCCACAACAACTTCGAGTTCTCCCGCTCGCACCGCGCGTACCTGCCGAGGTAGCCGGGCCGGACCCGCCGGCCGAACCCCGGCGGGTCCACCGGCTAACGGCCGCCCCCGCGCGGCCGATGCGCGGGTGAGGAGGTGCGACGTGACCACCGCCACCCGGCTCGGCGTCGGCCCCCTGCGGTGGCTCCCGCAGGTGGTGCCCGGAATCCTGCTGCTGTTCGCGGTCCTGCTCGTGCCGGTGGCGCCGGGCAGGGCGACCGACGGGCTGCACCGCGTCGACACCCCCGAGTTCTCGGTCGTCGACGGCTTCCGGTGCGCCGTGGCCGACGACCGGGCCACCTGCACCGTGCCGATCGCCGGCCGGCCGCTGACCGTCGAATACCGGGTCGGGCGGACCTTCACCGGCTGCGCCGCCAACTACGACGGCCGTGACCTGCGCTGCGAGCGCATCGGCGGGTACGGCCCCGCGTCGCCGTGGGTCCGGGTCGGCTCGCTCGGCGTGCCCGCGGGCGAGGCGCCGGACGTGCCGTGGTGGCGGGACGCCCTCGACCTGTGGTGGGAGCGGCTGCTGCTCGGCTGCGCCCTGGTCCTCGCCCTGGCCGCCGGGCTGGCCGCGTTCCTCCTCCACCGCGCGCCCCGGCTGGAGGACGGGGACCGGCTGCGGCGGACGGTCGTGACCGGGGTGTCCTCCTGGCTGCTCGCGCTCGTGAGCACCTTCCTCGTGACGTGGGGCGGCAACGACGACTTCGGCGCGATGCCGCTGTTCGTCACCGTCGCGGTGGTGGTGCCGGCGGGGCTGATGGCGTGCTGGCAGCACGTCGCGGCGGGGCCGACCGGGGAGCGGCTGCGGGAACGGGTCGGGCAGGCCGCCCTGGCGTTCCTCGCCACGCTGGCGCTCGGCGCGGTCCAGCTGCTGTGGCTCGGGCTCGCGGCCGGCCTGCCCGACTGACCGCCACAGCCGGGAACACACCGGTCCCGAGCGGCCGGATCGACCGTCACAGCCGGGAACACACCGGTCCCGAGCGGCCGGATCGACCGTCACAGCCGGGAAGAGACCGGCTGCGGGCGGCTGGACCGACCGTCACAGCCGGGAAGACACCGGCTGCGGGCGGCTGGACCGACCGTCACAGCCGGGGGAACACCGGCCGCGGCCGGGGCAGCCGGTCCGACAGCGTGACGCACTGCTCGGACACCCGGGCGGCCAGCCCCGGCACGAACGGCGTCAGCTCGGTCGCCAGCACCCGGCACGCGGTCAGCAACGCGGCGACGGCCGCGTCCAACCGCCGGCCCGCCCCGGCGTCACCGGCCCGTTCGGCACGGGCCAGGTCCCACGGCCGCACCCGCTCCACGTGCCGGTTCGCCTCCTCCACGATCCGCCACACCGCCGCCGTCGCCCGGCGGAAGTCGAAGTCGTCCACGGCGGCGCGCACCAGGCCCGGCGCGTCCCGGCACGCCGCCAGCAGCGGTGCGGCGTCGGCGTCGGGCGCGGCCGACGGCGGCCGGCCGTCGCGGTAGCGGTGGACCACCACGGCGACCCGGTTCACCAAATTGCCCAACCCGTTGGCCAGGTCCTCGTTCGCGCGGGCCACGAGCCGGGCCTCGGTGAAGTCGGCGTCGCCGACGCGCGGCACGTCCCGCAGCAGCCACCACCGCACCGCGTCCGCGCCGTGCCGCGCGGCCAGCGCCGCCGGGTCCACCACGTCGCCGGCGGACTTGCTGATCTTGCGGCCGCCGGTGGTGAGGTAGTCGTGCACGAGGATGTCGGTCGGCAGCGGCTCGCCCGCCGACAGCAGCACGGCGAGCCAGTACACGGCGTGGAAGCGCACCACGCCCTTGCCGATCACGTGCACGCGGCGGTCGCCCTCCACCCACCACCGGCGGTAGTTCGAGCCCTCGCCGCCGTAGCCGAGGCTGCTGATGTAGTTGCCCAGGGCGTCCCACCAGACGTACACGACCTGGTCCGGGTCGCCCGGCACGGGGATGCCCCAGCCGTGCGCGCGGGCGCGCGACCGGGAGACGGAGAAGTCCCGCAACCCGGCGTCCAGGAACGCCAGCACCTCGTTGCGGCGCGCCGCGGGCTCGATCCGGACCACGCCGCCGGCGATCAGCTCCCGGAGCCGGTCGGTGTGGCGGGACAGCCGGAAGAACCAGTTCTCCTCGGCCACCGGCCGCGGCTCCACGTCGTGCTCCGGGCACTTGCCGCCCACCAGCTCGGCGGGGGCGTAGAACTGCTCGCAGCCGACGCAGTACAGGCCCTCGTAGTGCTTGCGGTAGAGGTCGTGCGCGCACGCCCGCCACAGCCGTTCGACGCCGACGCGGTGCCGGGCGTCGCGGCTCGTGCGGATGAAGTCGGTGGACGACAGCGCCAGCGGTTCGCGCAGCGCCGCGAACGCGGCCGCGTTGCGGTCGACCAGCTCGGCGGTCGGCACGCCTTCCGCCGCGGCGGCCAGCACGTTCTTGAGCGAGTTGTCGTCGGTGCCGGTCAGGAACCGCACCCGGTCGCCGCGCAGGCGGTGGTGCCGGGCCAGCACGTCGGCCTGCACCAGCTCCAGCGCGAAACCGAGGTGGGGGCGCGAGTTGACGTACGGGATGGCGGTGGTGACGTAGAAGCGCGGCATCGGCAACCTCCGGGGTGCGCGGGGCTCCCGGATCGAGACCCCCTGGGGAACGGGGGCCTCGGACTCGTCATCCGCGCAGCGTCGGCCACCCCGCGGGGCGGGGCATCGGGACGGCGGACGACGAGGACATGGCGGCGACGCTAGCAGCGCCGCCGCCCGTCCCGCGCGCGGTTTTCCGGGCTAGCAGCCGATGCGGCTCACGCCCAGCGCGATGTCGTCCAGCCACAGGTCGTAGCTGCCGTCGTTGGGCTGGTAGAGCTGCCAGCCGAGCTTGACCGTGTCGAACCTCGGGAACAGGAAGTCGACCTGGTTGCCGCCGTGCTCGCGGGTGGAGACGGTCAGGTCCGGGTTCGGCCTGCCGTCGAACCACAGCGTGATCCGGTTGTCGGAGGCGTCCATCCGCCACTCGACGCACTGCCACACGCCCGCCTTCGACGGCGCGGACTCCCGCCAGTTCGTCCAGTCGCCCGTGGGGCCGCCGTCCGCGCCGACGCCCCAGAGGGCCTTGTCCAGCGTGGGCACGTACTGGCCGCCCAGCGGCCGCACCACCTCCGGGCCGTCGCCGGTGGCCTCGATCAGCGTGTAGTGCGCCCAGTCCGGCGCGGTCGGGAACCGCTCGACCTTCACCCGGACCCGGCCGTAGAAGCTGTTGCCCGGCGCGGCGAAGTCGTCCACCTTGAGGAACGCCCGGCCGTTGCCCTCGGCCCGCACGTGCAGCACCTTCTGGCCGCGCCGGTCCCGCTCGACCTCCAGTGAGCCGTTGCGGGTGTCCACGCCCCACTTCAGGCTCGTGCCCGCGCCGGTCGGCACGTGCTGGAAGTCCTCGCAGAACACCAGGCCGGGTCGGGCGCACGTCTTGAGCCGGTGATCGGCCTCGCCCGGACCGGCGGCGTCCGCGACCGGGAGTGCGACGACCGAGAGCAGGACGGCGAGGACCGCCGAGGACAACCGTTTCCGCACGGGAAGCTCCTTCTGCGCTGAGGGGTGACAGGAAGCTACCGATTCTGGGAACGCTCCCATACCTCTGCGCGGCGCAACCGCGTTGATCCGTTGGCCGGGATCGGCCCCCGACCGCCTACTCGAAGCGGGACGGGTCGCCCGCGCCGCGCCGGACGATCTCGGGCTCACCGCCGGAGAAGTCCACGACGGTGGTCGGCTCCGTGCCGCAGTCGCCCGCGTCCAGCACCGCGTCCACGACGTGGTCGAGCCGTTCCTTGATGTCCCAGCCGTGGACCAGCGGCTCGTCCTGGTCGGGGAGCAGCAGCGTGCTGGACAGCAGCGGTTCGCCGAGCCGTTCCAGCAGGGCCTGGGCGACCGGGTGGTCCGGGATGCGCGCGCCCACCGTCTTCTTCTTCGGGTGCATCATCCGGCGCGGCACCTCGGTGGTGGCCGGGAGGATGAACGTGTAGCTGCCCGGGGTGGCCGCCTTGATCGCCCGGAAGACCGCGTTGTCCACGTGCACGAACTGGCCGAGCTGGGCGAAGTCGCGGCACATGAGCGTGAAGTGGTGCCGGTCGTCCAGGTGCCTGATCTGCCTGATCCGGTCCAGCCCCGTCTTGTTGCCGAGCCGGCAGCCGAGCGCGTAGCAGGAGTCGGTCGGGTAGGCGATCAGGCCGTCCGACTCGATCAGCCCCACCGCCTGGTCGATGGACCTGCGCTGCGGGTTCACCGGGTGCACGTCGAAGTACCTGGCCATGCCGGGAGCCTAGTCGGCCGAACGGCCGCGCGACCGGTCAGGTGAACGCGAGCAGCGCCCCCAGGGCGACGAACGCGCCCGCGAAACCCCGCCGGATCCACGTCTGCACCGCCGGCCGCCCGACGACGTGGTCGCGGACGGCCGCGGCGCACCGGCCGTAGCCGACGAAGACGACCAGCGTGAGCGCCATGAACACCGCGCCCAGCTCCACCATGCGCGGGACGGCGTCGGGGCTGCCCGGCCGCACGAACTGCGGCAGGAAGGCGAAGAAGAAGATCGTCAACTTCGGGTTGAGCAGGTTCACCATCACGCCCGACGCCACCACGCGCGCCGTCGTGCGGTGGGGCGCGTCGGACGCGGCGGTGAGCGGGGTCCGGTCCCGGATCGTGCTCCACGCCAGGAAGAACAGGTAGGCGACGCCGAGGTACTTGAGCGCCTGGAACGCGGGGGTGCTCGCGGCCAGCAGCGCGGCCAGGCCGGTCAGCGCGGCCAGCAGGTGCGGCACCGTGCCCAGCGTGCAGCCCACCGCCGCCGCCAGGCTGCGCCGCGGACCGCCGGAGAGCCCGGCCGCGGTCGTGTAGAGCACGCCGGTGCCGGGCGTGGCGACGACGACGAGCGAGGTCAGCAGGAATTCGAGGTTCACCGGGCGACGCCCGTCGTGCCGTGGTCCATGCCGGTCACCCTGCTGCGAGAATGGTCCGGTGAACAGGTCCATTCCCGAGCCGGTGGACAGGTCCACAACGGCGGGGTCGGACTTCCTCCAGCTCGACGTCGCCGACGCGCCGCGCGGCGGGCTGGCCGACTGGCTGGCCGGGCGGTTGCGGTCGGCGATCGCGGACGGGCGGCTGCCCGTCGGCGGCAGGCTGCCCGCGAGCCGGGTGCTGGCGGGGGAGTTGCGGGTGTCGCGCGGCGTGGTGACCGAGGCGTACCGGCGGTTGGCGGAGGACGGTCACGTCGTCGGCCGGGGCCGGGCGGGCACGGTCGTGGTGGCCGCTCCGGGATCGGTCGCCCGGGACGTGACCGCTGCGGGGTTGGCCGCTGGGAGCTTGGCCGCGCCGGGGTTGGCCGCCGCGGGGTTGGCCGGGCCGACGCCGGGCGGGCCGGCGCGCGGCGGCGGTCGGCAGGCGGGGGAGTGGTCGGCCGGTCGGTCGGGGCCCGCGGGTGCGACCGGCGGGGGCCGGGGTGCGGGGCGGGCGGGTGCGCGAGGGCCGAGCGGTGGGGACGCGGTCGGCGGCGCGGGGCCGGCGGTCGCGCGGGGTGGCGGCGGTGCGGTCGGCGGGCGGTCGGGTGCCGGGAGCGGCGGAGCGTTCCGACCGGGTGGCGACGGCGCGGTGTTCGGGCGGCCGCCCGGCGCGGACGTGTTCGACGCGCTGCGGGCCGTGCCCGCGCGGATCGACCTGTCGCCCGGCGTGCCGGACCTGACCGCGTTCCCCCGCGCCGCCTGGCTGCGCGCCGAACGCGCCGTCCTCGCCACCCTCTCGGCCGCGGACCTCGGGTACGGCGACCCCCGCGGCGCGCCGGCGCTGCGCCACGCCGTCGCCCGCTGGTTGGCCCGGTACCGGGGCATCCGGGTGGGCCCGGAGGAGGTCGTGGTGGTCGCCGGCGTGGCGCAGGCCCTCGGGCTGCTCGCGCGGGTGCTCCGCCGCGACGGCGTCGACCGGGTCGCCGTGGAGGACCCCGGCTCGCTCGGCGCGCGGCAGCACCTGGGCGACCAGGGGCTCGCCACCCCGCCCGTCCCGGTGGACGGCGACGGCGTCCGGGTGGACGAGCTGGTCGCCGGCGGCGCGCCCGCTGTCCTGCTGACACCCGCCCACCAGTTCCCGACGGGCGTCGTCCTCGGCGGCGCGCGGCGGCGGGAGCTGATGCGGTGGGCCGAGGCCGGCGGGCTCGTCGTCGAGGACGACTACGACGCGGAGCACCGCTACGACCGGCCGCCGGTGGCGGCGTTGCGCGCGGTGCTGCCCGACCGGGTCTGCTACGCGGGCAGCGTGTCGAAGGTCCTCGCGCCCGCCCTGCGCGTGGGGTGGCTGCTCGTGCCGGGCGCGTACCACGGGGCCGTGGTAGAGGCCAAGCGGTACGCCGACCTCGGCAACGCCGTGCTGCCGCAACTGGTGCTGGCCGCGCTGATGGAGTCCGGCGAGCTGGAACGGCACCTGCGGTTCGCCCGCCGCCGCCACCGCCGCAGGCGGGACGCCATGATCGCGGCCATCGCGCGGCACCTGCCGGGCGCGGTCGTGCACGGCGCGGCCGCCGGGCTGCACCTGCTGCTCACGTTCGACGCGCGGGTGTCGGACGTCGAGGTGGCCGCCGCGGCGCTCGCCCGCGGGGTGAAGGCGCAGCCGCTGTCGTGGCACGCCCAGCGGCCCGGCCCGCCCGGCCTGGTGCTCGGGTACGGCGCGAGCGCGCCGGGCGACGTCGAGGAGGGCGTCGCGGTCATCGCGGACGTGCTGCGGCAGTGGTAACAACGTTGTGATTCCTCTTGCCGGACACGGAGAATCGCGTTGCGCGGGCGGGGGTCACACGATCGCGTGGATCATCTGCACCGTGGGCTCGTGTTGATCGTCCTAAGTGGACGTGGTCGGGGCGGTCCGGCCAGGATCCCCGGTGACACCGGGTAGCGGCGCGGAGACCCTGCGGTCCTCCCGGCCTGTCACGGCTTGTTTTCCAGTTGAAAGCGAACGAACTCTCATGTCCCGCACGACCACTGACGCGCCCACGCGCGCACACGGCCAGGACCAGGACCGCCGGGCGCTGCCCGTCCACCTCGTGGGATCGCTGCCGCGCCCGCTGTGCGACGACCCCGTCACCGCCATGGGCTGGTTCCTCCGGCACCGGTGCGAGGCGCCGTTGACCGCCCTCCCGTCCGACCGCGACCCGCGGTGGATCATCGACTGGCTCACGCACCACATGTCGTCCGTGCCCTCGCTCGAACTGGTGCGCGCCGGCGAGAGCCGGGGTTACGACGACATGCCCTACTACCGCGTCCGCCCGGGCGACGAGCTGTGCCCGGAGGACGTCCGCCTCGCCCGCGTCGAGCAGGCCGAGGCGGCGTTCGCCGCGCTGGAGCGGGTGTGCCCCTCCGGGTCCGGCGACCGGCCGCCCGTCCAGGTCGGCATCCCCAACGCGCTCGACCTCGCCCTGTTCACGTTCGGCTCGATGGAGGCGGCCCGCGAGTGGGTGCCCACCATGCAGACGGCGGTCGTGCGGGAGGTGACGGAGCTGGTCGCCCGGTGGGGCGACCGGGTGCAGCTCCAGCTGGAGACGCCGGCCGTGCTGGTGGCCTACCACCTCACCCCGCCCGAGGCGTGGGCCGGGCTGACCGAACACCTCACCCGGCAGGTGGCCGGCGTCCTGACCGCCGCGCCGGACGCCCGGTGGGTGCTGCACCTCTGCTACGGCGACCTGGCGCACGTGCCGGTGTTCACCCCGACCGACCTGAAGGCGGCGGTGCGGTTCCTCAACGCGCTGGCCGACGAGCTGGCCGGCCTGGGCACGCCGATGCCGACCGTGCACCTGCCCGTGGTCGGCGGCGACGCCTCGCCGCCGACCGACCCGGCGTTCTACGCCGACCTGCGGCACCTGCGCCGCGGGGTGGAGGTGATCGCGGGCGTGGTGGCCGAGGACTACCCCGAGGAGACCCGCGAGGCGCTGCGGCTGACCGTCGAGGCGCTGGGCGCGCCGGTGGCGGGCGTCGCCGCCGCGTGCGGGTACGGCCGGCGCACCGAGGAGGCCGCGGCGGCGAACCTCGGGCTGGCCCGAACGGGCACGTCGCCTGTTGGCTTCTGTGCAAGTTGCCGCCATCGACCTCCTCCAGCGGGAAGGCGAG